>NZ_JAMYPW010000053.1:0-41661 GCF_040320565.1 Mesorhizobium sp. M0664
GATGGGGCACGTAGGTCGGCATCGAAAAGGACAGCGCCTTTTTCCTCTCCAGCCAAGGTGAGCGCGTCGCTGCCGAACGGCGTGAAGTTGACGCTGGAATGCGGTGATGTGGATGCGTTGACGGCGACCATCGGAGCACTGGGTCATGTTCAGACTGGGCGCTGACCTGAAAGTCTACCTGCACCGCGAGCCGATCGACTTCCGGGCCGGCATCAACAGCCTTGCGGTTCTGGTCCAAGAGACGATGGCGCTCGATCCGTTTGCTCCGGCGGTTTTTGCGTTCTGCAATCGCCGTCGCGACCGGATGAAGCTCCTGTTCTTCGATCGGTCGGGCTTTGTGCTGGTAATGAAGCGGCTGACCGAGGACAAGTTCCGGTGGCCGCGCCGGGAGGCAGCGGTGGTCACGCTTACGACCGAGCAATTGCACTGGATCCTCGACGGCATCGACATCGATGCGATGGTCCGCCATCCGGTGCGGCAATATCAGGTTGCCGGTTGAGGGCTCTCGAATTGAGCGGTTGACGCGGCGGCATGCTTTCGATTCAAGAATCTGATGAATCGACCCGGCGAACCGACTGTTGAAGCGTTGATGGCGCGTATTGCTGCGCTGCAGGCGCAGAACCGTCAACTCACCGAACGCGTCGTCAAACTCGAGGAAGAGCTGGCGCTTGCACGACTGCATCGTTTTGCGCCGCGCAGTGAAAAGCACATTGACCGCCTCTTCAATGAAGCCGAACAGGCCGCGGATGAGGACGCCGCCGACAACGAAGATGGCGGCGTCGTTGTCCTGCCGGACACGGGCTTGCCGGCGAGCGAAGGGGCGACGGGAAAGAAGCGCGGCCGCAAGGCCTTGCCGGAAAACCTGCCGCGCGAGCGCGTCGAGTATGACCTTCCCGACGATCAGAAGGCTTGTCCTTGCTGCCGTCACCAGATGCATCGCATGGGCGAGGCCGTTACCGAGCAACTTCATATCGAGGTGAAGGCGAAGGTCCTGCAGAATGTGCGGTTCAAATATGCTTGCCGTCATTGCGACCGTACCGGCATCAACACGCCGGTCGTGACCGCGCCGATGCCCGCGCAACCCTTGCCTGGCAGCATCGCCACGGCTTCGACGCTGGCCTTCGCGCTCGTTCACAAATACGTCGACGGCACACCGCTCTACCGCCTGGCGCAGGCCTTCGAGCGCGCGGGCGTTCCTGTCAGCCGTGGCGCTCTGGGTCACTGGGTGATCGGCTCGAGCGAAAAGCATCTCGCCCGCATCTATGACGTGCTGAAGCTGCGGCTCAGATCGCAGCCCCTCATCCATGGCGACGAGACCACGGTCCAGGTGCTGAAGGAAATGGACAGAGAGGCCACCAGCACCTCGTACATGTGGGCATACCGGAGTGGCCACGACAGTGACGAGCCGATCGTGCTGCTCGATTATCAGCCGGGTCGCGGCCAGATACACCCGCAGACCTTCTTGGGCGATTACCGCGGCATCGTGATGAGTGACGGTTATTCCGCCTGGCGCACGCTGGAAGGGGCAACGCATCTTGGCTGCATGGCCCATTCCAGGCGGCGCTTCGTCGATGCCCTAAAGGCGAGGAAGAAAGGCGGCGGCCCGCCGGAACAGGCGCTCCGGTTCTTTGAACAGCTCTATCGGGTTGAAAGGCAGGCGCGGAACGAAATCCCCGATGACGGCGAAACGCGAGATCACTGCATTCGCCACTTCCGCCAGCAACATAGTGTCCCGATCCTCCATGCTCTCAAGGCATGGCTCGACGACATCGCCCCAAAAGTCTTGCCGGACAGCAAGCTCGGCGACGCCGTCTCCTACACCCTGAACCAATGGGGATATCTGACTCGTTACACCGAGGACGGCAGCATGCCGATCGACAACAATCTTCTCGAGCGTGACATCAGAATCTTTGCCACTGGCCGGAAAAGTTGGCTGTTCAGCGATACCGTCGACGGAGCCAGGGCCAGCGCCGTCATCTACAGCCTGATGTTGACCTGCCGCGCCTGTGGCGTCGAGCCGTTAGCGTGGCTGCGCCACGTCCTCACTGAACTACCTCAGCGCCCCGAGAACGCAGCCATCGAGGATCTGCTGCCCTTCAACTTCGCCAAAGCAACAGCAGCCTGATCAGACCAGATACCGTTCCCGATTCGAAGGCCATCCGTCGAAAGCGCTCGCGTCAACGTGCAGCGAAAATAGCGCTTACAATCGATGAGATCTTGGGGTGTCTGAAAAACCCGTATGAGGCGAACGTCTTCATCATAGGGCACGATCACGACCCTCGTTCCATCTGAATTGAAGGCCGCGCGTATCGGTGCCGACCGCTTGTGCTCATCCTTCGAACTGGCAAGCACTGCCATCTCGCGTCCTGTCCGCGCGTCCCAGAGCCGGGCCGTGCCGTCCTGAGTTGAGGCTGTCAGGACATAGTGCCCGTTAGGACTGAATTGCGCACTGGTCGCTGCGCCGGTGTGCCCCCTGAGAACGAGCCTTTCCTTTCCGTCCAGGACGCTCCAGATTCGTGCGGTGCCGTCGCGTGAGGCAGTCAGAAGCGACTGACCATCCGAGCTGAACTCGACTTCGGTGAGCTCATCGCGGTGACCACTCAGGATGGCGAGGGTGCTCCCGTCCTTGACTGTCCAGATCCGCGCGCTGTGGTCGAGCGAGGCCGTGGCGACCAGTTGGCCGTCCGGACTGAACGTTGCCCCGGTTATTCGACCCTCATGTCCGACCAGTTTCTTCAGTTCGGTCCCGTCCGTTTTCAACAGGTGCGCGGCGTTGTCGCTGGTCGCGGCGAGGACGAGATCGCCGTCCGGGTCGAAAACAACCTGCGCACTTGTTTGGATAGTGGAGACCTCGGCGCCAGTCGCCGCGTTCCACAACCGCGCGGTGCCGTCGGTCGAACTCGCCTCCAGGAGGTCTCCTTTCGGACTGAACTGAATTTGAAACAGCCCGCCTGGAAATTTGAGCCGTGCGATCTCGCTCCTGCTCGCGACGTCCAAGATGAGGACTCGGCCCGCGAGGGATGCGGTTGCAATGCGACTTCCATCGGGGCTGAACATTGCGTTCTGGACGATTTCGTGCGTATCGAGGTCGGCCAGCTTGCGACCGGTTACCACATCCCAAAGGTGCACAGCGCTGTCCCCGCCTCCAGTCAGAAGATGCATATTGTCGGGACTGAACACCGCGAAGGTGGGACGATTTGCGTTGGACAGGGTAGTCGTCAGAATTCCGTCGACGTCCCAGAGGCGAGCGGTGCCATCATGTGAAGCCGTGAGAAGAATATTGCTACCGACTGGGTCGAACTCAAGGTGCTCGATCAAGGCACGATGGCCAGCGATGGTGGCGAACAGCGACGCTCGACCGACGTCCCAAATCCGTAACGGACCGTTTATGGAAGCGGTGGCCAGGAGGCGATCGTCGGGGCTGAAAGCGCTGTTCATTTCCTGATCACGGTCGTCCCCGGCGTCACTCTGTTTCAAGTTCGGGGACTCTTGGCCGAGCACGTCAATTAGCCCTCCAGAGTTTCCGTCCCAGAGACGCGCGCTACCATCGAGTGATACCGTTGCAATTCGGCGGCCGTCGTGACTGAACGTTGCGCCTTGTAATTGGGTGTCGCTCTTGTGGCCAAGGAGCCTTGCGATTTCGGTTCCGTTCGATGGGTCCCAAAGCGCGGGGACACTGTCAAATGAAACTGTGTACCACGTGCCTACCAACAGCCGACTTCCATCCGGGCTGAATGTGAGCTTGGATGCAAAGCTGCCAATAAAACATTGATGGATCAGCGCGCCATCTTTCGCATTCCAGATGAAAACGGTCTGTCCTTCTGAGGTCGCAAAGCTGCGACCATCCGGGCTGAAGCCAGCCAATCCGTCTCCACGGCTGTCTACGCTCAGGATCTTCGTTCCAGTTCGCGGGTCCCAAAGCGAAGCCTGATTGTTTCCGGCCGCGGTCAGCACGCGCTCGCCGCTTGGGTCAAAGACTGCTGTAGGAAAGGAGCCGCCTACCGGCTGAAGAACAAAAAGCTGCGCTCCAGAGTCGGCATCCCAGATGCGCGCGGTCCCGTCCCTTGCCGCTGTAATGACCCGGCGTCCGTCCGGACTGAATCCGGCTCTCTCCACAGGTCCCTCGTGGCCCTTCAGGATTGCAATCTCTTTACCATTCGCGACATCCCAAATGCGCGCGGTCTTATCGTAGGATGCAGTGACGATGCGATCGCCGGTTCGATTGAAGGCTGCCTGCGTCACTCCGGCGTCGTGTTTGAACACCGCCGTTTGGCGGTGTGCCAACAGAGCGTTGAAAAGTGCGGCCTCTGCTTCAAAGAGATTTGGCCGCGCGGCTCCCGATCCGCTCTTCGGCAGCGCCTCCAGCGCCAAC
The DNA here is from genome assembly GCF_040320565.1 of Mesorhizobium sp. M0664. NCBI lineage: Bacteria > Pseudomonadati > Pseudomonadota > Alphaproteobacteria > Hyphomicrobiales > Phyllobacteriaceae > Mesorhizobium > Mesorhizobium sp. M0664. The sequence goes on from NZ_JAMYPW010000053.1 coordinate 4,373, forward strand.
AGGATCGCGGCCTCCGTATCGCCGCTCGCCGCGATCTGCTGCGAAAGAAACGAAAGCGAAAGAGACTGATTGCGCAGCGCCTGATCGCGCGCCTCAAGGGCCCCCTTTTTGGCGGCCATCGCCAACTCGGCTTGCCGTGTTGCTGCCTGTTGTGCTCTGAACCCGAAGAACGCGCCTGCGCTGGCCATAACGGCCAACGCCGTGGCGACGATGGCCGCATAGCGCGTGCGTCGCGCGAGCCGGCTCGCAGCCGCGGCCGCAAGACTGCGGCGCTCGGCCTCGCGCTCCAGGCGCTCGCGCTTTGCTGCTTCAGCCGCCTCGATGAGTGCCCGCTCTGCCTGCCTGTCCTTCTCCTCTCTATCCGCCTCAGCACGCGAAGACGTCTCAATGTAGTCGACGATCTGATCGTCGACTTCTACCCGTCTCGACTGCAGCAATTCCTCGCCCTCGGCGAGCCGCTTGCCGGACGGCAGGAGAAGCTCCCGGTTCCGGTTGTCGGCATGCCAGCGGTTGGCGTCAGCCGCGACCCGAGCGCGGGTCTCGAGGAAGCTCCGGTTCGCAATGACAATGTCGCTAGCGCGCGGCCAGCGGCTCAACAAAGCTTCGTGTGCCACGCGCACGTAGACGTGGCCTGCGGCATCCTCATCACTGACGAGAAGGCGAGCGGCGACCAACGCCTCAACGAGAGCCAATCGTTGAGGCGTGCCCGTGACTTCCGCGCGCAAGGCCGGACGCGCCGCAACTGCCTCATCGCTTGGGCGCACCGTGGTGAGGGCACGCAATACGACTGGTAGCTCCTCCTGGATGTCCGGCGGGAGAGCGTCTACGACTTCGTCAGCGCGGCGCGCGATCGCCCCTTCCAAGCCGCCAAGTGCCTGATACGCAGCAAAGGTGAGGATCCGGCGCTCTCGCCCCGCATCGTACAGAGCGTCGAGCACAAATTCGAGAAGCGGCAAAGATCTAGGATCAGCAGCTGCTGCCTCCTGCAGGACATCATCCAGCCGGCCCCGTTCGGCTGTCTCCTCGTAGCGCAGCCTGGCGGTGCGTGCCGGCTCGCGGATGATCTGGGCGATCTCAGCGCCGGTCGGCGGCAGGAGTTCATAGCTGCCGAGGCCATCCTTGAGTGCCCAGAAACCGGGGACCTCGCCGCAACGATGAAAGAAATCCGATCGGATAGTCGCGATCACCCAGACCAGTCCGCTGCTGGCGAGTGCCGCGAGGAGCCGTACTAGCACTTCGCGCGATGCCGGCTCCGTCGTGAACAGCTCCTCCATCTGATCGATCGCCACTACCAATCGCACTTGTGAGGAGGCTGAACCTGTGGCGGCCGCCGCTTTGGCGTGAGCCTGGCGGACGAGCGCCAGAGCTCGATCAGGCGAACTCCAACAGAGTTGAGCCAGCGCTGCCGGTTCGCAAGCCAGCTCCGGCAGGGCGCCTTCGCGAAGCAGCCCAGCGGCCAGCGAGGCGACCGCATCAGGGGCGTCGGAAGGGCGGATTAGGCAGCGGCGCCAAAACTTGATGCCAGCCGCTGCACCGGTTCGAGTGATGGAAGGCAGCAGCCCTGCTCGAAGGAGAGAAGACTTGCCGGAACCGCTCATACCATAGATGAGCAGGAATGCCTTGCCGTTGGCGGCCTGCTGCTCCAGGCGTTCGATGCAGGCAGCAGTCGCCCGAGCTCGGCCAAAGAAGAGGTCGGCGTTTTCGAACTCGAAGGGGTTGAGACCTCGAAAAGGCGACGTGACCTGCTCCTCTGAAGCGAGAGGCACGCGGTACGCGTGCACAGGCCGGGCGATGTTCTTCATCCTTTGTTCGCCAAGATCGACGAATTCGAGCGAGAGCCGATCGCGGGCCTGCGTGTAGACCGCTTCCGAAATGCATATTCCACCTGGAGGTGACAGCGCCTCCAGACGGGCGGCGACGTTCACACCGTCGCCCATGAGATTGTCGCCCTCTACGACAACATCGCCGAGATTGATGCCGATGCGAAAGCGCAGGCGGCTCGACTCGGGCAGCTCAGCATTTTGTCTGCCGACTTGGAACTGGATTTCAGTGGCGCATCGAAGCGCCTCGACGGGGCTTGCGAACTCGGCGATGACGCTGTCCCCAGCGCTCCCGAACACCCGTCCCTGATGTTCCTCTATCAGTCGGTCAATAATCTGACGATGCTTCCGCAGGGTGGCAAGTGTCCCTTCCTCGTCTCTGCCAATCAGCCGGCTGTAGCCAACTGCGTCGGCAGCAAGGATGGTAGCCATTCTACGGTGAACGCGATCCAGGTCATACCTCCCGCCATCTCGGAGCATCCTAACGGAAATGGCGCCCTGTGGGGAGAGGCACCGAATTGGCCTCAAGGGAGCTCTGGCTTACCAACTTCCTTGCCGCATTTGCCGCAGCGCCGCTGACGCTTGTGGTCGACTAGCACTCGTCCGTCCCATAGGCGCTCGACTTCGAGCCGGCTGCGTCCGTTTCTGGTGTGCAAAGTGTGGCCGCAATAGCCGCGTTCGGTCAGTCCGCGTGCAGTTCAGATCCTGCTCGGCACACCAAGATCGAGAATACAGTGCGGTATCTCGGTGTAGATGTAGAAGATCCTTAGAGCTAGCCGAGGCGACCGAGGTATGACCAAAAGCGGCTCCCACGATACCGGTGGGGCCGCGAACTGAAATGCGCCTCATGTCGGTCGTTGAGCAGACCATAGCCCTAATCTCAAAAGCGGCCTTCGAGCGAACAGGCGAGATGACACGTTTGCGCCTCATCTCGGTCGTTGCCGTAACGATGAGCGCGCCCCTAAGCGGACATCTGTGTAGCTAGGAAAGATGGCACCTTCGGCGTCAAAAGATCATACGCTCACATGTTCCCAGATGATGCAAAGCGAGCTCTATGGCTACGCAGGCGCACTTGCGGGCCGCGTCGGCGCGAAGAATGGAGATGCTGTGGAAACACTCTTGGCTGAGGCCGAAGACGAGTGCTTAGTGGAGTATCTTCCCGACCAATGCTATCGCTTAACTCACAAAGGTTGGGCCGCAGCTGAACCCAGTGCCGCACCGGCAATTGTCAATCGCGGCGAAGGTTCGGACAACGAGCTCGGAGGGGTGAAAGTGGCCTTCAATAGAATCATTTCGGGTCACGGCTGGCCGGACGTGTCTCAGGGCGAAGTAGATTTCCCGGCTGATCGCGTGCCTGACAATGCCTCTGACCCAGGGCTGGCCCTTTTGCCTACCCTGTTCATGGCTGAGGGCCGCGAGCCAGATAAGCTAGCTCGAGTTGGATCGATGCAGGTGGTTGGCAGGTCAAACAGTACCGTGCGGCTGCGGTATCAATACGACCCCTTGGTGCCCATCATCACTCAAGACCGGCTTGAAAGCGTGGCGACAGAGATCGGTCTTTCAGGTCATGGCGCCGGCAGGGCTCGCTTCGATTGGACACACACACGCTGGAGCGTAAAGGACGGCGACCTATATCGCACAGTAATTCGTCTGCTGCTTGGTGCCCCTTCCATTAATGTCCCGACCGTCTTCGCCGTTTCGACACCCCCACGCATTGACCCGCTACAGGCCTCAGCCATGATGCCATTCAGCGGCGGTTTTGCTGCGGTTTACGACGCTATCGCGGGGGCCGTCGCTATTGTGGGGATGAGATGTAATCGTGCCGACAACATTTGGGAGCATCACACCATTATCCAGGATGTGGTGTCACTGATAGACCGATCTCGGATCGTGATCTGCGATCTCTCTGGTCGCAATCCAAACGTGTTCTATGAAGCCGGAATAGCCCACACACTAGGACGCGAAGTCATCCTGATTACTCGGCATGCGGACGACGTGCCCTTTGACTTGCGGCATATTAGACACATTACATACCTCAACAACGCCGAGGGGTTAGCACAGCTCCAGCGTCAGTTGACGGATCGGATGCAAACTATCCTTCGAAGCTAGCTTTGGCATCCCTCGTCTGGTCGCCGGTAGTCACCCTTCCGTTTGACACCAGAGGGACGGCGCGACTTCTTGATAGGACTCGCCAAAACTCTTTGCGATGCAAACGAATCTAACGATGTTGCCGCGGGGTTAGGACGCTGCCCGCCGCCGGTACAAAGCAGCCTCATCTGATCGCGCAGGCGCGATTCAGCGAGCCGAGGTGTTGAAGGATTAGAACATGCCCGCCAACGGTCCGACGATCGACGCATTGTCATCCCTGTTCGCCGCAGCGCGAACGGGCGACATTTTTAGCTTGGACGCACTAGCGAAGCGTCAGGCGAAACTGTGCGCTCGGCTGGCGAAGTTCAGCCAGCGCCATGTCGTTGAAATCCTCGCCGGGCTTCTCACCCAGCCACAAAATCATGCCGCCACTTTCCGCATCGAGGCTCTTATCCACCTCGCAGTCCTCAACTGCAAAGGCACTGTGAGGCCCACGCTCTTGCAGGTTAGGGAATGGGTGAATGACATCCTCCTTAAGGACGGCATCGGCTCCGGAGAAGACCCGGTCGAGGACGTGTTCAGTTCGGTGGTGCCGTCATGGTCCGGTAGCGCCACGATCCTCGAGGGAGCCTGGCAAGACAACGGCTATCATCTGGCGCGGATCATGGGTGCGCTGTTGCCGTTGCGCGAGCAAGCCTGGGCGAGCGAGGCGATGCACTCCGTGATGTCACTGCTTCGACTGGGCAAGGCAATGGCGCAGAAGGCCGGAGTGGTGCGCTACATCCTAGCGAACTCCCAGCCAGGCTCGCCGGTCAAAGTTGCACCGAGGAACGTCGAGGCAGGGGTGAAGGCTGTCACTTTCAATCTGCAAGAAATATTCGAGATGGGACTTATCGCCCGCGATATTGCGCCTTTCGTTGGCCACGCGAATGACCTGGCCAATCTGGCAAGCGAGTCCCTGACCAATAGCTCGCTCGAACGGTTTCCACTGCTTAGACATGAACACGGCTGGATGGTCATGCTTCCGACGGCGATAGGCGCGGCTGCCCGGCGACTGATTCTCGACAAGGCGGCTGCCGCGGGCGCCCTTGTCGAGTTGCAGGCTTCGATCCGCAGGGCCGAACTGCTGGACGTGCAGGCAGTCCTGGCGGAAAATATGCAGATGTCCGAGCAGGCCGTGCTGGCTCTGCCGTCCGAATCGAAACTGACAGTCGTCAAGGCGGAATTCGATCTTGGCGGTTACGCATTGATCGTATTAGTCGCCGATGAGCTTTCGGAGGCAATGACGACCGGCCTGCAGGGAATGAACGACAAGGACCTGGATCGCGGCGCTCGGGCCGTCGGGCAGCTCGAAAAGCAGCTTTCGGCCTCTTCTGACTATCGGCGGGGCCTGACCCTGATCGTCCATGGCGGCGTCGGGCGAGGCATCGCCATGGGGTTCGATGAAAGCCCCGCAGAATGGCACCGTATCAGCATGGGGCTCGGCGATGCGCTTCGCATGAGTTGGGACGCAGATTTCGACGCTAAGCGCGTGTGGAAAATCCTCTCCCACCAAGAGCGGCTGCATGAGCGGGGATACGAGATCCATGGCGTCGGCGACTTCGTGAACCTTTACGGCTACCTCGAAAGGCAGGGCTTCGATCCCGTGCAGCCGGAAATATCCAAGGGGCGCGTTGGCAATGCTGGCGACGGATTATGCGGCGGCAGTGCGCCATCGCATCCGCAGTGTACTGGACTACCATCTCGTCGTCGATCCGACCGTCAGCCGGTTCGTCGAGGTGCAGCGGCGCTCCACGAGCTCGTACTTCAAGGAGATCAGCAACCTGCCGCTCTACGTCGCGCCGTTCGAGGCCCTCAACGGCGAGTTCCTTGCGGTGGTGGAAACCCCGAGCCGCGCTTGGTGGGTCGAGTTGCCCATCGTCGATGGACCATACAGGGCGTTCTCCGCGAGGATCTGGGACGCGGCACAACGCTGGCTCGTACGGCTCGCTCCGAGGCTCGAGGAGCTCCTGCCCGGCCTGCCTGAACGACCCATCCACTTCCAGCTAAGATTTCCCGACATCGATCAGCTGACCGATGCGGCGATGAGCGATTCAACGCCGTCAGAGCGTCCACGGTTCGCAATAGTCGACGACGTCATTGCCATTCGATCCGGCGTCGCGTCACTGCGTGGCTACATGGACGCGACCAACATCGCGGAGACGCAACTGCTCGCCTCCATGGCCCTCGCGGCCTCGGAACTAGCGGGGACGCCTCAGGACACGAAGTGGGCGGACCGCCTCGCCAAGGAGGTGACCCGTTCGGCCGATGCCCGCTTCGCGCATGCAATTCCCGCGAGCGATGCAACGGACATCGTCGGATCGTCCCTGGCATTGCCGCCGCCCCGCTTCGTGTTCGACGAGGACCGTGGTTGGGCTCATCTTGGGCTGGCGTTCGACGCCGGAGCGAAAGCGTCAGGGAAGGTCACTTCGAACGATGTCGGATCACTGCTTCAGACGGCGGTGCTGAGAATCTGGGAGCGGATTAAGGACAAGCTGGAGAAGCTGGACCGGCGCTCGATCGTCGTCAGGGCGCTGTTGAACCACGAGGCGATCGACAGGGACCGCCGGGAGTGGCAGCAGACTGCCGCCGCCTTGCGGGCACTCCATGACGACCAAGCGGATGTACTGGACGCGAGCAACAAGGCCGAACTCAGAAGATCGGCTGCCGGCGTTGCGAGCCGAGCATTGGCCGAGATGGCAATCTGCACTTCACCGACAACGGGCGGTCGGCCGTGCACCGACATCGATCTCGACGACTTGATCGGTGAGGTCACGGCGATGCTGGACTGCGCCGGTCAATGTGATGCCCATTTTTATGGGCTCGCCACGGGCCCACTCAGTGTTGCGCCGAACGGCGACTTCCAGTTCGACAGGGGCTTTGGGGAAAACACCCACGTGCCCTACATGTTTGCCCAGGGCGACCGCGCCTTCCACGAGGCCGCTGACTCATACGCAACGTCGTTCGACATCCCCGCCCCCGGTGCACCGCTGCCATCGGCCCCGGTGATCGATCCGGACCTGAAGATTGCGATGCGGGCCGAGTTCGGGATGGATCTGGAACATCTCATTGCGACCTCACATGGCCTCGCCGAAATGGCGATCGAAGTAGGACAAGCCTGTTTCAGCATGCGCAAGAGCGAATTGCTCGACTTCTTCCGTAAGATGGACGGCGCCGTTGATGCAGAGCGTGCATTTTCCGCTCTCACGCTGATGCCGCGAGCAGAGTGGGGCCAGCGAAATCCGAAGGGCGCGTCGGCGCGAGACTGGCAGCCTTGGCGAATGAACCGAAAGCTGTCTCTGACGCGGCGTCCGCTCATCCAGATCGACGAGACCCACGACCCAGAAGTGCTCGTAGCCTCTGCGCTCATTTCCAAGGTCGTCTTTCGCCTGTTCGGTCTTGTCGACGGTCGGCTGGGCGCCGAGATGTTCGACACTAAGGAGGTCGATCGCTGGCTCGGCAAGATCGTCAACGAGCTTGGCCATGCCTTCAATCATTCCGTCGCGGCGAAGCTGCAGGAAATTGGTCTTCATGCACAACCCGACCAACTGATGACGCTGTTCGGTGGCAAGAAGGAGCTGGGCGATGTGGACGTGCTGGCCTGGGACAAAAAGACCGGGGCGGTCTGGGCCATCGAATGCAAAAGGCTGCTTCTCGATCGGACAATCGGTGAGATTGGCGAGCGCCTCGCCGATTACACCACCACGGGCACCCGTCACACGAAGCGCACACCGATCCAGAAGCACCTCGATCGCGTAGACTTCCTCAGAGGCAACCTTTCGGCCGTGGCGGCGGTAACCAAGATTCCTGTCACAGACATCAAGTTGAAAGCCGCGCTCGTCACCGATAAGATCGTACCTATGCAATTCACCAAAACGATGTCGACCCTGGTCGCTCGAACCTGCACTTTCCGTGACCTCGCCAAGCAGTTTGGTTCGTCGTGACGCGGCGGCTCAGTGCCGCGCTCGATGCGGTCAGACCATTGCTGGGGACGTCATAACCTCTATCCGGCCGCTACAGGGTGCGTGAGTGACGTGGCTGAAGCACCAAGTTAAAGAAGCGCTCACGACGCTTCACCACTCAGTGGATGGAACTTCCGGTCGTGCGGGCGCGCTAGCCTCCGCGTCTTGCTTCGCGGCGATCTGTGCCACGTCGGTCAGATCGGCCGGAAGCGGAATCCGCTCCATTGGATAAAGGACGGTCGCCTTGTCAGCTGTGAGATCAAGGATCGGGTATTCCGTTTTTTCCCAGTCGAAAAGCGCGCGTCCCATCAGAAAATGACCTCGCCTGTTGCGGATGACAAATGGGAGCGTGTTGCTGAAAGGATATATTTTGACCAGTTGAGGTGAACCACCGATCGCGGAATGGTCCGGTCGTCGTTGTTCCAATAGGGCGTTCAGAGCCTCAATTGGCTCGTAATCAAAATTGATTGTGACCTTTTGGTCGATGGCCTTTGGTCGCTCGAACCGGCTGCTCAGGAGGGCGTCTAGGCTGGCCATATAGTCATCCTCGTAGTCGCCAAGGAACACGAGCGATTTCTGCGTTTCATGCCAAGGGTGGTTCGACCTCGCCTTTTGATGATGAAATTTGAACAGGCCGCTTCTCTCACACTTAAAGTATCCGATGTCGAACCGCGTATTTTCCCACGACCAGCCCCCGACCAAAATTCGTGTCGTTGCCAGCTGCTCAATCTTTTCCCGCTTCGGGAGGTCCCACGCCTCTATCAACTTGTTCAGCATCCTGCCGATCGTCGAGGTGAGGTGGGTGATATCGAGCGCGCGCGTGCGCGTCTTGATGTGATTATCCAAGGCGGTGCCGACCTGAATGAAGAACGGATATGCGACCTGGGCATCTCCGCAGAAGGCAAGGCAACAGTCGCCACGGATAAGACGAAATATCTTTTGTGCTTGGTTCATCGCGCCGTAGCTCCTCAGGCAGCTGTCCGATGCCATACACAGTTCGACGGCAGTCCCTTGTCTTCGGAGCCAGGCAATAGTGATTGTCATTTGGGTATCAGGAGCTTTCAATTGTTTCGTCTAGTTTATTCATATTAGAGCCGGTTGGGTCAGAAATCATTCGCGGTCAGCAGCCGACAGGCGAGGTATTCTTCGCTCTACCGCGTGTCGAAGGTCTCCGACACCTCGACCAGCTTCAATCATTGCCGGCACGATGGTTCTCGCCCCATGCACGAGCACTCGCAGTCGTGCTCCTTCGTGTTGAGGCATGCGGATGAGCAGTTCTCCTGCTCGCGGTAGGGCTGAATGATGTAGACGCTGCGGTAAGGCACCAGCGCCCGATCGAGGAAATCGTTGAGCCAGGCTTTGAGAAGTTTCCAGCAACGCAGTGGCTCGATCAATTCCGGGTTGAGACGGAGCTGGTTGCGTAAGGCCCGATTGTCATCGGCAAAGGGTAGTCGGCGCGGAGCTTTTCTCCTTTGCCGTGCCGTCGCAAGACGGGATCGTCTTCTGGTTCCAGACGCGTACTGAGTTGTGCGTCGTCGACGAACAGTTCCATCACGGTCGCTCCCGATCCAGTATAGCACATGGCTTATTTTCTTGGATGGCTTGTATGGGGTCGGTTGGAAGAATGTCAGCTAAGCGCCAGCTTCGGACCCTCTGGATTCGTTTCATCTCGCTGCTGACACGACTGCTGCAACGCCAGCTTAGCTAGGGCAGTCCTCGGCATCATCTGCCACGGGCAGGAAGAAGCGCCTGCGCTCGCAAGAAGTGAGTTTTCGGTGCACGACGTCTTGAGCATAGGCGATGAGGTCCTCTGGCGACGTGAAGACGCGGATCAACTGCACGCTATCTCCGCCTGAGACAGCCGCGACCTGTGTGCCATCCGAATTGAATGCGGCCCGCGTGACCGCCGGGACGATCGTGCTGGTGTCATGCTGGCCAACAAGGAGCGCGAGTTGCTGACCCGTGTCGGCAGACCACAGCCTGACAGACCGCTCACGGTAGGACGACGTCACCGCATATTGTCCGTTGGGACTCAATGCGACGTTGTCGATGCTGGCACTGCCCCCCGTGAGGACAGCCCTTTTCTTCCCGTCCTTGACGCTCCAGATGCGAACGGTTCCATCTCGTGAGGCAGTTGCCAGCGACCTGCCATCGTTGCTGAACGCAACATTTGTCACCGGCCCGCCGTGTCCCTTCAACGTGGCGGCAGCTTCCCCTTCCGCGACTGACCAGATTTGCGTCGTTCCGTCAGAAGAACCAATGGCGACCAATCGGCTGTCGGGACTGAAAGCCGCTGCGCTGATGCGGTTCTCGTGTCCTGGAACACCTGTGATCTCAGTGCCGTCCATCTTCCAAAGCCGCGCTGTATTGTCGTTCAACGTCGCAAGGACCAGCTTGCCATCCGGGCTGAACAAGGCATCCTGCAAATCCGCTGTGGTTTGAAATACTGTCTTGGCAGCGCCGGTCGAGGCGTCCCAGAGCCGCACAGTTCCATCGACCGAAGCGGATGCCAGGAACGAGCCATCGGAACTGAATTGGACCTGGACGACCTTGGGATCATGACCTTCCAGCGCTGCCGCTTCGCGACCGCCTTTGGCCTCCCACAGCCGAACCACGCCGTCGTTGGACGTCGTGGCAAGACGATGCCCATCAGGGCTGAATACCGCAAGCTTAAGCAAGCCTTCCGTGCCGGGCGCGAGCGTCGCAACCAAATTGCCACTTGCAACATCCCAGACATGCCCCACGACACCGCTTCCCGTCACGACGCGCGCCCCGTCAGCACTGAATACTGCGAACCTGCGCGCGGTTTCGTGACGCAACGTGGTCGTTAGCACACCGTCGACGTCCCAGATGCGCGCGGTTCCGTCGTGCGACACCGTGAGAAGGCGACGGCCATCGGGGCTGAAGGCGACCTCCTCGATCAGCGCACTATGCCCGTGGAGGATCGAGACCTGCGAGCCGCTCTTGACGTCCCAGATACGGGAAACGCCGTTCACCGACGCGGTGGCGAAAAGTTCGCCGTCAGGGCTGAACGCGCCGTTGACGTCGAGATATTGATAGGAGATTCCGGCATTGAGCGCGCTTGCCCTGGTTTCTTGGCCGAATATGCGGATCAACTCACCTGTCCTTGTATTCCAAAGACGGGCGGATCCGTCGATGGCAACGACTGCCACAAGGCGGCCATCGTGACTGAAGGTCCCTTGATGGCCAGCACTCGGTGATCCGGGGAGAGCGGCAAGTCCCGACAGATCCGCCAGACTCCAAAGACGAGACGTGCCAGTCCAGGCGACGGTCAGGAGTTGGGTCCCGTTCGGACTAAACTCGATGCCAGTAACATTGTCTCCGCGAACCGGAATCGTGCCGATCGGAGTGCCGTCGTTCGCATTCCAAATTTGAACGTCTCCGTGGAACTGGACGGAAGCAAGCATTTGACCGTCGGGACTCACCGCAAGAACGGTAGATTGCCAACTGGCTCCCGGCAATCTGGCAATCTCGGTGCCGTCCCGAGCGTTCCAGATCGTCGGCGCGGCAAACTCCGAAGCAGTAAAGATCCGCGTTCCGTCGCGGCTGAAAATCGCGGCGTGGACGTCACCGGTCTGATTGAGGACGTAGAGCTGCTTGCCGGTCGCCGCATCCCAGACCCTTGCAGTGCCGTCGACCGAGCCAGTGAGGACTTGTCTTCCGTCCGGGCTGAACACTGCCAACTTTAGCACGCCTTTATGGCCCTTGAGGATGGCAAGCGCCTTTCCGTCGGCGGTGTTCCAAACTCGCGCGGTCTGATCGAAGGAAGATGTAACGACGCGGTCTCCTTCCGGACTGAAAGCGCCGTGGGTGACGGCATCTTCATGGCGAAGGACGGCGAGTTCCTGATACCCGGACAGAGCTCTGAACAGGGCGGCTTCGGCCTCGGTCACATAGGGCCGTTCGGACGTTTCCCCCTTCTTGGGAAGGGCCTCCAGCGCCAGAAGGATGGCAAGCTCGCTGTCCCCGGCGGACGACAGTTGCAGCGAGATCGACGAGAGCGACCGTGACTGGTTGCGCAGCGCGAGGTCTCTCGCCGCTATTGCCTCCTGGGCATTCTCGTCGGCGCGCTCTGCCTGAAGGCTGGCCTCGTGTTGTCCCCAGAATCCGGCGATCGCGCCGGCGCCTGCCACGACCGCCAATGCAAAGGCGACAATAGCGGCGTAACGCGTGCGGCGCGCAAGCCGTGTCGCCGCTTCCGCCACCAGGCTGCGGCGTTCCGCTTCGCGCTCAAGGCGCTCCCGTTTGGTCGCCTCTTCGGCCTCTATGCGCGCACGATCGGCCTGTCGCTCCCTTTCCGCGACCGCCATCTGAGCCAACAATGATGCTTCTACATACTGAGCTACTTGATCGTCGACGTCCTCTCGCCGCGACACTAGCAATTCCTCGCCCTCGGCAAGTCGTATGCCGGCGGGCAGAAGCAGGTCGGGATTCCTGTTGTCGGCATGCCAGCGGCCGGCATCGGTTCGCAGCCGGGCACGCGTCTCCAGAAAACTTCGATCAGCGTTGACGATGTCGCGCGCGCGGGGCCAACGGCTCAAAAGCGCCTCGTGGGCGACGCGGACGACTGCCTGCCCTTCAAGGTTCTCGTCGGAAACGAGAAGCCGAGCCGCGATCAACGCGTCGAGAAGTGCAGCTTGTGCGGGCGTTCGCGCCATGTTGCCGCGGACCGCCGGGGCCGCGGCGACTGAATTGTCGCCGAGACGAACCGTCGTCAGCGCGCGAAGGACGGTTGGCAGCGCATCCTGAACCGTGGGCGACAACGCCTCGACCACTTCGTCGGCCCGCCGCGCGATCGCGCCCTCGAGGCCTCCAAGCGCACGATAGGCTGCGAAGGTAAGCAGGCGTTCTGCTCGGCCGGCTTGGTAAAGTGCTTCGAGCACGAACTCGAGCAGTGGTAGGGAACCGGGGTCGGCCGCTGTCGCCTCCTGAAGCACGTCCTCCAGTCGGCCGCGGTCTTTCGTTTCCTCAAAGCGCAGGCCCGCCGCGCTTGCGGGTTCACGGATGATCTTCGAAATCTCGGCCCCGGTCGGAGGCAAGAGTTCGTAGCTGCTCAGGCCATCCTTCAATGCCGAGAAACCCGGGACCTCGCCGCACCGATGGAAGAAGTCGCCGCGAATCGTCGCGATCACCCATACAAGTCCGCTAGTGGCGAACGCTGAAAGCAATCGCACGAACAAAGCGCGCGAGGCTGGTTCCGTTTCGGTCGTGAAGAGTTCCTCCATCTGATCGACGGCTAGGACCAGACGGGCCTTACCTGGGCCGCCACTGGAGGGGGTCGAGGCGAGCGCCGAGCGGACAAAAGCCAGCGCCCGATCGGGATTGTTCCGAAACGTCGCCGCCAACTCGATCGCCGTCCCGTTTTCGGCAAGTTCGGGCAAGGCTTCGGCGGAGCAACGCCGCTGACAGAGACGTGATCGCGTCAGGTCCCTCGGACGGACGCATGACGCAACGCCGCCAGAGCAAGATGCCCGGCACCGCGCCACGTTGCGTGACGGCCGGAATCAGCCCGGCGCGCACGAGCGAGGACTTGCCGGAGCCGCTCATCCCGTAGATGAGCAGGAAGCACTTGCCCGCGACCGCGAGCTGCTCCAGTCGCTCAGTGCAGATAGCGATCGCACGGCTCCGCCCGAAGAAGAGATCGGCGTGCTCGAAATCGAAACTGTCGAGGCCGCGAAACGGCGAGCTAGTTGGTTCCTCAGACGTGACGGGCACGCGAAAAGCCCGAACCGGCCGCGCAATGTTCTTTAGGCGCTGCTCACCCAGGTCAACGAAATCTGCTGCAAGACGGTCGCGAACTTGCATCTGGATAGCGTCAGAGACGCAGATGCCGCCCGGAAGCGCCAGCCCCTCAAGGCGGGCGGCGACATTCACACCGTCACCCATGAGATTGTCGCCATCAACCACCACGTCGCCGAGGTTGACTCCAATCCGGAATCGCATGCGCCCTGGCCCAGGCAAGTCGGAGTTGAGCCGATCGATCGCCAACTGGATGTCGATAGCGCACCGAACCGCACCTATCGCGCTGGCGAATTCTGCGATGACGCTGTCGCCTGCGCTTCCGAAGATGCGTCCATCGTAGCCGGCAATTAGCTTGTCGATCGCTTGTCGATGGACCTTCAGGGTAGCAAGGGTCGTCTCTTCATCTTTGCCGACAAGTCGGCTGAACCCCACCACGTCGGCAGCGAGGATTCGGCCGCATCGCCCCTCTTCGGTGGAAACGGACAGTCTGAGGAATGTCGCCTTGGGTCAGTTCACGACCTCCATCCAGCGGGTTGAATGTCTGCAATCTTCGTTGCGAAGCCAGAAGCTGCCAATCCGCTCCAGGCCCCACACCGGTCGTTCCGTTGCTCCGGCTTAGTGGACGCTTCTGGCGCTACAGCCATCTCCGCCAAGCGATACGGATACGTGCTGCATCTTCACACCAACCCCACCCTGAAATCCTCCAGAACCTGAGCCAGTCCTCGCGCGCCGAGAAGGGTCATAACACGCCTCGCCTGAAGCTTCGGTACCGCGCGATCGTAAATGGCAAGATTGGTCGCCTCATTGAGGCGCGAGCGATAAATGATCCCGTCAGGCTCAGATGGATGCTCGTGAAAACGCCAGTGACCACGGGCGTGCCAGATTCTGGCGCTGTGCGCGAACGACATCGGTCGGCACGCCCATTCGAACGGCATTGTCGCCTCTGAGATCGACCAGGCGCAGGTCCGCGTTGGTCGTGATCTGCGCATAGCGCCGTCGGGTCAGTTCCACCTCCTCTATTGGAAGATCGTCAAGGATTCCTTCGCGGCGATCGCGGAGCACGGTCTCGAGGAAGCACACCTTCAGAGAGTCACCGAGGTACAGAACGCCAAACCGGTTGGCGTCAAGACGGCGTCGAGGATCGCTGAAGCGGCTCGGCGACTTCCCGTACCCCAATGGATCAGGATAGGTGCTCCAGTAGATCCGACCGAACGTCCGACCGCGCGGTATGGTCTCGATTTCGAGCTTTGCGCGCGCGAAATCGGGTGGAGGTGGAACGCCGGGCATTCAGTCGAAATCGCCCCTGGCCATGCCTTCCGCCGCGGCCATAACCGAGGCGTCATCGCCTTGTTGAAGGGCTCGAAGGCCGGTCCTTCCATCGAGGGCGCCATGGCGCGACACCAAAAACCGATAGACGGCCCAGGCACTGTTGCCGAGCGTCTCGTGGAGCGCCGGCAATATCCCGAACGGTCGGCCGTCCCTGTCGAGTTGCCAGACAGGAAAGCGGAAGCCGCGCTTGGCGCCATCGATCCCGAGTACCTGCCCGCTCTGCCGCCTGGCGTTGACCGTCACACGCGACGTGCCGAGCAGCTTGGCAAAGGCATCCGCGCTCAGCATGTCCTCGCCGGCGACAATCTCGGCGACCCGCTTGCCGCCACGTTCGCGCGCTTCGGCAAGAGCCGCCTCGAGTTCGGCATCCGGCTTGCCCGTGTCCTCGACGGGAAAGGTATCGACCGGTTGCTCCTCGACCGGCGTGATCGTCTGCGCATCGGCCGCCGGATCGACCTCTACCCGGAACGAGACGCGATGGCCGATCTTGCGGCTGCGTGCGATCGCTTCCTGATAGCGTTCGAGCAACACCTTCTTGAAATCGGCCTGTGCCGGCAGCTTCGTGGTGAAGCTCAGGGCGGCGACTCCTGTATGGGATGCGGTCCCGCTATGATTGCTGCGTTTTGGAGCGGCCATGATGAGAACCTCCTGCTGTCACCAATATGGTTCCTGATCGCAAGTTCGTCAAGTTCGATAATTTCGTAAAGCTAGTAGCGAATAGCTGCGGACTAAACAATTCCCCAGGCGCGAAACCTTCCCCTCCCCGTCATCTCGCGCAGGCCGAGCTCGCCGACCAGGTTGAGCGCCCCCTGTTTTGTCACCTTTAGCCGCTCCTGGAGCATGCCCGTCGAGACGAGAGGCCGCGACAGCACCAGCTCGACCAGATCGGGCAATTTCGAGCTGGCGCGTCGTTGTTTGAGCCGCCGCTCCATCTGGCTTTTGGCCAGCACCAGCCGATCGTGTTCCTTCAGGCCAGCCACTGCTGCGTCGTGGATTCCATCGAGCAAGGCGAGCAGCCGATCGCCGCGATTGGGCGCCCGCCGCCGCTCACGCGGAATGTTTTTCGAGCCGAGATGCAGGCAAGCGAGATGGTTGGCGGCAAGCCCCTCGTGGCGCAGCAGTGCGGCAACAAGCAGCGGCCCGAGCCAGGCGGCATGCTGCAGCACCTCAATGTCGGACCAGGACTCAAGCAGGATCGCGGCGCGCAGCACCGACGGCCACTCCCGCGTGTCGGCGAGCACGGCCTGCCATTCGGCGAGGCGTTCTTCTTCATTCCAGTCGAGATCGTAGATCAGGCCGTTTTGCGGCTCCGGCCGGCCCGCCTTTCGAGCCGGCACGTCGGCGCCATTCAGAATCCTGGACGAGCGCGCCAAAACAGCATCGATCTCGGCAAATTCTTCGGCCAGCCGGTCGGCCTCGGCGTCATCGCAACCGTCGGCTTCAAAAGAATTGGCTCCAGCCCCCTCCCCTTCCCGGGTTTTTTCTCCTGCCGCCGGCGTCGCGCCGCCGCGACCGGTCAGCGCCAAAAAACCGTCGCGGCTGAGCGCCCAGTCCGGCTTTTGTGCAAAAATCCGCCGGCGGGTTCGCAGCACCGCGTGCGCCCGGGTGAGTTCGTGGGTCGGGGTGCGGATGTCCATGTGGGCATCGTGCAGCACGAGGTCCTCGATGTGGACGAGTTCGCCCTCGAGCCAGAGCGCGGAAGCCGCGTCGGCAAAATGCTGGCGCTCGACAAAGCCGTCGCGGACCGGCGAACGGGCGACCCGCTCGTCGAGGCGGACCAAAACCGCGGTCGCGCGGGCAACCGGCCCGATCAGGGTTTCCAGGGGCAGTTTGTCGAGCGTGTAAGCCATTGTTTTCATGATGGCTGATTCGCGTTGGTCAAGCTAGCGAGGGTATCACTGGACCTACGTCGTGTTTCTTCAGGGCGAAAAAACACTATCGATAATGACGTCATATCGGGACTGTACAGCACCACGCCCTTGGGCGGTCAGGAGGCTAGAAAACGTTGATTTTCAGGCTCATCGAAGCCGTAGGAGCTACGCAAAAGGGCCACTAGAGACGTTTACAAACGATCGTTTGTTGATATCTTCGGGGTTTGTACGAACGCCTCTTTCCCATGCTGAGAGACGCCGCAAATGGCCCGTGAAGCGCAAGATCGACGCTCCGGACGACCAAGAGGCCGGCAAATCGGCTACGCGCGCGTGTCGACGGACGAACAAGCGACGGAAGCGCAGGAGATTGAGCTGCGATCGGCCGGTTGTGACGTCGTCGTTCAGGAACATGGATCCGGTGCGTCGAGAGCTCGCCCAGCCCTACTGCGGTTGATGAGCGACATCGGCGCCGGCGATGTCTTGGTCGTCGTGCGTCTCGATCGCCTTGCGCGCTCGGTCAGCCACCTTCTTCAGGTGATCGAGGATCTGACTGAGAAGGGCGCGCATTTCCGATCTCTGCGAGATCCAATCGACACGTCGACGCCACAGGGCATGTTCTCGCTACAGGTACTCGGCGCCGTTGCCCAGCTCGAGCGTGCACTGATTTCGGAGCGAACCAAGGCCGGCATCATCGCTGCACGATCCAAGGGGCGACTGCCAGGCAATCCTGGTATCCGGGAGCGCAGGCCCGAAGCCCTGGCGAAAATGACCGCGATACAAAAGGCGGCTTATGGCCGACGGCTACAATCAACTATGAACCAATGGCTTCCGACGGTCCGCCGGATGCGACCAGACCATAACTGGGACGACATCGCTCGGGTCCTAAAGCAGCGCGGCCTCGACTGGACGCCTGAACGACTGCGGCGGGCAGTGAGGTGGCTCGTCACCGAGCATCTGGCCGAATCCACACTGCTAACGCGGGCGTCTCCTCTGCCTCCCGAAGATCGCCTGATGACTCTTGTGGCTGGGATTTCGCAGTCTAACCCAGACCTGTCGCTCCGCGACATCGCTGGCCAGCTCGAGCGCCTGCATGAGCGAACCCCACGAGGAAGCGCAAAATGGTCTGCGTCCTCAGTCAAGAACCTACTCGATCGAGCCCGCCGGCTTGGACTCGTCGCCGAACTACCCGCGAGCTGACCGTCATCCCGCTGCACAACAGTCCTCAGTTTACAGTCTGTGGCTGACACTCGACATTCCCGAGCCGCTTGTACGCGGCCCAGGCATCAGCCGGAACAGCGCTGCCGGCCCGCGTCAGCCAAGCCGCTCGATCGGTTTCGGCGAGTGAGTTCCACCACACCATTCCGGCGGTTTCATCGGGCGTCGGTTCCTGGTCGTGTTGGCTTTTCATGCCTTGGATGCTCTCATAAGACGCTCGTCCCGACAAGCGCTGCAGCCACCGTCCACGGATCGAAACCCGCCCGGCTGATCATGATCCGCGCCCTGGCTTGTCGAGGCTGCGGCGCAACGCATCGCTAATTTCCAGCCGGGATTCGGTGCGCACAACCTTGCCTGCCGCCTCCAAATCGACGGCAGCGGCTTCAACTCCGGTTCCGGTCGTCTTCGACGCGTCAAGCTTGGCCCGCAACAAGGCCATCACCATCGGCCAGACCGAGAACTTTCCGACCTTTGCTCGATCTGTCAGGCAGCGCAAATAGCCGCCGGCGCTGTTGATCTGGTCCTGCCGCTGGTAGATCGCGGCAATGGTAATCGCCGCCTGCTGCTCACCCATTGCCGTTCGCGCTTCCTCCCAGGCGCTCGGGCTGACGCCCATGGACGGTCGGGCAACCTCGGCCGCGGCCAGAAATTCACGCCAGTTGCGGATTCCGCCGCCGCCCTTCACCAGCAAAAGCATGTTAGGGCAGGCATCCAGCACGATCCCTATCGGCAGTTCGCGTTTCGGAAGGCTCCGTACGTTGTCGGTGTCCGCAACATTGCCGCCCGCTTCATCCTTATTTCCTGAGCCGTTTTCAGATTCAAATTTAGAGTCTGGTTTTGAATTCTGTATGTGGCGTCCATTTTGGGACTCATTGGCGTCCATTTTCTGTGTTTTCACAAATGATTCCAATGCCTCACGCACCTCAGCCCAAAGGCCTTCGAGCTCCTCGGCAATCGCCTCGAGAGTCTGCCTAGGTGCAGTGCGAGGTATCTGACCAACAATCGCCTGGTAGGCCTGCTGAACTCTGCCCCAGTTCGCCGGCACGCCTTCCTCAATGCCGGTGTCGATCATCTTGACGACATCACGTCGGCATATGGTTAGCCGCTCCTTAACGAGACGAAATGCCTTCTTCTCAGATCTGACCGCTTCCGCAAGATCCTTGAACTCCTCAGCGCGCGCCACGATCGGCGAGATGTCAAAGCCATAGGCTTGCTCGATCTCGCCCCCCTGCCCTTTCCGGGCGAAGCGCTTGCCGTTTGGGCTGTCCCGACGGATGATCAATCCACACTCGACCAGAACGGCCAGGTGGCGCCGTAAGGTCGTTGGGGGCATGCCATTGGCGCGGCGGATCAGCTGCTCGTTGGATGGCCATACAACCAGTTCGCTGTCGCCATAAAGCGCCGTGTCCGGATGGAACGACAACAGCGCGTCGAGAATAGCCAAAGCGCGATCAGTGGCGCCCAGAGCGATCCTGGCGTCCTTGATATCTTGGAAGACATGCCATTTGTGGACGGTCGCGTCCTTCGGCACGGCCCTCGCGGTGACTTGGCTTGAAATCATGCCAAGCGTCATTGGCCGCCGCCCAAAGGGCGTCGTCGCAATATTCGTCTCCATTTTCTTTCACCCTCGATTAGGCAAAAGAAACCTGCTCGCCAAAACGACGCCAATGACTCTTGACAGTGATTCGTGGAGATGCGATTCTCAGTCAGCTACTACGGAGAAGGGCTTCCACGACGAAAGTCGCTTGGGGGCCTTTTTCTTTTGCGGTTTCAGTCTCCAGTTGCTGCTTTCTCCGTCTTTCTGAAGGCCTCGTAGAGTCCTTGCAGATTGTCGGAAATCCAAGTTCCAAAGCGGCTGCCATCCGTCTCCTTTACGGCGATTGTGACGGCCCTCCCTGCTCTCTGAACGCTGACGCTAACCGACTTGTCATCCGGAGCCCACGATTGGACGCCGGGTTTCACACTGGCCTTGCGGACGCGCTTTTCCTTTGCGTTCAGGGCCATGAACAACTGCTCAAAGCGTCGGTTACTCTCTAGCCCGCTGAATTCGGGCTCGGAGAGGATTTCATCGACTATGCCCGATTTCTTGGCGACCAGCAGGGATAGCTCTACCCACCGCTCGCGGCCTATAGACGGAGCTGATCCAATTTTACTTATGACAGATGGCGGGATCCGTGTAGCAACCGACACCATTTTCGAGACGGCGGCGGCATTTGCAGCCAATGCCGACGAGATGACATCTCTGTCGTAATTCAACTCCTCGAGACGCTTTGCGAACATCGCCTTCTCGATAAAACTTAAATTTGCTCGGGCAGAATTCTCCTGGCCCTGAGCAATGACATGAGCCTTGTCGTCGATCTCCTTGATGACCGCCCTAACCTTCCGTTGGAGATCTCGGGCCACCCGGACACGCCGATGCCCAAAGACGATCATGAAGCGGCCTTCGATGCTCGGGTGGGGGCGCACAAGAATGGGGGAATCCTGACCTCTCTGCTGAATCGCTTCCAGCAGTTCCTGATACTGTTCCCTGTCGTCATCCATGCGATCGGAAACGAACGAGCCGTCAATAGCGTCCGGGTCGAGTTCGACTACATGCTCACCTTCAAGGTACGCATCCGCCTGCTTTGCCAACTCATTAACGGAGCGGATCATGGATTTCGAAGCACCGCGAATCGGATAGGCCGCAGTTGAGCTAGATGTCGGCTGGTCGTCTGCCTCCGTCTCTGCGAGGCCGGAAAGAAGATTCTTACGTGCCATCTTGGTCTACCTCTGGATACAACCTAGTCTGTTGAAAGCGCTGCGCAAAAGTCCGTTTTTGTCAGCGGACAAGTCAGCGCCCCCATGCTTTATGTATCAACGTAGCGATTTCTCCGTTTACGACGTCGAGTGCATCCATTGCCCGCTCGTATGTGGAACGAGTCATCGCGTTTTTTTCGACTTCGTAGAGGCTCTGCTTGGTAATCCCCGCATCAGAAATCGCCGTGGATTTCAGCATCTGGTTCTTGAGGATGAACTCACCAAAAAGCGTGTGGAGGAACGCTACCATCTGCGCCTGCGGCTGATCCGTCGGCTCGTATCGCGTTATAAGATAGCGATACCACTCCAGGTTCACCTCGGCACCCGCTGCCCGGATTGGCTCCAGAATATTCCCGAGCATCAACAGGAATTGGCCCATTGACATGACATCGAGCATCTGCGGATGGATCGTTATCAAGACTGACGTTGCAGCGGTCAACGCTGTAATTGTCAAATAGCCCAGTTGGGGCGGGCAATCGATAACGACGACATCATATAGGGCGTCGACCTCACCCAATGCCGTCGAGATGCGCGTGAAAAACGCCCTTCCCACGTTAGACGTCCTGTCCGTCATCGCCAAAGGCGTGTCGTATTCGAATTCTTGCAGCTCAAGGTTTGCTGGGACGATATCCAGTCCTGGGAAATTTGTTGGCCTGATGATTTCCGAGAGAGAAACCTTCTCGTCGTCGTAGCGGATCGCATCGTAAAGCGATTTCGTTTGGTCGAGTTCTGGCTGGAACCCGTGCAGTGAAGACAGCGACGCCTGGGGATCAAGATCGACAGCCAATACACGGTGTCCCGTCAGAGCGAGATACTGGGCGAGATGAGCTGCTGTCGTTGTCTTGCCGCTACCTCCCTTGAAATTAACCACAGCTAGGATTTGAAGTTTCTCGCCCGACCGACGATGGGGAACATACATGCGGGCGTCGGAGCGCCCGTGTTGGTCAAGGTATTGGCGTAGCTCGATCATCTGCCCGGCCGTGTAGGATCGTCTGCCAGAAGACGAGGTTTCAGGTACTGGGCCTTTGCCCTCTAGATGTAGTTTTTTTAGATGGCTCTGAGAAACACCGAGATACGTCGCCACCTCCGCCAACGAAAAAGAACGCAAATTCTTCTTGGCGTGGGGAGGAAAACGCTGCATCGAGAGAAGGTAAAGCTTCTTTGATATCTGATCCCCTTGTTCGAGAATGCGTTTCTCGAACAGCAATGGGGTTTTCGCGGGAACGGGCGAACTCACGTTCATTCGATCAAGACTCTCTAAAAACGATTTTTGGCGGAATGTGGCCAAGCAACCGTCATTATGTCCGATTCGTTCGAACCAGCAAGAAGTTTTAAGTTAACAAGAGGTTAATGCCCTCTGATCGCATGCTGCGCGGCATAACGAATATTATCTGATTCAAGGAATTGAATACGCTAGGCAATTTGCCGATTTTGTCAGCGGACAAGGAACCTCGCTTTTGAGGTTGCCCTTTGGCACCAGCAGAAGGCTTCAAGTTCGGCCGAGGCCCACGTGCTGGGCATCGCCTAGCAATAGACGTCAGCAAGGCCGGGCGATGTGAGTGAAGGCCCGTTTCAATGACATGCGCGTAGCGGTCGGCCCGAACTTGTCAGCCACGATGAGCAGTAGTAATTCGACCTCGGCGATTGCCTTGTCCTGGACGATCGAGGTCATGGGACACGACAAGACTGCAGTAACCGGCGCGGCCATCTCACACCGGGCAATCAGATCAACAGCAAAAGCGGCTCTCTCAGAAATCCGCGGAGCGGGCCGAAACGAGTAATGTCTGGGCGGACTAATGCTCATCGCAGTGTTTCGGGCGAGGGTCGAGGCAGGCTAGGCCGCGACTAACGCTTTGAGAAGACCTCAGCGGGTCAGCGACGGAGTGAAATGCTATAAAGGCGCTGTGTGCCGGATGGGGCGGGTCGTAAGAGGACAGAGAGGCGGGCGAGGATCCTGTCAGCCAAGTTGGACCAGCGTTTTCGCAAGGATATGAAGTGGTACTGCCTCGACGTCATGTTTCAACGGAAAGCGCTCTGCTCCCGGATAGACAACGAGGCGACGGATAGGATCTATGTCCTCGCACGCCAGATGAAAGCCCTTCTCCACTTTTGGCGTCAGGCTGCGCTTGATTTCGATCGCCCAAGGGCGGCTGCCTGGAGGGGTCAAGAGGAGGTCGATCTCGGCGCCGGCGGATGTGCGATAGAAGTTGGCTTCTGTGCCGGACGGTGCGACCGCAATCAACGTCTCAATGACAAATCCTTCCCAGCTGGCACCGGCCACGGGATGAGCGAGAACATCTTCAAGGGTTGTCAGTCCAAGCAGCGTATGTGCAATGCCGCTGTCGCGGACGTAAACCCGCGGCGACTTGACCAGACGTTTTCCGACATTTGCATGCCACGGCTCGAGCCTTCGCACCAGCAGCAGATCGACTAGCAGGTCGAGGTACGACGCAATTGTCTTGCCATCGACTCCGAGGGCTCGGGCAAAGTCGGCCGCGTTGAGGAGGCCGGATTGATGATGTGCCAGCATGGTCCAGAAGCGGCGCAGCGTTTCGGCCGGAATGCGAGGCCCGAGCAGCGGGATATCGCGCTCAAGGTAGGTGCGGATGAAGTCCTGCCGCCACCGCTGACTGGCGCGGTCGCTCGTAGCCAGAAAGCTGTCGGGAAAGCCGCCGCGCACCCACAAGGGGTTCAACTGTTCGGCCGGCACCTCCAGTCCGTCAATCGGATGCATTTCAAGATAGGCGATGCGGCCGGCGAGCGTCTCGCCAGTCTGCCTGAGGAGATCGATGGAACCGGACCCCAGCAGCAGAAAGCGCCCGGTCTTCTTGCCGCTGCGGCGACCGCGGTCGATCAAGCCACGAAGATTCTGGAACAGGTTTGGAAGCCGATGGACCTCATCGAGGATCACCAACTCGCCCTCATGTTCGGCAAGGTAGAGCTCCGGCTCCGCAAGCTTGGCTCTGTCCGCATCGGACTCGAGATCGAGATAGATCGACGGCCGTGTCTGGGCTATCTCGAGCGCGAGCGTAGTCTTGCCGACTTGGCGCGGCCCAATCAGTGCCACCGCAGGGGTAGTGTCTATCAGTTCGGCGAGTTGCGTTTCGATGCGGCGCTTGATCATCCTCGCAATTATGGAGTGCAATTCCTGATTTGCAAGGACCGAACCGAATTGGTCGCCGTAATTGAGCTATCGGCACGCAACGCCCGAATTTGGGAGAGGTATGCCAGAATTGCAGGGGAAGGACCTCGTCCTCTATAATCCTGACGCTTTGGTGAGATTGACGCGGAAGCGATCGCGCCGGCGCTGGTATCTGCGGGTCATCTCTGCCGAGGCGTGGCCAAGCTGCTTTTGTACATAGCGCTCGTCGACCTCGGCCGAGGAGGCCAGGCCAGCGCGCAGCGAATGGCCGGCAAACTTTTGGCCGCGTTCACCTTCTGGCAAGTCATCGCGCACGCCGGCAGCCAGCGCCGCGCGCTTGACCAGCCGCGCCACCTCCTGGTCGTTCAATCGCTCGGCGCCGACAGCCTTGCCTTGGCTGGTGACGCGTCGAAATAGCGGTCCGTGCCCAATCCGTGCCAGTTTCAGCCAGGTCTGCAGGGCGGCCATCGGGCAGGTCGCGTCGGAGGAGCCACGACCGATCTCGACCTCGCGCCAGCCAGTCTTGCCGCGCAACGTCACCAAAATACCTTTGTCGAAAATCTCGACCCAACCGCGGCCATCCTCGGTCTGGTCACGGCCGAGATCTAGGCCGACGATTTCCGAGCGCCGCAGTCCGCCGGCAAAGCCCAAAAGCAACATGGCGCGATCACGCAGGCCGCGCAGCGTGCCACGGTCGAGCGTCTCCAGCATGGCAATCAGGTCTTCCGGGAGAATGGCTTCCTTCTGCAGGGGAGGGGAAGCGTGGGTGTTGCGGATACCGGCCAGCACGGTGGCGATGTGGCGGTCTTTCCTGTCCAGTGGTTGGCCACGTTGAGTATAATTCCAAGACAGCGAAGAAAGGCGGCGCTCAATCGTCGCCACCGATTTTTTGTCCCGACCAGATCCCGAGGCTTGCGCGGTGATGTAAAGGCCGACGGTCTGAGGATCGGGCGGCAACACCTCGATGTTCTGGCGGCGCGCCCAGGCGCAAAAATGCTTCCAGTCGGCGGCGTAGGCGCGCCGGGTGTTGGCGGAGCTAGCCGCCTCAACGTAGTCGCGGGCGCGATCGGCGAGTTTTCCCAGATGCGCCGGCAGGCCAAACGTTGACTCCGAACCGGACGCCGGCAGCGGGGCAGGGGACTTTTCGCCATTCTCGGGATCGTCCGCGGTCTGGCTCATGGCGAGCACGACATCGACAATATCAGGCAGGTCGTCGGCCGACGTCTGCGCCGCGGGTTGATCAACATCGGCCCCCGTGCTGCGGGACGATGCGGAGCCCTCATGGGCACGATTTTTGGGCTTCTGCGCGATTATTTGGGCCATCTCCCACTCTAACGCGTAAACGAACGATAATGCAACATTATCATTCGTTATGCACGCACGACAGCCTGTGCGTTTTGGTGCAAAGTTTGTCGCAAAAAGCGCACGGCTGCTTTACCCTCCAGAATCATGATTCGCCTCGACCCCGCCGCCGCCGTTCCCGTTCGAGCCGGTCGTCCCGGCCTGGGCGCTGGCCAACGGGGCTGTCGTCACCGACGCAGACGCCGCCTTCTGTGCCGGCGCCGCCTTGAGCGCGCTCGAGACGCTCGCGCGCACGCAAGCCGGCTGGGCCGGCGCCTGGCGCCAGCGACTGGCGCTGAAATGCGCTGCCGCCAGCATGCGGCTGGCCGGGCGCTCGGAGGACGAGGCCGCCTTGCGCGACGCATGGCATCTGCGCCAGGCCGGAGCCGATCCGGGCCCGGCGGGCGCCACCTTTGGCGCCTGGCGGCAGTTGGCCGGGCAGCCGCCAGCCGCCAGCGCCGATCAGCTCAAAAAGATCCTCGACCAGCTGGGTCTCCATTGGGACGTCGAGGCGCTGGCCGCGGTTTGTGAACACATCGACGACCTGGCGCGCTCGGGGCGGCCGGCGCCGTTCGCCGCGGCGGCAATCGCCGCTCGCGTCGTCGCCATGCAGTCCGACTCCGAGCTTTTTGCCTGGTGGCTCGCCGACCTGGTGCTAGCGCAAAACCTGCGCTGGCCGCGCCCGCTGCCGCTGCTGATGGCACACGCTTTTGGCCCGGCGTTTCGGTCCAAGCCTGGCGGCGGCAAGCGGATCCGGCCAGGCGAAAAAGGGTTCGAGCGGGCAGTGTGCCTGGCGCTGGCGCAGGCGGCGGCGGACGCCTGCCGGTTGGCCGCCGAGCTGTCGCGGCGCGCGGAGCGGCTCATCGCCGTCGCACCGAAGCTCAGGGCAAAGGGGGCGGGCGATGTGATCCAAAGACTGCTCGATGACGACGCCCTCTCCGGATCGCTGACGACCAAAAGACTGTCGCGGTTTGCGGCGCGGCGCCTGTTCGAGCGGCTGCAAAAGCTCGAGGCGGTGCGCGAGCTCACCGGTCGCGCCTCGTTCCGACTGTTTGGACTCTAGCGATGGCCGAAGCCTCCGCCCGCCGCAAGCCGAACGAACAGCCGGCCTTGCTCGCACCGAGCTCGAACATCTACCGGCCGAACTGCGCTGGCGCGAGTGGATGGGCCGCGTCGAAGCGGTTGTCTTTGCGGCCAGCGAACCAGTGCCGCGCGAGGTGCTGGCGCGGGTCGTCGGCAAGAACTGCAATCTTGAGCTGATCATCGACGACATCCGCGCCGAGCTCGCCGGCCGCCCCTATGAGCTGGTCTCGGTCGCCGGCGGCTGGCAGCACCGGACCAGAAAGGTTTTTGGCGATGCCATTCACGCAGCCTTCGGCACGGCAGCGGGCGAGGGGGCAAAAGAACTGCCGCAGGCGGAGGCGCTTGTCTTAATGTGCATTGCCCACTTCCAGCCGATCACCCGTGGCGAGCTCTCCAGCTTTTTCGGCAAGGAGGTGTCGCGCGACCTGATCGGCATGCTGCGCGCGCAGGATCTTATCGCTTCGGGTCCGCGCTCGCCGCAACCTGGCGCGCCCTATACTTATGTGACGACGAAAACTTTTCTGTCACAGTTCGGGCTCGACACGCTGCGCCAGCTGCCGGATTTCGAGGCGCTTGAGGACGCAGGGCTGCTGTCGAAGGAGAAGCTGCTGGCCGGCGATATTCCAGCCGGGCTGGCGAGCGGGGAGGGCGACGGCGAGGACGATGTCGTTGGGGAGCAAGCGCCGTGGCGGGGGGCGTGGTCGCGTTGCGATCCCAGAGACAGTCGATAGCTCAGGACCAGGACGACTGGTCGTGCGGCAACCGTTGATCGGGATCGTGAACCGCGACATGGTCGCCGTCGACAAGATTGGCCGGAAAGATCACCAGATTGGTGCCGCCGGCGTGACGCAGCGACGGAAACAGGATGCCGCGAAGTCCGGCGGTGATGACCAGATCCGCGAGCTTCCACGATGGCGGGATCTTCTTGTCGATGCGAGCGACCTGGCGCCAGGCACAATCCCACTCCTTCCACGGGCCATCCCAGATGTCCGGGTCGAAACCCTGCGAAAGGTCGGCTACCTCGGCGAGCGTGATCTTGTAAGCGGCAAGGGTGGCGGGCGGGGTGATGCTGGCTCCCTGCTTGTATTCAACAAGCGCCGTCTGGGTCGCACGCGACAGATAAAGTGCTTCGATGCCTGGCCGGTTGAAACGACCGCCGTCCGTCGCTGCGCCTGCACCGCTGGTGGGCAGGAAAGCCCATTTGGGAGTCAGATAGCGATGGAAGATTTCGTCTGGACCGATGCGGGTGATCCTCACCCGCGCGCACCATTCTCGAGATCCCGGATAAAGGCCAGAACCGCCTCGACCTGGCCGCCCGCGACGAGCTCGGCTGCGGTACGATGGCCATAGTCGGCGATCGGTTCATTGCGGTACCAAAAGATCGCCTTGTTGACGTCGCCGGTGAGTTCCGTCGCCGCCGAGATCACTTTCACCATCTCGCGCATCCGGCCCTGCAGGCGCTCCGATGAGGGGTTGCGGAGCGTGTTGCGGTGGACACCGGTCAGCTGGGCCAAGTTGGCCACCTTCACGCCCAGCGCCTCCGACAGGCGCTTCGGCGAGATATAAGGCGTGCGCGGCTCCTGCAGGCTATCGACAAAGCCTGAAATCACCGTGGAATGTGCGAGCTGTGCGTGGGCCATGACAAATCTCCGACCTCTCCTATGCACAATATATGCACATTCCGATGCATGGCAAGTGGACGGAGGCCCTACTCCTTCCACCAGACTACTTGCCCTTCTTCATTCCGTAGCGTTTGTTAGCTAGCGGCGGCAATGCGCCCAACCTCGGTCGTTTATTGCGGCCCTGCACGCCCCTGAAAGCGGACATCGCTGGTGCCGACGCCATGAGCGGTGCTGCGCCATGACCCGAATTGCAGAATCGAGCTTAGGCTCTTGTCGTCAGGGTAGAGAGCTGGTCAGTGTCGTAACGGTTCCGCAAGTCTGCAAGCGCTTTCGGATCCGGAGAGCCGTGCGCAGCGAGCCTGGCAAGCTCTTCAAAATAGTGCTCGTGTCCAGGCGGAGAGACGGTCATCAGCACCCTCGCCGGCTCTTCGCTGACATTGGTGATGTTGTGCGGAACGCCCGGTGGAATGAACAGGTAGGTGCCCGGGGTCGCGGGGATCGTCTTGTCCCCAACATGCCAGACGCATTCGCCCTCAAGCACGTAGAAGGTTTCCTCGTGTACGCGATGAACATGGAACCCGGTTGCGAAGCCAGCAGGGATCGTCCAGTCGAACATGCTCGTGTGTTTCGTATCCTTGCCGGTGACAAGGAACGCCATCGGAGAGCCACGCAACCTGACTCCATTGTTCTCGCCGGGCATGCGAATGACGGGAGCGACGCTCATCTGATCCTCCATTGGCTGGGTGCTACTTCCGCTAGCACGTGGAAAAGATGCACTCCCCGTTTCCGCGAGTCGTGAAGCCGTTCCGAAATCGTTGCGAAAAATTCACAAACGATATCTTCTTTGGGAATGGCGACAATCCTCGCGTTTGGTCCATTTCGCCTCGACACCGATGCTGGAATTCTATTCCACGGCGTAGAGCCGACGTCGCTCGGACAGCGGGCGGTCGCGCTGCTTGCGCTGCTTGTGGAACGGGCGGGCGCACCGGTTCCGAAGGCAGTTCTGATCGAGGCGGCGTGGCCCCGGACATGCCATTGAGGACAGCAACCTGACGGTCCAGATCGCGGCAGTTCGGCGGCTCTTTGAGGAACTGGCGGCTGGCGCATGCTGGATCGAAACGCTGCCGCGACGCGGCTATCGCTATGTGAGGCCGGCGGTCACAGCTGGTAACCGTGATGCGACACCCGGGGGCGCAGCAACGGCAACGCTGACATTGCCGGACAAACCGTCTGTCGCGGTTTTGCCATTTTCGAACCTAAGCGGCGATCCGGAGCAGGACTATTTCGCCGACGGGATGGTTGACGATATCATCACCGGCCTGGCGCGCATCAAGTGGCTGCTCGTCATAGCGCGAAATTCGACGTTTACCTACAAGGGTCGTGCCGTGGACGTGAAGCAGATCGGCCGCGAGCTTGGCGTACGATATGTGCTCGGAGGCAGCGTGCGGAGAGCCTGCGGCCACGTTGCGCGTGTCCGGCCAGATGATCGATGCATCGACCGGCGCTCATGTGTGGGCCGAGCGGTATGACCGCAGCTCTGACGATATCTTCGGGCTTCAGGATGCGATCGCCATGTCGGCTATCGGCGCAATCGCACCGAGTCTGCGGCGTGCAGAAATCGAGAGGGTCAAGCGCAGGCGCTCCGACAATCTCGATGCTTACGACCTTGTACTGCGGGCCCAACTCGACGTTGATTCCGGCATGCCTGAGCGAGTGAGGCGAGCGCTCGTGCTGCTCGAACGTGCCATCGAACTCGATCCGGCCTACGCGCAAGGCATGCCGTCCCTTGCTGTCATCATGTGCTACTCGTAGATCCGCCTCTTGCGCCTGCCAGCGCTGGATGCGCCGCGCGGCAGCCTTTCCCGGCACGAACCAGCTTTTGCGCTCGTAACTCCACCTGGCGCGCGGAACGGCAGTCCGTCACCGTTCAAAAGCGACCCGTCGAGGCGGCCTTTTCATTAGGAACCCCTTATTGTCGACTAAATGAAAGCGGGAAGATCCAACGATGCCTCCAAAATACGTGCCGCCCTCCGTTCATGAGACAGCTTTCAGCGGCATTCCAAATCGGCAGGGAGTTCGGCAGAGCCGAGGCCGAAGTTATGTTGCCCCGCCCATCGATTATGATCGCCACCCATCGACAACGAGCGATGCAGAACACGGCGAGCCGACCGGACGTTATCTTTCGCTGGCCTCAAGTCCGGCCTGATGCGGCGAACTTTGACGCTGCCGTCTCAACAATGACCGTGCGAAGGTTCAACACTGGCTTTCGCAGGCGATGCCGTCTTTGTCGCGGTCTAGCTTGCGGCCCCAAGAGCAGTTGGCTAGGTACCAACTTGCTTCATCGCACGAGCTGATTTGGGAACAGGTGCGCCGCGGCTCGCATGAATAGCCGCTTTGTGCGACCTGATGGCGGTTGATTAAGCCAAGCGGCTGGTTAGAAAGCGGCTGGTTGTCAGCATGCGCTAGACGCCACACCCAAGGCGCCTGAAAAGTTCCGGCCCACAGACCGAGCTTTGCCGCCTCTGCCCCTTCGCCTGCTGCCCCGCATAGGCGCCGTGGCTGTAGAGGGGCCAGTCCAGTGCCAAGCCCCTGCTCGACAAGCCAGCGCTGAACGCTACGACCGTCCGCCCGATCGCAGTTCCCGACAAGACGCCCGTACCGATCACGATCGACAAACTGCAATGCAGCGGTCGCGAAGCTGCCAGGAACTTGTCCAAGGCTTGGGCAGCGCGGCGCCCGCATGGGTAGTCAAAGCCCTTGGCGTCGTCGCAGTGCTGACGGCTCTCGGGCGCGTCGATGCCATTGAAACGAATCCTTTGGCCTGCAATCTCTACTGTGTCGCCATTGATCACCGAGGCGCGGCCTTCCATGTGGCCAGGCAATGGTTCTGTCCAGTTTGTTATCGTGCTCTGTTGGCCGGCGGTGCTCGGATCGCGAATTGGGTGACTGCGGCGGCGAGCGTGCCGGCGCCGAGGAAGATCAGCCCCAAGAGGGGTCGCGGCAGCCGCCGTGACGGCATTCTTCTGCCGGCGCGCCTTCGCCAGCGGTCAGCCTGATTGGCGCCTTGATAACGGTGGCCTTTGCCCACGCCCGCTCTCCCGGAAGAGAGAATGCCGCCATTCCGGGCGGTGGGCTTGCATCGCTCGCACTTGCATACTGGGTGATTTCCCAACCGCTGACGCCGTCCTTCCCCGCTGGACCCTCAGCCCCCATTGCACCTCTAGGTCCCTGCTTGCCGGGAAGACCTTGTGGACCGACAGGCCCTTGGGGCCCTGGGGGGCCTGCCGTTGTGCAACCTGCAAGGAGGGCGACGCATGCTAGAGCGGTAATAATTCTCATGACCACCTCCCCGGTTTCCCGGTGAGTTGACGACAAAAAACATTCGCCAAATCAACCGAATGTACCACCACGCGATTGTCGTGGATAGGAACGCGATCGGCGGCTAACGGAACGTCGCATATGCGCCGTGACGACGGGCGGCCAGCAATCGTAGCGTAGAGTGTTGACGCGCCTTCCTTGCCGTTGAAGCTCTCGATGAAGCCGTATCCGGCATGATGTTCTTGGTGCCATCGTTTGTTCGTCGTCAGGTTCTTAAGCTTGGCGCATCCGGGCATCCGGGCCACGGGGCACCGGGAGCACGCAAGTGCGGCAGGCCGCCGTATGCAGATGAACTGCGAGTTCGAGCACATTATCTGGCCGGCCCTATGACTCGCCCGGATGCGCTGCGAGTGCGGATCTGTCGTATTGCCCGCTCGCTCCCTGTTCGTGACCACCGATGGAGGGAACCGTGCGTATTATCGGCATGGACATACACCGCGTAACCGCCGAGGTCGTGTCGTTGCTTGATGGCGAGATCGTCAAGGTCGGCCGCGTTCAAATGCTGCGCAATAAGCTCGAGGAGTTCGCCAGGAAGGAACTCACCCACGATGATCATGTGGTGATCGAGGCGACAGGCAATGCTGCTGCCGTCGCTGAAGTGCTGTCGCCCTACGTCCATCGGATCGTGATCGCCAATCCCAAGCAGGTGCACATGATCGCGCACGCGAAGGTGAAGACTGACACGATCGACGCACTGTCCTTGCGAAGCTCTACGCCTCGGGCTTTCTGCCGGAGGTCTGGGTTCCGGATCCGGGGACCCTTGCCCTCTGAAGACAGGTCGCCAGGCGGACACAGCTGGTTCGCCAGCGTTCGCGGCTGAAGAACCTGATCCAGTCGATTCTCCACGCCCACCTGATCCCGCCGTGTCCGCATGGGAACCTCGCCCGGATCAGCGGGCGCAAATGGCTGACGAGGCAAATATTGCCTGCGGATGAGCGCGCCGCCATCGAGCGCCACCTCGGCTTGATTAACCAGATCAACGAGGCGCTGACGGTGGTCGAGGCGGATATCGCCCTACATGCCCTCCAGGATCCGACAATCCGCCGCCTGACGACGTTGCCCGGCCTCGACGTCACCGTGGCTGCGAGCGTTGCCGCGGCAATCGGCGACATACGGCGCTTCAGCGATCCACAGAAGCTCGTTGACTATCTTGGCCTCAATCCGAGCGTGCGGCAGTCCGGTGAGGGGCCAGCCTATCACGGGCGCATCACGAAGCAGGGCCGCGGCCATGCGCGGGGGATGCTGGTCGAGGCGGCATGGGCGGCTGTGCGATCGCCAGGACCTCTTCGCGCCTCCCACAAGCGGATCGCCTCGCGCCGCGGGAAGCACATCGCGGCCGTCGCCACTGCGCGCAAGCTTGCAATGATCATCTGGCACATGCTGAGCAAGGATACCGCAAAAAAGCCCCGGCGCTGGGTCGTTGCGCCGAGGCTTTGGGCACGTACAAGCTACACCAACATGTCCGTTTATAAACGTGCGCTAATAATGTAAAAAACGGTGAACCACGCACAGGCGGAAGGGCGCACGCTCAAAGCTGGGGTGAAGCGGCAATATCAGTGATGACAAGTTGCGCACCCTGATTGTTCCACCTAGCTTTCGACCGAACGAGGGGACGAGGATGCCGGCTGAGTGGCGGCCCAGCAGCTTGGGTTAGGGGGGCCGCTGGGCCTGACCAGCGAGCGTTCGGGAATGCTCGACTGGCTGGTTAGTATTTTAGATAAATCTAATGTAATCGAACCATGCGAACGAAGTACGCGGCGGTAAGAGGCTGGCACGATTCACTTACCGCGCGCTTTTGCCTTGGGTTCTGGCGAGCTTTCGGACGGGTTTGCAGCCAATTTTGCAGATCGCCGATCTGTTACCCACAGGGACTTTTTCCTCGCCACCAAATCGTCACGATCGCCCTCAGCGGTCGCTCGGCTATGCATCGCAGCTATGGCGTAGTCGGCTCTGTTGGTTCGATAGTCTTCTTTTTGGACAGTCATCGTTTTCTCCCAGTTTCATAGCCCCTCTTTTTGCCCTGGCGGGGAGATTAACTGCCGGTGCATTACGCGAGTCAATCGATGAACGACCACTCCGCAGTCGCGAGGGCGGGAAGCAAGCCGACAATTTTAACGTTGGAGCGGCTTACAGAGTGCCGGCAACACAGCCGCCCTTTCGTCGGGCTGCGTTGATCGCGTCCATGTTGCCCTTCAGCTCGCCGATCTTGGCTTCACCTGCCTTGATGTCTGTGTCGTCCATCATGCTGCCAACCGGCAAGCAAGCCAAAACACGCCATCCACGTTATGGCGGGCCGTCCTGTGTTGTACGGCCATTATCGGCACCAGGTCGGAACTCGTTCGGAAAAGTTCGGCTTCCAAATGGCTGCAGGACGTGCCCGCGTATACGCTGGACGAAACCAGCACGGGCTTGATGTCGGCTGGGCGAGTAGCGCAGCCCGACAAAACGCTGATGGCTACAAACGCACATAACTTGATTTTCATGCTTCCCCAAAATGCGCGCGGCGCGCATGCGTTGAGGGCGGGACGAAGTCTATGTGCCTTGACGGGATGCCGAATATATTCCTATTTGAGGGATGCCGCACCGTCGCCGTCATGAACAGATTTCCGAGTATCATCTTGCCAAGATCGAGCGGCAGGCTTGGCTACTGACGAAGGAACTGCGGGTCGCGCAGTTGTCCCTAAGGCCGTTCTGTCCGCACTACGACGCCATCGACAATTTGCATCGGGACCTAAAGCGGGCGCTCAACTTGCTGCATGACCGCCCGGCTGATTACGAAGAACCACATTTCGCGCCCATGTCGCGAGGGTGAAGAACTAGTCTGTCAGTTCAGTGAAGTCGTGGCGCCGCGCGCGAACATGTGCCAGCAAATTCGTTTCGTTTACGACCCCTGATTGAAAGAGATTCAGCGTGGTCGAGGCCAGAATCTGACCGTCTATCGGGGTGCTGTACCATTTGGCGTCGGCGGTTACCTGGTCGACAACCCGCTGGCAGATCGCCCGATCTTTAGGTCTAAGGAACTGACTTTTCGGTGCTCGTAGCATCTCGACGCCTTGAAACGGGGAGTCACTGTCTCCCGCGCGATACCCATGCGTGGTCTCCGAGCATGGACCCTAAACGCATTCAGACGGAAAATTGCCATTCGTTTGAGTGGTACCGATGTCGCGTGGATAAGCGGCGGTCCGCGAGCTAATCCACCATGTCGCGCAGCGGCTACTTGCGCTTTGGCGTCCTGTACTTGTCGACCAGCCTGACCTTGTCGATGTCGATCGTCACCAGCGGTCCCAGATCGACGGTCTGCCGCCTTCCTCGTCTAAGCGCGTGATCTCTCCGGTAAGCTCGATCTGCTGCCCCTTCTTCACCTTGGTATGATCGATGATCGAATGCGGAAAGCTATAGCTCGGGATGGAAACGCTGACGTGGTCCTCAGTGACCCGTCTGCGGACTGTGGCTGTGATCGCCACCTCGTCACGAATGGAAAGCGCGCGCCGTTCCATGAGTCTGGTGCGCTCGGCGCCTTACTCAAGATATTGCTAATTATGGATGAGCCCGCTTCCTCCAATCGATGGATGAACCCGATCGTGGGCCGGTGCTACTTTGATGCATCACGCGACTTACCCGACAAGAGCTGGCTCCAGGGGCAAAATATGAGCAAGACGACTCTCATTGCTATCGCAATCCTCGCGATCAGTGTCGGCTGTGCCGAAGCCAAGGACCGTAAGGTCGAAACCGCGACGCTCGGCACGTACGCCAATTCGAAGAACCTGCCGGTTTGTACCGCGTCAAGCTCACTCTTCGAAGTCCTCGGTAAATGTTTTCTCGTCACAGGTTCGATGATCTATGGCGACATCGCCGAACTCTCCCGGACAATCACTTTGAGTTGGTAGCCTAAGCAACAACCTCCCAGCGCGGCCTCCATTCTCCGGTATGAAGTTGCGTCGCAGGGGCTGCCTTCGCCCAGATATCGACCCGGTCTTCGCGCGTCGCCAATACCGGCGCAATCCCCAGTCATCACGGGCCTCTCCAAAATTCTTATGCCGTCCGCACCTGCGGTCGAGCGTGTCGCGCCAACACAGCAGCGCCTCTGCATCGTTTGGGCAACCCAACGCATAGCTTCCGGTCCGGAAACTCGCTTACGCGTCTCATCGTCCATTCGGCAGTGGAAAATTAGGCCGATTTGGCAGTGCTCAGAATCGCGTAGCTGTCCTGCGATCCGCTCGGAGAGGATGGCGAGTGGTTGCGGGCAACTGCGCCTCAAGCTGGCTGGCGACCGCCATCTGCAGCGCGCTGCTGCGGAGCAGCGCTGACGCTGCGTTCGTCCGGACCGTCGCAAGACCGCTTGATTGTATCCGGCCTGGAGACAGACAAACGCCGGCGCAACTCACCCTGAAACCAAAAGACAATATCGATGACCTCCAACAGCTATGCTCCCAAGGGTTCAAGCGCCTGCAAACATTCACCATGCCAATTTCGCCATCGCCGCTTCGATAATGACGGCGCCATCAATTTCATGGAGCAAGCTTTGCCGCCAAGGGGTTCTGCCCGATGGCGACGACC
Source organism: Mesorhizobium sp. M0664 (assembly GCF_040320565.1). NCBI lineage: Bacteria > Pseudomonadati > Pseudomonadota > Alphaproteobacteria > Hyphomicrobiales > Phyllobacteriaceae > Mesorhizobium > Mesorhizobium sp. M0664. Next base: position 40,379 of record NZ_JAMYPW010000053.1, read on the forward strand.
ACGCTCGTGCATACCTCGATCACCACACCAAGACCCTGTACCTCCTACTCAGGGGAGAGATACACGTTGGCCTCCTTGGCAGCCGCCTCAAAGGCTTCACGCACCTCTTGGGGGGAGGCGCTGCCCTGGAACGCATCGACGCAGGATTGGACCGCCTTGGTCCACTTCGGGCCCTTTGCGTCCCACCCCATGAGTTCCTCGGCGGCTCCCTCGACGTGGCTGACCCCATTGCGAATGCCCGGATGTTTCGTCTTCACGTAGACCGGGGGAGAGAACCAGAGAGGACCCATAAGGGGGAACTTAGAGCGCCAAGAGCCCGCTGACCAACCCCGCTTTAGCCGCAGCTAAGGAACGATGTAGGCCCTCGCGGGTTTAGAGCTTGCAGCGGTCGATACTTGGATGTGCAGCCGCTGTGGGGGTCCGTCGCCTTTCTCACGGGCGGCGGGCTCCTTTCGCGAAGGCGGTGTTGGTCAGAGAACCGTTGCCGCAACTCAAGTTAGCTACTTGTCATTGGGGGGAGTAATGTCCCCTCCTCTTTTGCAGCAGCCAGGAATGCCTTGCGGGCCTCCTCGGGTTCCATCTCATCGAAAATCACGGCCATGCAAACGCGCACCGCGAGATCCCAGCAAGGGCCACGCTTGGTCCACTTCATCAGCTCCTCGCCGGCTGTCTCGGCGTTGTTGACGTTGCGAATGAACCCGGGACGCTCGGTCTTGACGGGGACCGGAGGGTTGAACCAGTGGCGGGCCATGAAGGGGCCTTAGGGCGGCTAGCGGGTTTCCTCTCTATAAACCGGCTCAGCGATGAGGACGGCTAACCATTTGTTAGGGATGGTCTGAGTCCGTGAGGGGTGTTTCCAAACGTTCATCGACGTTTATCCGAGCGGTCGGTACGAAGCCGGTATGCATCATCTTCCGGTGGGTGTCGCCCTAGTCATTTCGCTTGTTGTCGGTCTAGAGTCTTTCACGTTTTGACGGAAGCGTATCCGGCGTTTGCGAAGTAGTTCTTGCATTCGCCGGGTTCGATCGTCGCAACGAGGTGGCCGATGTGGCGCCAAGTGTCCTCGACGGTACGCTTCTGAGCTTGTCGCATCCAATGCTTGATCTTGGCGAAGGCCTGCTCGATCGGGTTGAGGTCGGGGGAGTAGGGTGGCAGGTACCAAAGCCTGGCGCCGGCAGCCTTGATCATCTGCCTGATCGCCGCCGACTTATGACTTCCCAGATTATCCATGACGACGATGTCGCCGGGTTTCAGCACGGTGATGAGCTGCTGCTCGACATAGG
>NZ_JAMYPW010000054.1:0-41403 GCF_040320565.1 Mesorhizobium sp. M0664
GAAAGCTCATCATCCTCGCAAACGCACTACTCAGGGACAATCGGACCTGGACACCATCTCTCCCTTGACCAACACGGATACTCTAGGAAGCGATCGAATCCCTGACGCTGCTCAGCAGGGTCTTTGCCCCAAGCGAAATCAGCGAATGCTCGGAACCCAACGCCAGCAGCCGGTAGCCCATCGACACCACGCGACCGGCAATGGCCGGTTCCATCACATAGATCGCCGCATGCTTGCCGGCCTTGCGGGTGCGCTCGGCGATCGAGGCGACGGTCTCCATCATGCTCTCCAGCGTCGAACTGACGGTGGTCCCCTTCGACCAGGCGATCGAGAAATCCGACGGGCCGAGGAAGATCCCGTCGATACCCGGCGTGTCGAGAATGCCGTCGAGTGCATCAAGCGCGGCGCGCGTTTCGACCATGGCGAACGCCATGGTGCGCTGGTTGCTGTCGCGCAGCCAGTCGGCATAATCGCCCTTGCCATGGCGCGGAAAAGCATAGGTGGGACCCCAGGAGCGCTCGCCGAGCGGCGGGTATTTCATGGCGGCGGCAAACAGCTTTGCGTCCGCCACTGAATTCACCATCGGCGCAATCACAGCCTCGGCGCCGAAGTCGAGCGCGCGGCTGGCCATGTCGAAGCGGCCGACCGGGATGCGCACCAAAGCCGGCTTGTTGGCGGCCAGCACCGGCACAAGCCCGCGCAGCACGCTGTCCTCGTGATGGCCCCCATGCTGCATGTCGAGCGTAACCGCGTCGAACCCTTGCCTGGCCAGTATCTCGACCGTCAAGGCATCCGGCACGCCGGACCATGCGGTGAACAGCGTCTCGTCGACCGCAAGGCGTGACTTCAGGGACATTGGCGATTTCCTCTTTGCTTGCAGCAATTCAGCCGGAAATGACCGCAAAGGCAAAGAAAAACCGCGCGGTTAGGCCGGGCGGTCGATTGGTCCAGCATTCGATCGGTACCGGCTGAAAAATCAGGTGTTCTTGATCTGCTCGATCGCCTGCGCCATCAATTCATCCATGGTGCGGCGGATCTGATGGTCCGACTGGTCGATGCCCGCCGCATCGAAATCCTTGCGTATCTTGCGGAAAACGTCGTGATCGCCGGCTTCCTCGATGTCGCTGACGACTACTTCCCTGGCATAAGCGTCGGCATCGGTGCCGGATTTGCCGAGCTTTTCGGCAGCCCACAGGCCGAGCGCTCTGTTGCGGCGTGCCGCAGCCTTGAACCGAAGTTCCTCGTCGAATGCGAATTTGCGCTCAAAGCCCTCTTCGCGGTCTTTCATGCTGCTCATGGCATCCCTCCGTGAAATCCGATTCGTTGTGCCAATATGTGTTGCCGGAGCACAAACCAAAAGGGCGCGGGCCGGTCAATATGCTACATTGCTTGCTGCGCTGCGGCATTTCGGTGCCCGAAAGCGGTTGATTGAAAGGATTTGCCGATTGAGCAAACAGTGCGATTGGGATAGACACCGGCATTGAACCCCACCGTCGCCATCTTATTTTAGGCAGACGGACAGGAACTGGTCGCTTGCCGCCTGCCCGCAAATCCAGAGAAAAATCAGATGAAAAATCGCCGCCGCATTTATGAAGGCAAGGCCAAGATCCTTTATGAGGGACCGGAGCCTGGCACGCTGATCCAGTTCTTCAAGGACGACGCTACCGCTTTCAACAAGAAGAAGCATGAAATCGTCGATGGCAAAGGCGTGCTCAACAACCGCATTTCCGAGCACATCTTCAACCACCTCAACCGGATGGGCATTCCGACCCACTTCATCCGCCGGCTCAACATGCGCGAGCAGTTGATCAAGGAAGTCGAGATCATCCCGCTCGAAGTGGTGGTGCGCAACGTCGCCGCCGGCTCGCTGGCCAAGCGCCTGGGCATCGAGGAAGGCACCGTGCTGCCGCGCTCGATCATCGAATTCTATTACAAGGCCGATGCACTCGACGATCCGATGGTATCGGAAGAGCACATCACCGCCTTCGGCTGGGCGAGCCCACAGGAGATCGACGATGTCATGGCACTGGCCATTCGCGTCAACGACTTCCTTTCCGGCCTGTTCATGGGCGTCGGCATCCAGCTGGTCGATTTCAAAATCGAATGCGGCCGCCTGTTCGAAGGCGATATGATGCGCATCGTCGTTGCGGATGAGATCTCGCCGGATTCCTGCCGGCTGTGGGACGTGGCGACACAGGATAAGCTCGACAAGGATCGTTTCCGCCGTGACATGGGTGGGCTGGTCGAAGCCTATCAGGAAGTTGCCCGCCGCCTCGGCATCATGAACGAGAACGAGCCGCCGCGCCCGGCCGGACCGGTGCTCGTCGCATCGACCGACGGCGTCAAAGGCAAGCCACATTGATGGCTTGCCAGCTCAACAGGTGAACAGGAGCATGTCCAGCGTGATCAAGGCCCGCATTACCGTAACCCTCAAGAACGGCGTGCTCGACCCACAAGGCAAGGCAATCGAGCATGCGCTGTCCGGAATGGGTTTCGGCGGCGTCGGCCAGGTGCGGCAAGGCAAGGTTTTTGATATCGAGCTTGCCGAGGGCGATAAGGCCAAGGCCGAGGCGGATCTGAAAGCCATGTGCGACAAGCTTCTGGCGAATACGGTGATTGAGAATTATAGTGTGGCCATTACCTGAGGTTGTCCCGGAGGGTAGATGACCGAGATCGATGGAAGCCTGATTTTTGAAGTCCTCAAATCCATTCAGTCGCGGCTGGACAGGATGGATTTGACACTTGGCGAAGTAAAGTCCGAGTTGGGTTCGATCCGTGGTCATCTCATCGCCACCGAGGGCGATGTGAAGAACATTTACGGTGTGCTGGCGCGGCAGGACGATCGCCTTGGGCATAGCGAACGCCGCTTAGAGCGCGCCTAAAACGAGAGCCAGTTTGTACAGCCCGTGAATTCCTGCGGCCAAAAAGAGGCCCGCCACTACCACTGCCGATAACTTCCATCGTCGAGCCTGGGTTGGCCGCCTCACACCGCCGTATTTAGCATGAATGTCCAGTATTTCGGCATGCAGCCCCGAGTCAGTTGGCAAATCGTTATGGTTTCGACGGAGAGCTATCGCTCGAAAGCACAGAATATCCATCATAATAAGCATCCAAGACCCAAAACCAAGCCAGATGCTCATCACGTAAATGCGAATAAAATTAGTATTGTGACTCTGTAGGCATGCGTCAGCTATGCTCAATCGCCGCCCGAAAAATCTGCGGCCTGTTGAACTTAGCCAAAACCCGTCGTCGTTCATCGCCATTGCCAGCAAGATGAGAATGAACGCAGATGTCCCAAGCAGAAGCTTGAGATATCCGGCCCTGTTCGCAGCGTCTCGAACACAAACCACGGCAAGGCACGCCATGAGGCCCAGAAGCACCAGGCAGATCGTCAATGCATAGGAAATCTGCGCCATGATCAGATTGGCAAAAGACGAGGAGCACCGCCCGAGATCGACTTTCAGAGAAAGCGCTTTCGAAAACGCCGTCGCAAAGGTTGCGTCAGCTTGAGAAAAGAACGCATAGATAAATGCGGAAACAAGCAGGACAATCGCACCGGAGACCCCGGCGGCCCAGTGTCGGTCTTCGAATTTCAGTTCCCAGCCGCTCTTCAAATGCGTTCGCCCGGTTTGCCGTCGTTAAATAGCCCAAAAGCCTTAACTGCCGCTTGACCCGTGAATACGCCGCCGATACGCCAAACTTGGATATGCCTCGTGATTCAATTGGACACGCCATGAAATCAGCCGTCGTCCTGCTCCCCGGCCTCAATCGCGACCGCGACATGATCGCGGCGCTGACCAAGATTTCCGGCACGCCGCCGGTCACCGTCTGGCAGACCGACACCGACATTCCCGATGTCGACCTGATCGCCATTCCCGGCGGCTTTTCTTTTGGCGATTATCTGCGCTGCGGCGCCATTGCCGCGCGCATGCCAGTAATGCGGGCTGTGGCCGAAAAGGCGGCCAAGGGCGTCACGGTCATCGGCGTCTGCAACGGCTTCCAGATCCTGGTCGAGGCCGGCCTGCTGCCGGGCGCATTGATGCGCAATACCTCGCTGAAATTCGTCTGCCGTCAGGTGAAGCTGCAGATCGCCAACGCCAACACGATGTTCACCCGCCGCTATCAGCCGGGCCAGATCATCCGCGCGCCGGTGGCGCACCATGACGGCAATTATTTTGCCGATGCCGAAACGCTGGCCCGCCTCGAAGGCGAAGGCCAGGTGGTGTTCCGCTATGCCGTAGGCACAAATCCCAACGGCTCGATCAACGACATTGCCGGTATCGTCAACGGCCGCGGCAATGTGCTCGGCCTGATGCCGCATCCCGAGAACCTGATCGAAGCGGCGCATGGCGGCAGCGACGGCCGGGCGCTGTTCGAAAGCGCGCTGGGCATCGCCGCTTGATGCCTTCAATTTTCCTCCTGGAGCGACGGTCATGAAACTCTATTCGCGGCCGTTGTCGCCCTATTCGTCGATCGTGCGGGCGTTGGCCTACATCAAGAACGTGCCGCTCAAGCTCATTGTACCGCCGCCGGGGTTTCCCATCCCCGAGGCATTTCGTGCCATCTCGCCGCTCAACAGGATTCCGGTGCTGATCACCGGTTCCGGCGAAACGATCGTCGAATCGGTAGTCATTGCCGAATATCTGGAGGAGCGTTTCCCCGAGCCGGCGCTGCTGCCCAAGGATACGAAAGACCGGGCGTTGGTGCGCATGTTCGCCCGCATCACCGACCTCGACGTGCTCGCCCCGACCATGAAGCTGTTCGAACTCTATTTCGTGCCGCAGCGCAACGAGGCGGAGATCAAGGCACAGTTCGCCCAATTGCATCACGGGCTTGCGGCAATCGAGGCCCGCATGGCGCATGGCCCGTTCGCGCTCGGCGACGACATCTCCTTCGCCGATGCCTGGCTGACGCCGACCCGCTTCGTCTTCAACAATTTCAGGGCGACGATCGGCCGCCCCGATTTGCTTGACGCCTATCCGAAATTCGATGCCTACGAGCAGATTGCCTTGCAGCATCCGGCGCTGTCGCGCGTCTGGGGTGAGATGACAGACGGTCTGAAGGTGTTTCTGTCCGAACTCGAGATGGGCGCCGCTTGAACATGAGACCGACGACCACGCGCCTCGCCGTCGCTACTGCCGCCGGGCTTGTACTCGCCTCATGCCAGTCAGGCCCGAAGAGCACGCCGGCGCCGGCGGGCAAGAGCGCGTCACTGCTTGCCATGGAACAGGTGGCAATCGCTGCCCACAAATGCTGGATCGCCAGCAAGGACCCTGCCTTCAAATCTTACCAGATGGCCAACGAACTGAATTCGTTTGGCGGCACGCCCCGCTTCCTGCTGGTGCCGGCCAAGCATTATGGCGGAAAGCCGCTGCTGGTCGTGCAGGCGCAAGGCAATTCGAGCCGCGTCGACGTGTTCGGCCCATTGATGGCGGAACCGCTCGGCGCGCGCATTGGCTCGGACATTGCCCGCTGGCAGGCGGGTAATCCGGCCTGCGGCGCTGCTGCCTAGCCCAATGGGTCGCGTGCTGCAGATCATCGGTCTGGTCGTCGGCCTGGCCGGGCTCGTCCTGCAGCTCTGCATCACCGTCCCGGCATCAATGGAAGCCGGCCGCGGCTTTGCCGGCTCGCTGGTCTTCTATTTCAGCTTCTTCACCATCCTGACCAACATCGGCGCGGTGCTCGTCCTTGCCTCGTTGCTGTCGTCGACGGGTTATGCATGGTTTCCGGCCTTTGCCGCGCCACGGATGCGGGCGGGCGTAGCCGTCGCCATAACGCTGGTCCTCATCGTTTATGCAACGGTCCTGGCGCAGCTTTGGCAGCCGCAAGGGCTGTTCCTGCTCTGCGATGTGCTCCTGCACTATGTGACGCCGGTGTTGTTCGTGCTGTGGTGGCTTGTGGCAGGCGCCGACGGCTCGACGCGGTGGCGCGACATCTCCTGGTGGATGATCTATCCGATCGCCTATCTGGCCTACGCGCTGCTGCGGGCGCCGATTGCCGGTGAAGTGCCCTACCCGTTCCTCGATCTCGCCAAGAACGGCGCGACCAGCGTCGCCGTCTCGGCTCTGGCCATCACCGGGCTCTTTCTGATGCTGTGCATTGTGGCGGTGCTTGTGGACCACGGTGTCACGCGGATCAGGGCGGCGGGCGTCCGCTAACGCGCGATAGCGCCCCGTCGAACTCCTCAGTCCCAGAACGGCCTCAGACCTTCACGATGGGCATCGCAGCGTGAAATGCCGATATCCTTGAGCTGGGCGTCGGTCATCTCGAGCAGGACCAGCCGACTGCGGCGGCGATCCAGCAGGCTGTCGATCCATCGGACGAATGACGTGACCACTTGCACGAGCCCGCGAACATAGGATCTCCGGCCCGACGAGCGGCTTCCGGTCAATTCAACTGCCGCGTAGCGGATTGTCTCTATTGTACCCATTTTCTTTCTGCCAAGATTGCAATTGTGCCTTTTCGTACGGCCCGCTCCATATGTATTGACTCTCATTTCGGTGCAATGTAAAAAATTGTCACCATGACAACTTGGCTTCCAGACCTGACCGCCCGCACCGGCCCGCTCTATCAGCGGCTTGCTGATTCCATCGAGACGGACATCGACCGCGGCCTGATCGGTGCAGGGGCAAAGCTGCCGCCGCAGCGCGATCTGGCATACGACATCGGCACGACCGTCGGCACGGTTGGCAGGGCCTATCAATTGCTGCGCGAGCGGGGACTGGTCAGCGGCGAGGTCGGCCGCGGAACCTATGTTCTCGCTCAACAGTCGGAGAGCGCAAAGCCGGATTTCCTGGGGCCGGTCGAACAAGGCACGCGCTATATGGATGCGCCCGGCGACAAGCTGCGCTTCGATAGCACCGCCGCACCGGATGTCGGCCAGGGTGCCATCGTCGCCGATGTGTTGACACGCACGGCGCAAGACCATCCGCATGAGATTTCAAGCTATACTCGTGATTTCCCGGACCGCTGGTTCGAAGCCGGCAGGCGCTGGCTGTCGCGCAATTCCTATCGCCCGGCGACGGATGCAATCGTTCCCACGCTCGGCACCCACGTCGCCGTGATGGCAACCATTGCGGGGCTCACCGCCCCCGGCGACTATGTCGTCTTCGAGCACCTCACCTATTCGCAGATCTCGCGCAGTGCCGGCCTGATCGGTCGCCGGACCGCACTGGTGGCGACTGACGACGAGGGCATCGATCCCCAGGATTTCGAGCGCGTCTGCGCACAAAGGCACCCGAAGATGATGTTTTTGATGCCGACGGCCAAGAACCCGACGCTGACAACGCTGTCGGCATCGCGCCGCGAGGCAATCGCGCATGTCGCCCGTCAATATAACGTCGTCCTGATCGAGGACGATCTCTATGGCGGACTGACCGATGACCCAACGCCTTTAATGGCCGAATATGCTCCCGAACGGACCATCGTTGCCGGCGGCCTGTCGAAATCGGTTGCGGCGGGTGTTCGCGGCGGCTGGCTCGCTTGCCCGCCGGCCTATCGTCACCGCATCCGGGTTGCCCACAAGATGATGACGGGCGGCCTGCCCTTTCTGCTGGCGGAGGTGGGCAGCCGGCTGGTGCTGTCCGGTCAGGCCGCTGAGGTGCGCAAGCGCAGCATTGCCGAGATCGGTGCGCGCATCGCGATCGTGCGCGAGACACTCGACGGCTTCGATTTCAAGGCGCTGGATAACGTGCCATTCGTCTGGCTCACTTTGCCGGACCCATGGCTTTCCGGCACTTTCAAGCAGGCCTGCCTCGAACATGGCGTGCTCATCGACGACGAGGATGAGTTCAAGGCAGGGCGTTCCGAACAGGCCTTTCACGGCGTGCGGTTTGGCATCTCGCAGCCGCGACAGCGGGACGATATCGCGCACGGCGTCGCGGTGATCCGGCGGCTTCTGGACGAGGGCCGCGCCGGCTACGACAGCTTTTCCTGAACCGGCTTGAAACCGGCGGGTCGAGTGGCGATCTTTCGCTACTTGCGGTCAGCTGTTGCTTTCCATCGTTTTAGTCATCCAACGGGGTGTATCGGCTGCAACGCTTGCGATAAGACGGGACTCGATCCCAAGGACACAATTGCCGATCATGACCATTTCCAATTCCGTGCCGATCACTCCTGAACTCATTGCCGCGCACGGGCTGAAGCCCGACGAGTACCAGCGCATCCTCGACCTGGTCGGGCGCGAACCGAGCTTTACCGAACTTGGTATTTTTTCCGCGATGTGGAACGAGCATTGTTCCTACAAATCCTCGAAGAAGTGGCTGCGCACGCTGCCGACCACCGGGCCGCAAGTCATCCAGGGCCCGGGCGAGAATGCCGGCGTGGTCGACATCGGCGACGGCGACTGCGTCGTCTTCAAGATGGAGAGCCATAACCACCCCTCCTATATCGAGCCATATCAGGGAGCGGCGACCGGCGTCGGCGGCATCCTGCGCGATGTCTTCACCATGGGCGCGCGGCCGATCGCGGCGATGAACGCGCTGCGTTTCGGCGCGCCGGACCATCCCAAAACCAGGCATCTCGTTGCCGGCGTCGTTTCCGGCGTCGGTGGTTATGGAAATTCCTTCGGCGTGCCGACGGTCGGCGGCGAGGTCAATTTCGACGCCCGCTACAATGGCAACATCCTGGTCAATGCGTTTGCCGCGGGGCTTGCCAAGACTGATGCAATCTTTCTGTCCGAGGCCAAGGGCGTCGGCCTGCCGGTCGTCTATCTCGGCGCCAAGACCGGGCGCGACGGCGTCGGCGGCGCCACCATGGCCTCGGCCGAGTTCGACGACAAGATCGACGAGAAGCGGCCCACCGTGCAGGTTGGCGATCCGTTCACCGAAAAATGCCTGCTCGAAGCCTGCCTCGAACTGATGGCGTCCGGCGCCGTTATCGCCATCCAGGACATGGGTGCCGCCGGCCTCACCTGCTCGGCAGTCGAAATGGGCGCCAAGGGCGACCTCGGCATCGAGCTCGATCTCGACAAGGTGCCGGTGCGTGAAGAGCGCATGAGCGCCTATGAGATGATGCTTTCGGAGAGCCAAGAGCGCATGCTAATGGTGCTGCGCCCCGAAAAGGAAAAACAGGCCGAGGCGATCTTCCACAAATGGGGCCTCGACTTTGCCATCGTCGGCAAGACCACCGACGATCTGCGCTTTCGCGTGCTGCATCAGGGCGACGAGGTTGCCAATCTGCCGATCAAGGATCTCGGCGACCAGGCGCCGGAATATGACCGTCCCTGGGTCGAGCCGAAGAAGCCGGCGCCGCTGGCCGGCGATGCACCGCAAGCCGACGTGGCCGAGGCACTGCTCAAGCTGCTGGGCGGACCAGACCTGTCCTCGCGCCGCTGGGTGTGGGAGCAGTACGACACGCTGATCCAAGGTAATTCGCTGCAGCTTCCCGGCGGCGACGCCGGTGTCGTGCGCGTCGACGGCCACCCGACCAAGGCGCTCGCCTTCTCCTCCGACGTGACGCCGCGCTATTGCGAAGCCGACCCTTACGAGGGCGGCAAGCAGGCGGTTGCCGAATGCTGGCGCAATCTTACCGCCACCGGTGCTCTGCCGCTCGCGGCCACCGACAACCTCAATTTCGGTAATCCGGAACGGCCGGAGATCATGGGTCAGTTGGTCGGCGCGGTGAAAGGTATTGGCGATGCCTGCAGGGCGCTTGGCTTCCCGATCGTCTCCGGCAACGTCTCCCTCTACAATGAGACCAACGGCCAAGGCATCCTGCCGACACCGACCATTGGCGGCGTCGGTGTGATTGCCGACTGGTCGAAAATGGTGCGCATCGGCTTTGCCGCCGAAGGCCAGATGATCGTGCTGGTCGGCGCGCCGACGATATGGGGCTCGCATCTTGGCCAGTCGGTCTATATGCGCGACATCTTTGGCCGCGCCGACGGCCCGCCGCCGCCGGTCGATCTCGGCCACGAGAAGCGGGTCGGCGACCATGTGCGGGCACTGATCGGCTCCGGTGTCGTTACCGCGGCGCATGACGTTTCCGATGGCGGCATCGCGGTGGCGCTGGCCGAGATGGCGATGGCCTCCGGCATCGGCGCGACCATCCCCGGCCTGATCGGCACAGATCCAATCCCGGTCTGGTTCGGCGAGGACCAGGGCCGCTATCTCTTGACGCTGTCGATCGACCCGCAGAGCGAGCAATGGGACGCCATTCGCGAACAGCAAAACAAGCTCGGCGTTTTTGCGCCGTGGATCGGCTCGACCGGCGGCAGCGAACTGAAGCTGGGCGAGGCGCGTGCGATACCGGTCAGCGAATTGACCGACGCCCACGAATCCTGGTTCCCTCGCTTCATGGCAAATGAGGTCGTGGACCCGTGATGTGATCGAGAGGGCCGTTTCGCTGTGGTTCATCCGCCATTTCGACCATATCTATGAGATCACGACCTGAACAAGGAATCCTCACATGGCAATGGACGCCCACGACATCGAACGGCTGATCAAGGAAGGCATTCCGGACGCCAAGGTGACGATTCGCGACCTGGCCGGCGACGGCGACCATTATGCGGCTGAGGTTGTGGCCGAAAGCTTTCGCGGGAAAAGCCGGGTCCAGCAGCACCAGATGGTCTATGACGCGCTGAAGGGCAATATGGGCGGCGTGTTGCACGCGCTTGCCCTGCAGACCAGCGTGCCGGACTGAGCTCTCTTGCAGTTACCGGCTCGCAAGCTTCTTACCGGTCACGGCGATGATCGGCCCGACCGGATAGCTTCCACCCACAATCATCCGCTCGCCGTTCGACAGCGCCGAAACGACCCCGTCGAAGAAAAGCGCGTTGGGACAATTGAGCGCATCTCGAAACAGTCGCGCGAAGCTGCCGAGGCTGACCTCAGAGCGCGAGATCGCCAGCACGACAGTGTTTTCGTCACGCACGCCGATGCCATTGCGGATATAGCGCGATGTGCCGTTTTGCTCGAAGCGGGGATGAAGCCGGCCGTCGATCACCAGCATCGGGCCGGATTGCGTGGCAAACATCACGTCCAGTCTGGTCGCAGCATAGGCGCTTGTCTCCATGACCGCCGCCTTGCCGTCCTTCCGGACCAGGAAGACGCCATTCGGTTTCAGGAAGAAATTCCCTTCGCTGTCGGCGACGTTGATCGGCGCCTTCTCCCGGCCGTCTTCGACGAGAAGGCCGACCGGAGTCAGGTCTTGGTGATACATGCCGGCGTTCATGGCGAGCAGCACCGGCCGGCCATGATCCGCCATCGCCTTGTCGAATTTGTCCAGTGAACCGAAAGCCTTGCCGTCAAGGCCTGCGTGGAACACACCGATGTCATAGTGGCGCAGATCGATTTCGCAGACGACATAGGCGACCGCCTCGAAGCTCGCGTCGCGGCACGGCGCCGGTAATTCACCGCCGACGACGAGAGATGGCTGTCTCGGCGACCTGGCCCACCAGATCAAGGACAGTGCGGCGAACAGAACGGCGAGGAGGAACCCGGCGAGATATCGTCTTTTCATCGCGCCTCGGGAAAGATGGTGGCCAACGCTCTTGGCCCAAGATCAGACGTTCCTTTGCGCCATTTGCATGGCAAGGCGGCAAACATCTTGTTTCGCGCAACCCATGGGTTTATTTGAAGGGTAATGTTCGAGCCTGACTCCCACAGGCATGAAAGGGTATTCCATGAGCGGCATCAACGACTACATCGACAATGAAGTGAAGGGCAACGACGTCGTTCTCTTCATGAAGGGCACGCCCGGCTTCCCGCAATGCGGATTTTCCGGCCAGGTCGTGCAGATCCTCGACTATATCGGCGCCGACTATAAGGGCGTCGACGTGCTGACGTCGGCCGAACTGCGGCAAGGCATCAAGGACTATTCCAACTGGCCGACCATCCCGCAGCTCTACGTCAAGGGCGAGTTCGTCGGCGGCTGCGACATCATCCGCGAGATGTTCCAGGCGGGCGAATTGCAGACCTTCCTCGTCGAAAAGGGCGTCAGCGTCAAAGGCGCCGCCTGACTTCTGTTTCTGCGTATGACCTTCCGCCTGCGATTTTCGGGGGTCATGCGCTAAGCGCCGGGGCAGCCCCCACCTTGGCAAAAAGTTCTGCCCGCTATCGGGCAATCAACGAATGGATGCGTCGGCCAGCCGGCGCATTTTCGTTTGAGGATCGGACTGGCCTTGGATCAGCAAGCACAAGCGCAGCAAAAGGCAAGCACCTTGCCCATTCCGCGCTGGGAATTCATTGCGCTGTGCGCGGCGCTGATGGCGCTCAATTCGCTGGCAATCGACATTATTTTGCCGGCGCTGCAGCAGATCGGCGCTTCGCTTGGCATCGAAAATGAAAACCACCGGCAATATGTTGTCACCGCCTATATCCTTGGCTTTGGCGGCGGACAGCTGTTCTTCGGGCCGATCTCGGACCGCTTCGGGCGCCGCGCGCCGCTTGTCGCAGGGCTGGTGATCTACGTCCTGGCGGCCGGCGCTGCGGCAATCGCCCCGTCATTCGCCACGCTTCTGCTATGCCGGGCGGTGCAAGGCATCGGCGCGGCGGCGACGCGCGTCATTGCCGTCTCGATCGTGCGCGATACGTTCGACGGAAGGCGCATGGCCGAAGTCATGTCCTTGATCTTCATGGTGTTCATGGCCATTCCGGTGGTGGCGCCCGGTATCGGCCAGTTCATCATGCTGTTTGCGACCTGGCATGTGATCTTCGTCACCATGGCAGCCGGCGCGCTGATCGTGTCCGCCTGGTCGCTGCTGCGCCTGCCCGAGACACTACACCCCGAATATCGCCGGCCGCTGACGCTGTCCTCCATCATCGGCGGCTTCCGCATCGTTCTCACCAACCGCATCGCGCTCTGCTATGCCTTCGCCAGCACCTTCATCTTCGGCGCCATGTTCGGCTTCATCGCCTCGGCCCAGCAGATCTATGTCAGCGTGTTCAATGTCGGCGAGATGTTCCCCGTCATCTTCGCGGGGGTTGCCGGCGTACTTGCTTTTTCGAACTACCTCAACTCGCGCCTCGTCGGCCGCATCGGCATGCGCCGTCTGTCGCAAAGCGCGTTGCTGCTGTTTCTGGCCATCAGCCTTGCCTGGCTGGTCGTTTCCATCGAAATAAAGATGCCGCTCTGGCTCTTCATTACCTTCTTTGCCTGCGCCATGGTCCCGTTCGGCGCGCTCGGCGCGAACTTCAACGCGCTCGCCATGGAGCCGCTGGGGCACCTGGCCGGCACTGCGTCGTCGATCCTTGGGTTCATGCAGACATTTCTTGGCGGCATTCTCGGTACGCTGATCGGCCAAGCCTTCAACGGCACGGTGACGCCGCTGGCCGCCGGGTTCTGCAGCGTGTCGGTGGCGGCGCTGCTGATGATCCTGCTGGCCGAGCGCGGCAGACTGTTCCAGCCGCATAACCCGCCGGTTTAATGCACATTGCGCGTGCGCCTAGGATGCACCCTCACTGACCGCGGTGAAGCGGGGGAACAGCGTACGTCCTGCGATTGCTCCACCCATACTGTCCGAAACGGGCAGTGGAAGAGCCTTGTCGAGCGCCTCGAGGACGGAAGCCACGAAGGCCCGATTGAGCGGACCATCGTCCCCTAGATGGGAGTAAGTGGCGCGCGGCTTGCCGATAAGCGTGCCGTTTCGGCGAATTGAGAACTGCAGCGTCAGGGTCATGCCCGCGGTTCCGGGCGGCGGCTTCCAACAGGCGAAGATCGCGGAGAACATCTCGTCTATGGTGTCGACGGAGTCGGGACTGCGACATGCGCGTTCCCCAGCGCTTGCTTCATTGACACCGGCAACCAAGGCAAGGGCAAAGGCGGTTGCAACAATTGCGGACCGAGGTTTCATTCGAGGTCTCCGGTTTCGCACAGGATTGGACAACTTTGGCAGCGAAGAGTTATTCCGCCCAGAGCTCGCGGCGCAGCTCCCGCCAGCTCTCCCGGTCCGGCGCGACCAGCAGGCCACCTCCGACATGCGACGGCAGATAGGCGCTGCCGTCGAAGCGCGCGGCATGGCCGCCCGCCTCCGCATGGATCAGCACGCCAGGCAGGTGATCCCAGGGCATCAGCTTGTTGTAGACGACGAAATGGCCGTGGCCGCTGGCCAGCAGGCGGTATTCGTGGGCGGCGCAGCGATAATTGAACTGCGATAGCGACTTGGTCTGGTTGCGCGCCAAACGTGAGCGGTCCGGCTCGGGCACGTAGTGCCATGAGACCGCACCGGTCATTTCCGACATCGGCGCCGGTTTGGCGACATGGACCTTTTCCAGATTGCCATGGGCATGGCGGATATGGCTGCCGGCGCCACTAACGCCGATCAGCCAATCCTTGCCGACGGGATCGTGGATGATGCCGGCGACCGTCTCGCCCTTGATCACGACGCCAAGCATGACGCCGAAAAGCGGCACGCCGGAGGCGAAGTTGAAGGTGCCGTCGACCGGGTCGATGACGAAGGCGAGTTCGGCATCGCCGAGACCGTCGAGCAGCGTCGGGTCGTCTGAGCAGGCCTCCTCGCCGACGATCATTGCGTGGGGATAACGCTGGCGCAGCCTGGCGGTGATGAGCCGTTCGGCATTGACGTCGGCCTCGGTGACGAGATCGGCGGCCGAGGTCTTGCGACGGACGTCGCCCTCGCTCAACCGGCGAAAGCGCGGCATGATCTCGGCGACGGCGGCTTCCGACAGAAGGTCGGCAAGCCAGTCGATCGCGCTATCGTCAAATGTCATCGGGACGCCTGGTGGTGAGGGTTTCGTTGAGGGCGGCGAAATCGAACAGTTTCCTGTCGAGCAGATGCGAACGCCGCACATTGGTCATGGCGCGGATCATCGTGTCCTTGCGGCCGGGCATGCGCTTCTCGATGTCGTCGAGCATCGCCTTCATGGCGTTGCGCTGCAGGCCTTCCTGGCTACCGCACAGATCACACGGAATGATCGGGAATTTCATGGCGCCGGCGAATTTCTCGAGATCGGCTTCCGCACAATAGGCGAGCGGCCGCAGCACCATGACATCGCCTTCGTCGTTGAGCAGCTTCGGCGGCATGGCGGCGAGGCGTCCGCCATGGAACAGGTTCATGAAAAAGGTTTCCAGTATGTCCTCGCGGTGATGACCGAGCACCAGCGCCGAGCAGCCCTCCTCGCGGGCAATGCGATAGAGATGGCCGCGCCGCAGCCGCGAGCACAGCGAGCAATAGGTGCTGCCCTCGGCCAGCTTGTCGGTGACCACCGAATAGGTGTCCTGATATTCGATGCGATGCGGAATGGCATAGCTGTCGAGATAATCGGGCAATATGTGCTTGGGAAAGTTCGGCTGGCCCTGGTCGAGATTGCAGGCCAACAGCTCGACCGGCAGCAGCCCGCGCCATTTGAGATCAAGCAGCACGGCGAGCAGGCCGTAGGAATCCTTGCCGCCCGACAGAGCGACCAGCCAACGGTCGCCGGGCCTCACCATGGCGAAATCGTCGATCGCCTGGCGGGCAAGCCGCAACAGCCGCTTGCGCAGCTTATTGAACTCGACGGAGGACGGCACATCGGCAAACAGCGGATGAAAGCCGCCTTCGGTATCGGCGACCGGTTCGAGTGTTTCGGCGTCTGGCAGCATATTCATGGCGCGTCGGCCCCAAGATCCTGTTGCCGCCCGCAGTAGCGCATCGGACCGAAAACCGAAATCGATTTCGGAATCACGCCGCGGAAAAGGAAACGAAAAAAGAAAAGGCCGCCTCGACGGGCGGCCTTCGATTGTATCGCGACGAACGCGCCGATCAGCGCGAATAGAATTCGACGACCAGGTTCGGTTCCATCTGCACGGCAAACGGAACGTCCGCCAGGCCGGGGATGCGCGTGAATGCCGCGGTCATCTTATTGTGATCGGCCTCGATGTAATCGGGCACGTCGCGCTCGGCCAGCCCCACCGATTCCAGCACGATGACCAGCTGCTTCGACTTCTCGCGCACTTCGATGACGTCGCCTGGCTTGCAGCGGTACGAGCCGATGTTGACGCGCTTGCCGTTGACGTTGACGTGGCCGTGATTGACGAACTGGCGCGCCGCAAAGATGGTCGGCACGAACTTGGCGCGGTAGACGACCGCGTCGAGGCGCGATTCGAGCAGGCCGATCAGGTTCTCCGAGGTGTCGCCCTTGCGGCGGTCCGCCTCTTCATAGACCTTGCGGAACTGCTTTTCCGAAACGTCGCCATAGTGGCCCTTCAGCTTCTGCTTGGCGCGCAGCTGCAGGCCGAAATCGGAAAGCTTGCCCTTGCGGCGCTGGCCATGCTGGCCGGGGCCGTATTCACGCTTGTTGACCGGGGACTTCGGGCGGCCCCAGATGTTTTCGCCAAGACGGCGGTCGATCTTGTACTTCGCGGATTCGCGCTTGCTCATCGCATTCCCTTTCAAAACAACACACCCGGAACCTCATGGTCCGGGTGAAGGAAACGCGCCCTCCTCTGGCCTCCGTTTTCGAGACCTGACAGGGTTTTCCACGCAACGCGACGGAAAACCCACGGGACACGTCATTTCAAGCAAGACATAAGGAAAGTAAAACCGGCTTCCCAAACGTCTTGCACACATAAAGAAAACCACCGGGCATTGCGGCCCGGTGTTGGTGGGCTGGTTAAACGGAGATTTAACCGCTGTCAAGCTTCCGGCTGGCGCGAATCGCCGAACCGGATAGTGTTACGGTTGTAGAACGTGCCGGATGTGGCGGGAGGTTGCGCCAGCGGCATCAGGAAGGGACTGAAGTCAGAGGAGCTGGAATTCGCATGAAGAAGTTCTTCCTTACGTTGGTAGGAGCCGCGGTGATGGCCGGCACGATGGCGGTCGCGCCCGAGCCGGCGCAGGCCCGGCATTGGCATGGGCACAGGCATCACCAGGTCTGCCGCATCGTGGTCAAGAAGAAGGTGGTGTGGCGCCACGGTCATCGCAAGGTGATCCGCTACAAAGTGCGGCGCTGCGGGTGGGGCTGGAACTGGTAATTTTCGTCCTCGCCCGTTGAGACTTCATGGCCCGCGGCTCAGCCGCGGGCCTTTTATTGACCGGCATCCGCCGTCAGAATGGCCAGTCGATCAGTGTTTCGACTTCTTTTCCGGCAGGCCCTTGCGCTTGGTCTCGGCGAATTCCTCGAGCTGTTTTTCGCTCATGGATTTATACATTCCCTTCGACGCGCCTTTGAGCGCGCCCTTCTTGGTCTCGCCGCGCTTGGCTGACAATGCCGCGCCGGCCGCTTTCTGCTGGGCTTTTGAGGTGGCTGGCATGATGGTTTCTCCCGTTTCCAATGAGAGGAAAACGCATTGTCCGGTGTGATGTTCCCAAAGCGAAAATTGCCTGCGATCAGGATATCGCCAGGCCAAATCCCTGCATCAGCCGGCGCGTCGGAAAATCGGCGCTGTTCGAGGTGAAGAATGCAAGGTCGGCGCCTTCCGGCAGTGCCTCTCTGCGATAGCGGGCCTCGGTATCGGCAAGCAGCGACAGCGCCCGGCGTGCGATCGCCTCGGCCGGGTCGAGCCAGTCGACCGGCCACGGTGCTGTCTTGCGCATGCGGTTGGCCAAAAACGGATAATGGGTGCAGGCAAGCACGACGATGTCGGTGCGCAGCCCGTCATGCTCGACGAAGCACGGCGCGATCTCGGCGCGCACGGCGTCCTCGTCGACAAAGCCATCGCGCATATAGGCTTCGGCCAATCCCGCCAGCCTGTCGCTGCCGACCAGGCGGACATGGCATTTCTGCGCCCATTTGCTGATCAGGTCGCGCGTGTACTGGCGCTTGACGGTGCCGGGCGTAGCCAGCACCGAAACCAGGCCTGAGCGCGTGCGTTCCGCCGCCGGCTTGATGGCCGGCACGGTGCCGACGAAAGGGTGGCCGGGAAACCTCTCGCGCAAGGCATCGATGACCAGTGTCGAGGCGGTGTTGCAGGCGATGACCGAGATAGCCGGCGAAAACCGGTCGAGCAGCCTGGCGAACAACTCCAGGATATGTGTTCTCAGCGCCGGCTCCTCCCAGCCGCCGAAGGGGAACGCCGCGTCGTCGGCGACATAGATGAAGCGGCGATCAGGCATCAAGACACGCGCCTCACGCAGCACGGTGAGGCCGCCAATGCCGGAATCGAACATCAGGATCGGACGGGCGCTCGATGGATCGGTCATTGTCATTGAGTCACTAAGGGCTGGGAATCACAAACGAGATCACGAGGGAGGCCCGGCCGATGCTTTCTGCTTCGGCCAATGATGCTTTATCCCGGCCGCTTCTATGTGGAACCATCATGGCCTTGATGCGGCGAGCCGGTCACACAAGGCCGCGCTTGCCGAAGCCGCCGGGCCGCGGCCGGCCGTTCGCCGGAGATGCAGGTTGAGATGCAGCGTGGTTCGACGGCACCGGCGCGGCCCGCGTGGCGTAGGCTGGAGCCAGGGCCGTCGCGCCGGCGGCTGACGCTGAATGGAGCGCGGCGGCGCCGCGCAGCGGCCCGGGCGGGTCGAAATCGTCGAAACTCAGGGATGACGCCATATCCGCAGAGCCACCGCCCGCCGGCTTGCCCGCCAAGATGACGGCCCACAGCCCGACAAGAGCCAATCCCAGCAGGTTAAGGCCGGAATGCGAATCTTCGCCGTCGAATTTTACGACAAGAACAGTGCCGGCCTGCAGGATCGCGAACAGCGTCGAGAACACGATATACGACCAAAGGATCCAACCCGACCCTTGCGCGTCGCGGCTTCGACGCCAGGCGAAATTCGCGCGGAACAGAACAATCACCAGCGAGGTAACGAGAACAGCCGCGGCCAGCCCTTCCCTGGAAGGTCCGGGCTTCGAATTGGCCAAACCCTCGATGCCGATGGTCAGCACGACGCACAGCACAAAGGTCACGATTTCCGCAACCAGCAAGGCCGCAGAATAGAAGAAAAAGCGAAGACGCCCGATATTTGAATTGAACATCCGAGGACCCATCGTTCGCCGGACAATGGATCATATCGAATAACATTCGGTTACTGGTGAGGTGGCGGGATTCGAAGCTTAGGGCCGTTGACAAAGTCGGCTTTGTTCACTGAAGCCCAAATGCTACCCGCTTCAAAACGTCGTTCACCTGAAGCCTAAAATCGACGGTGTAGAAGGTCGATTGAACGACTGCGCCTTCTTTGATCTCTAAAATGCTGTCTCGACTGAATGTGCATCCCGTTGCGTCCAGAAGGCTTGATACCGCAGCTATCGCACCGACGGTTTTTTCATCTAGGCGATAGAGTGCCGGATATATCGGGGCGCACTTGTTCCCAGCATTCTCAACTAAGCGCCATTCCGTGTCGAAGAAATACGTCGCACGTGCCTTCGCATCAGATCGCGTGCCACCATGCTCATCGCCCCATCTTGAATGCAAACCGTTGGCCCAGTCGTCTATTGAAATCAGGTTCGAGGTATTTGACTCGACTCCGTATACTATCGAGTAGACGTGGCTGCCGGTTAGCGGCGACGTCAACGCAAACCTATATCTGAATATCAGGTTCTGCTCTTTCTCTTCGTGAGATATTGAGATGGTCTGCAAATATGCAGAGCGAGCCTCCAGTGAAAGTGACATGTCCTTGCGGTTGTTGAGCGCTCGTTTCTTTTCCGAACGCTCCCAATCGGGATAGCGTGACCTGATAACTTCCTCCAGTTCTTGTCTAGGCATTCCGACGCGGAGCACGGAATTGGGTAACAATCTTTCAATGGCTTGCTGTGCGGGAAGTGTGCTCGATGGCTTTTCAAATTCCGACGCCGCAGACATTTCAGATAACAGACAGAATAAGACAAACGCGGGCAAGATAGCTCTGGGCACGATCTCTCTCACTGATTAAGGGCGTCGCCAGCAGAAGAAGCACACCCGCCTTGGCAGTCAATGGCAATTGCTTTTTATGCGCTCCCGTTGGGAACAAACACCTAGTCTTTGTCTGTCGCCTTACCAGCGCGCCGGGCCGCCGCCGGGAGCCGCCTTGGATCGTCGCCGGGCGATCCGTCGCCGCGCGGCATGGCCGGCGAGAACCTGTCCAGCGATGATATTATGCCGCGCAGCACCTTGAGCTCCGGCTCGGCAAAGCCGGGGCGGGTCAGCACAGCGCGCAAATTGTCGACCATCTTCGGCTTCTTCGCTGCCGGGCGGAAATAGCCGCGCGCCTCCAGTGCACCTTCCAGATACGCAAACAGGCCGTGCAATTCTTCCTTGGCAGCCGGCGGCATTTCGGGGCCGGAGAAGTTGGTCCTGGTCTCGTCTTCCAGGCCGGACTTCATCCATTCATAGGACATCAGCAGGGCCGCCTGGGCAATGTTGAGCGAGGAGAAGGCTGGATCGACGGGGAAGGTGACGATCTCGTCGGCAAGGCCGACCTCGTCATTATAGAGGCCGAAGCGCTCGCGGCCGAACAGGATGCCGGTGCGCTGGCCGGCCCGCTGCCGCGCGCGCATTGCCCTGCCCGCCTCGACCGGACCGCGCACCGGCTTGAAATTGTCGCGCGCGCGCGCCGTGGTGGCGAAGACGAAGTTCAAATCGGCAACCGCCGAAGCGAGGTCATCGAACACCTTGACGGCATCGATGACGTGGTCGGCGCGGCTTGCGGCGGCACGCGCCTTCTCGCTCGGCCAGCCGTCGCGCGGATTGACGAGCCGCAGCTCGGAAAGGCCGAAATTGGCCATGGCGCGCGCAACCATGCCGATATTCTCGCCGAGCTGCGGCTCGACCAGGATGATCGCCGGACCGGACGCTGGAGTTCCGGAGGCAAGAGGGGTGGCGGGATCCTGGGTAGCGGCCATGGTTGTCAGTGAACTGCTGTTTGCGGCATTTCGCAGTCCCCTGCCACATTTGGCGGCGAAAATGAAGCTTTCGCAAGGAATGCCGGCACTACGGCGCGGTTCGCCGTTTGCGCGGCCAAAAAGCCTTTGATATACGGGCCGCATCCCAGGGCCGGCAGCCGTGCGGGCAAGGCCGTTCCGTTCCCCAAAAGCGAGGCATTCTTTCCATGGCGAAGATCAAGGTGGCGAACCCGGTCGTCGAACTCGACGGCGACGAGATGACCCGCATCATCTGGCAGTTCATCAAGGACAAGCTGATCCACCCTTATCTCGACCTCAAGCTCGAATATTACGACCTCGGCATCGAGCACCGCGACGCCACCAACGACCAGGTGACCATCGATTCGGCCAATGCCATCAAGAAATACGGCGTCGGCGTGAAATGCGCGACGATCACGCCCGACGAGCAGCGCGTCGAGGAATTCAAGCTGAAGAAGATGTGGAAGTCGCCGAACGGCACCATCCGCAACATCCTCGGCGGCACCATCTTTCGCGAGCCGATCATCATGAAGAACGTGCCGCGGCTGGTGCCCGGCTGGACCAAGCCGATCATCGTCGGCCGCCACGCCTTCGGCGACCAGTACCGCGCCACCGACTTCCGCTTCCCCGGCAAGGGCAAGCTGACGATCAAATTCGTCGGCGAGGACGGCCAGGTGATCGAGCACGACGTCTTCGACGCACCCGGCGCCGGCGTCGCCATGGCCATGTACAATCTCGACGAATCGATCCGCGAATTCGCTCGCGCCTCCCTGAACTACGGCCTGCTGCGTAATTACCCCGTCTACCTCTCGACCAAGAACACCATCCTCAAAGCCTATGACGGCCGCTTCAAGGACATCTTCCAGGAGGTCTACGAGGCGGAGTTCGAAACAGAATTCAAAGCTAAGAAGCTCTGGTACGAGCACCGGCTGATCGACGACATGGTGGCCTCGAGCCTGAAATGGTCGGGTGGCTATGTCTGGGCCTGCAAGAATTATGACGGCGACGTGCAGTCCGACACGGTGGCGCAAGGCTTCGGCTCGCTCGGCCTGATGACCTCGGTGCTGATGACGCCGGACGGCAAGACCGTCGAGGCGGAAGCCGCGCACGGCACCGTCACCCGCCACTATCGCCAGCACCAGAAGGGCGAGGAGACCTCGACCAATTCGATCGCCTCGATCTTTGCCTGGACGCGCGGCCTCGCGCACCGCGCCAAGCTCGACGACAATGCCGAACTGAGGCGCTTTGCCGAGACGCTGGAAAGGGTCTGCATCCAGACGGTCGAGTCCGGCTTCATGACCAAGGACCTGTCGCTGCTGATCGGCCCCGACCAGCCATGGCTTTCGACCACTGGCTTCCTCGATAAGATCGACGAGAATTTGCAGAAAGCGATGGCCTGAGCCCAACCGGCATGGGCAAGCCCGTCGTCTACGGCGCGGATTACAGCGTCTATGTGCGCATCGTGCGGCTGGTGCTGGAGGAAAAGGGCGTCGGCTACGAGCTCGTGCCCGTCGACATCTTTGCCGCGGACGGCATTCCCGGCTGGTATTTCGAGCACCAGCCGTTCGGCCGCATCCCGGCCTTCGAACATGACGGCTTTCGCCTCTACGAGACCGGCGCGATTGCCCGTTATGTCGACGAAGCCTTTGGCGGCCCGGCGCTGCAACCGGTCGAAGCCCGGCCTCGAGCACGCATGAACCAGATCACCGGCCTGCTCGACGCCTATGCCTACAGGACCATGGTCTGGGATGTCGCGGTCGAGCGGCTGGAAACAACGCCGCCCGACGAAGCCGTGATCGCCAACGGGTTGCGGCAGGCAAGAACGGCATTGCAGGCGCTCTCCTCGCTGAAAGCTGAAGGGCCTTGGCTGTTGGGAACGGACCTGACGCTGGCCGACCTGCACGCCGCACCGATCATCGGCTATTTCGTCAAGGTCGCCGAGGGACAAGCCCTGCTGGCCGAGTTTGCCGAGATCCAGAATTGGTGGACCCGCATTGCGGCGCGTGCGAGCGTTGCCGGCAGGCTGACTTAACTCTCGAGCGCATTCATGGCCAAGCTCTCTCACCAGGACGCACTGACGGTGGCCAGAATAGTCAGAGTCAACCACGCCGGCGAGTACGGCGCGATCAGAATCTATTCGGCACAGATTCTTGTCGCGAAGCGTTTCTGGCCGGACTGCGTGCCGTCTTTGTCGGAGATGCTTGGGCACGAGCGCACCCATTGCGCGTGTTTCCATGCAGCCATGCCACTGCGAAATTCCCGACCGTGTCGCGTGATGCAATTCTGGAGCTGGGGCGGCTGGCTGCTGGGTTTCCTCACTGCCCTGCTCGGCCCGCAAGGCGTCTGGGCCTGCACCGCAGCTGTCGAAGCGGCGGTGCACCGCCATCTCGATGATCAGCTGTTCTTTCTCACCGGACGCGATCACGAGTTGCACGGCATCATCCTGTCCATCCGCGAAGAAGAGCTTGCCCATCTCCGTCACGCCGAAGAGCAGCTGACCTCGCCTGGACCGTTGCTGAACCGCCTGCGCGCAGCGATCTCCGTTACCACCGACTGCCTGATTTGGCTGTCGACCTGGGGGGACTCGACGCGAATGACGCGTGCCCTGAAGGCATCAAGGCATCTCTGATGAGCGCTATGCCGTTCTAGCGCCGCCTCTTTGGGGCCACTGCCCTGCGCCATCGGGCCGCCGCCCGGCCCTAACGCCATACCGTGATCTGGACACCTGGCTCAGGCGAAGCAGCCACCGAATTGGCAAGCCGCTCAATCGGGAAGGTAGATCTCCGCCTTCATGAAGGTCTTCGCACGGCCTGTGATCAGCACGCGATCTCCGGCCAGTTCGCATAGCAAATGCCCGCCGCGCTGCGAGCATTGGAATGCCGACAGATGCGTCTTGCCGAGTTTTTCAGACCAGTAAGGCACCAGCGTCGCATGAATGGAGCCGGTTACCGGATCCTCGGGAATGCCCGCCCCAGGCACGAAGTAACGGGAGACGAAATCGTGGGCTCGCCCAGGCGCGGTAATAACCAGGCCGAGAGGATGAAAACGTCCGATCCTGAGCAGATCGGGAACGAAAGATCGCACGGTTGTCTCGTCGGCAAGCTCGACAAACAGGTTCTCGAAATTGCGGAAGCTCGCAACCGGCCGCTGAGGCAATATCGCTTGCAGCGCCGAGTTCAGCTCTTCCTCGACGGGCTGCGGCGGAAAACAAGGCAGATCGAGCTGATAGCCCCCTTCCCACCGGGAAACCCGCAGCTCGCCGACCCGGGTGGCGAAGGCCATTTCGCCCTGACCATTGTATTCCGTAGCCAGCACATGGGCGGCCGCAAGAGTGGCGTGGCCGCAGAAGTCGACTTCGTGGACCGGCGTGAACCAGCGCAAATCCCAACCTTTGCCATTCGGCCGCACAAACGCGGTTTCAGCAAGATTGTTTTCGTTGGCGATGGCCTGCATTACCTGCTCCGACAGCCATTCCTCTAAAAGGAGAACGGCGGCAGGGTTACCCTGGAAGCCCCGTTCGGCAAAGGCATCGACCTGATACATCGTCAGCGTCGGCATATCGGCCCTCAAAGATATCCGCTGGGCGACGCGCCATTTCGGCCGTGCCGCCCCCGGTGCAGGTTCACGCCGCTTCGAGAGCCGCCTTCACCGCAGCGATCGCGTCTTCGGCCTTCGAGGCGTCCGGGCCGCCGGCCTGAGCCATATCGGGTCGCCCGCCGCCGCCCTGCCCGCCCAATGCCGCGGACGCGACGCGCACCAGATCGATGGCGCTGAAGCGGCCGGTCAGATCATCGGTGACGGCGACGACGACGC
The DNA here is from genome assembly GCF_040320565.1 of Mesorhizobium sp. M0664. Classification (NCBI taxonomy): domain Bacteria; kingdom Pseudomonadati; phylum Pseudomonadota; class Alphaproteobacteria; order Hyphomicrobiales; family Phyllobacteriaceae; genus Mesorhizobium; species Mesorhizobium sp. M0664. The sequence continues at coordinate 24,537 of NZ_JAMYPW010000054.1, forward strand.
TTGCCTTGTTGTCCTCGCCGGCGCCGACAAAGACGACGATGCCGGAGCCGAGCGACTTCTTGCCGGCATCGGCCAACGGCTTAAGATCCTTTGGCGAGACGCCCGATACCGCCTTGCCGAGAAAACCGACACCGGCAATGGTTTCGTTTTCCGCCGGCACACCGGCTGGCGAGCGATCGCCCAGCGCCAGCTTCTTGCGCGCCTCTGTCAGCTCCTTTTCGAGCTTCTTGCGTTCGTCGAGCAGCGCCTCGACGCGGGCCGGCACATCGGCCGGCGAAATCTTCAGCGCGGCGGCGGCCGCCTTCAGCCGCTTGTCCTGTTCGTCGAGATGCTTTCTGGCCGCCTCGCCGGTCAACGCCTCGATGCGGCGAACGCCGGCAGCGACCGCGCTGTCGGACAGGATGCGCACCAAGCCGATATCGCCGGTCGCCCTGACATGCGTGCCGCCGCATAGCTCGACCGAATAAGGCCGGTTGGCCTTGGCGCCATGCAAGCCCGTGCCCATCGAAACGACGCGCACTTCATCGCCATATTTCTCGCCAAACAGCGCCATGGCGCCTTCGGCAATGGCGTCGTCGACAGACATCAGCCGCGTGGTTACAGGGCCGTTCTGAACGACGATCTCGTTTGCCATGCGCTCGACCTCTTCGAGCTCGTCAGGCGAGATCGGCTTGTTGTGGGAGATGTCGAAGCGCAGACGCTCGGGCGCGACCAGCGAGCCCTTCTGCGCCACATGGGTACCCAGCACCTCGCGCAGCGCCTCATGGATCAGATGCGTGGCGGAATGGTTCGCGCGCAGCCTGGTGCGCCGCGCGTGGTCCACCTTCAGCTCGACGGTCGCGCCCGTCTTGACCGTGCCGGTAGCCACCTTGCCGAGATGGACGAAAAGCCCATCGGCCTTCTTCTGGGTATCGGATATTTCGATCGAGAACCCGTCGCCCGAAATGACGCCGGTGTCGCCCATCTGGCCACCGGACTCGCCATAGAACGGCGTCTGGTTGACAACCACGGCAACGGCGTCACCCTTGCCGGCGCTGTCGACGGTTTTGCCGTCCCTGACCAGCGCCTGGACGAGGCCTTCGGCCTGCTCGGTCTCATAACCCAGGAATTCGGTGGCGCCGGTCTCCTCACGCACCGCGAACCATATCGTCTCGGTTGCGGCCTCACCGGAACCAGCCCAGCTTTTGCGCGCCTCCGCCTTCTGCCGCTCCATCGCCTCGGTGAAGCCGGCAAGGTTGACCGAGATGTTGCGCTGGCGCAGCGCATCCTGCGTCAGATCGAGCGGAAAGCCATAGGTGTCGTAGAGCTTGAACGCTGTCTCGCCATCCAGCATGTTGCCGGAGGCCAGCGTTTCCGTCGCCTCGGAAAGCAAGCCCAAGCCGCGCACCAGCGTCTTGCGGAAACGAGTTTCCTCAAGCTTCAGCGTTTCGGTGATCATCTGTTCGCCGCGCACCAGTTCCGGGTAGGCTTGGCCCATCTCGCGGACCAGCGCCGGCACCAGGCGCCACATCAGCGGATCGTGGGCGCCGAGCAACTGCGCGTGGCGCATGGCGCGGCGCATGATGCGACGAAGCACGTAGCCGCGGCCTTCGTTGGACGGCAGCACGCCGTCGGCGACCAGGAAGCAGGACGAACGCAAATGGTCGGCGATGACGCGGAACGATGCGGCGGTGCCCGCATCCGGACCTTTGCCAAGCGCCGAAGACGCAGCGTCGATCAGGTGGCGGAACAGGTCGGTTTCGAAGACGCTTTCAACCCCTTGCAGGATAGATGCCATGCGCTCGAGACCCATGCCTGTGTCGATCGACGGACGCGGCAGGTCGACGCGCTCGTCCTTCGTCACCTGTTCATACTGCATGAACACCAGGTTCCAGAATTCGAGGAAACGGTCGCCATCCTCCTCGGGGCTGCCGGGAGGGCCGCCCCAGATATGCTCGCCACGGTCGATGAATATCTCCGAACACGGCCCGCAAGGCCCGGTGTCACCCATCGCCCAGAAATTGTCCGAAGTCGCGATGCGGATGATGCGATCGTCCGAAAGGCCGGCGATCTTCTTCCAGTACGAAGCCGCCTCGTCGTCGGTGTGGTAGACGGTGACCAGCAGCTTGTCCTTCTTCAGCCCGAACTCCCTGGTGATCAGGTTCCAGGCAAGCTCTATGGCCCGCTCCTTGAAATAGTCGCCGAAGGAGAAATTGCCGAGCATCTCGAAGAAGGTCAGGTGGCGCGCAGTGTAGCCGACATTGTCGAGGTCGTTGTGCTTGCCGCCGGCGCGAACACTCTTCTGGGCGGTCGTGGCGCGCGAATACGGCCGCTTCTCCAGACCGGTGAAAACGTTCTTGAACTGCACCATGCCGGCATTGGTGAACATCAGCGTCGGGTCGTTGCGCGGCACCAGCGGGCTTGACGCGACGACCTCGTGACCTTCCTTGCGAAAATAGTCGAGAAATGCCGACCGGATCTCGTTGACGCCACTCATGAATACTGCCTTTTCGAGAGAACCGCCGGCTGCCGGCGGAAAATAGACATGGCCTTTTAGCGGTCGCACCGCAGCCTGTCCAGAAACACCAAATGGGCTCAAATCCCGGCTTTCACCAGCGCCTTGAAATGCGTCTGCCTCGCCGTCAAACGCGAACCGCCGGCCCTGGGCCGGCGGTTCGAAACGCATCGATTACGCAAACTCACAATCAAAACATCAAATCGAAACCTGGCTGAGGCTCAGCGAGGCGTCGCTTGCCCTACATCACCCCAGCGTCGTCCTCGAAACCGTCGTCGCTGCTTTCGGAGCCGCCGTTCTCAAGGAATTTCTCAGCGATCAGCCCGGCATTCTGCCGTAGCGCCAGCTCGATCTCGCGCGCCGTGTCGGGATTGTCGCGCAGGAACAGTTTTGCGTTTTCGCGGCCCTGGCCAAGACGCTGCGAATTGTAGGAGAACCAGGCGCCCGACTTTTCGACCACGCCCGCCTTGACGCCGAGATCGACCAGCTCGCCGGTCTTGGAGACGCCCTCGCCATACATGATGTCGAACTCGACCACCTTGAAGGGCGGCGCCAGCTTGTTCTTGACGACCTTGACGCGGGTCTGGTTGCCGACGACCTCGTCGCGATCCTTGACCGAGCCGATGCGGCGGATGTCGAGGCGGACCGAGGCATAGAATTTCAACGCATTGCCGCCGGTCGTCGTCTCGGGCGAACCGAACATGACGCCGATCTTCATGCGGATCTGGTTGATGAAGATGACCATGGTGTTGGAGCGCGAGATCGAGGCGGTCAGCTTGCGCAGTGCCTGGCTCATCAGGCGGGCCTGCAGGCCGGGCAGCGAATCGCCCATCTCGCCTTCGATTTCCGCTCGCGGCGTCAGCGCCGCCACCGAATCGACCACCAGCACGTCGATGGCGCCGGAGCGCACCAGCGTGTCGCAGATCTCCAGCGCCTGCTCGCCGGTATCGGGCTGCGAGATCAGCAGGTTTTCGAGATCGACGCCGAGCTTGCGGGCATAGACCGGGTCGAGCGCGTGCTCGGCATCGACGAAGGCGCAGATGCCGCCCTTCTTCTGGGCTTCGGCCACCGTGTGCAGCGCCAGCGTCGTCTTGCCCGAGCTTTCCGGCCCGTAGATCTCGACGATGCGGCCGCGTGGCAGGCCGCCGACGCCAAGCGCGATGTCCAGCCCAAGCGAGCCGGTCGGCACCGTTTCGATCTCGACGACCTGCTCGTTCGCGCCGAGCCGCATGATCGAGCCCTTGCCGAAGGCACGCTCGATTTGCGACAGCGCCGCATCCAGAGCCTTTGATTTGTCCACCGCTTTGTCCTCTACAAGCCGCAAAGAATTCTGAGCCATGATACATCACCCCGTGGTCGTCAATGGAGGCCGGACAATCCCGCAATCCTTAAAAGAATGTACCTCATTTGTTCTCATTTGTCAATGAGCACCAAGGGTTTGAAAAATAACGTATATCGCTATTTGTTCTATTTTTGTTTCGCAATTATTGCTTCCGATGTGTCTCGCCTCGCATACGGCGCCGTTGCCGTCACCAACCGAATCGGACCCGCGATTGCGGGGTTCCGCCCGGCGACCTAGTCTCCCCCGGGCAACAGCTAAAGGGCATTTTGACGGCATGATCAAATCCTCAACGATCCTGGCCGTGGGCGGCGCCTATATCGAGCGGCGCGGCCGGGTTGCCGGCGCCTTCGTGCCAGCAGCGTCTAATCCGGGCACGATGCGCGAGCATGTCGGCGGCGCCGTCTTCAACGCCTTGCGCTGTGCCGTGCGCCGCGGCGTCTCGGCCTCGCTGCTTTCGGTGCGCGGCGGCGATGCCCTTGGCGACACGGTTTTACGCGCCGTCACCGAGGCCGGCATTGCCGACCTGTCGGCGGTGTTCCTCGACCGCGCGACGCCAAGCCATACGATGCTGATCGACAGCGACGGCGGGCTGATCGCCGGCCTTGCCGACATGGTGCTCTACGAACTGGCGCTTCCCAAGCAGATCCGCCGTGCCAAGGTGCGGGAAGCGATCGGTTCGGCCGACGCGGTGCTGTGCGACGCCAACCTGCCGTCGACCGCGCTGGAGCGGCTGGCGGCACTCGCCGCCGGCAAGCCGGTGTTTGCGCTTGCGGTCTCGCCCAACAAAGCGGCGCGGCTGACGCCGGTGCTCGACCGTCTGGCGATGGCCTTCATGAACCGGCGCGAGGCCGGCGTGCTCGCCGGCGTCCAAATCGATCAAGGCATCGTCGACGGCCTGAGACGCGCCGGGCTGAAAAGCGGCGTGATCACCGCCGGCGACGAACCAGTGCTCGGTTTCGACGAATTGGGCGCGTTCTCGATCTCGCCACCGCCGCTGCAAAAGCGGACCGATGCTGCCGGCGCCGGCGACGCATTGGCAGGCGCCACGATCGCTGCCCTGCTGCGCGGCCTGACGCTGCGCGCGGCACTGCGCGAAGGCATTGCCGCAGCTATGCTCGTCGTCGAGAGTGCCGCCTTCACCAGCGCTGGCTTTGCCGAGGCGCTGGCGCTCGTGCCCGAGGCGCGGGACCTGGCATGAAGTGCGGCCCGGAATTGCCGAAGCATGACGCAGCCTATTTGCCGGCGCGCCGTGCTGCCTCGTAGGCGCGGCGCGACCAGATCGCCATCTCGTCGGGATCGTCGAACGCGCTGTCGGGAACGCTCCAATAGGGCATCGACACGAGCTTGCCGTGGCGCGAGCCGGTATAGGTCCATTGCCGGCAGCCGGCCGCTTCGAAATCCGGGGCGCTTTCGGCGTCGGCCTTCAGCATCAATTCGCCACCGATGACGATGGCGACGATGACGCCGTCGAAATAGATGCCCTTGCCGCCGAACAGCTTGCGGATGCTGACCGGGCCGAGGCCTTCGAAAAGCTCTTCTATGCGCTCGTTGTCCATGCGGCGATCATGTCACCCGGATTTCCCCTTGTCATCGCCGCAACCGGCGCCATCCTGACAAAGTGCAAATCACTTTCGTCGGAGTTTCTCATGCCGCTTCTGCTCAAAGGGTCCTGCCGGTGCAATGCCGTGCGTTTCGAGGTGGAAAGCCACACGCCGGTGCCGTTCATGCTGTGCTACTGCTCGATCTGCCGCAAGCAGCAGGGCGGCGGCGGTTTTGCCATCAATCTCGGCGCCGATTACCAGACGCTGAAAATCCAGGGCAAGCGCCATCTCGGCGTCTACCGCGCCGAGATCGAGGACGACGAGCACCCGCAACGCGAGATCTCGACCGGCGAGCGGAACTTCTGCACGAAATGCGGGACGGCACTCTGGCTCTACGATCCGACCTGGCCGGAGCTGGTGCATCCGTTTGCCTCGGCGATCGACACCGACCTGCCAAAGCCGCCGGAGAAGGTGCATCTGATGCTGAAATACAAGGCGAACTGGGTCGAGCCGGATATCGGCAAGGGCGACAAGGTGTTCGATGTCTACCCGGAGGAGTCGATCGCAGACTGGCACAAGCGAACGGGGATGTGGGTGGATTAGCGTTCTTCTCCCCGTCGCTATACGGGGAGAAGATGCCGGCAGGCAGATGTGGGGCGGCGCAAACATTGCGAACGCCGGCTCGGCCCCTCATCCGGCCCTTCGGGCCACCTTCTCCCCGTATAGTGACGGGGAGAACGAAAACCTCAGGCCGAAGCGCGCGCCTCGGCCAGTGCCTTCAGATCAGCCGGCTTCAATTCGACCGATTCGCCGCAGCCGCAGGCCGAGCTCTGGTTCGGATTGCGGAAGGTGAAGCCGGTTCGCAGTGTCGTCTGCTCGAAATCCATCTCGGTGCCGAACAGGAAAAGTGCCGCCTCCGGCGCGACATAGACATGGGCGCCATCGCGCTCGATATGGTCGTCCTTGGTGTTCGGCTCGGTCACCAGATCGACCGTATATTCCATGCCGGCGCAGCCGCCCTTCTTGATGCCAAGGCGAATGCCATGCGCATTCTCACGGGTCGCGACGATCTCGCGCACCCGGTCGGCAGCCTTTTCGGTCATCGTGATGACGGCGAAGCGTCCCATGTCTTTCCTTCTCCATTCTTTGCAGGTTCAAGGCCTGCCGAATGATTCCTCACCTAAAATGGTGAAGTTTTGTACCCGGCGCAAGTGCGCCAGCCTCTGTCTGGTCGGATGCTAATACCAGCCCACCGCCACCTGTGCCTCTTCCGACATGCGGTCGGGCGACCAGGGGGGATCGAAGGTCATGTTGACCTCGACGCCGGAAACGCCTTCGACGGCGCCGACGGCATTTTCGACCCAACCCGGCATTTCGCCGGCCACCGGGCAGCCGGGCGCGGTCAGCGTCATGTCGATCTTGACCGAGCGGTCGTCCTCGATGTCGATCTTGTAGACCAGGCCGAGCTCGTAGATGTCGGCCGGGATTTCCGGGTCGTAGACCGTCTTCAGCGCCGAGACGATGTCGTCGGTCAGCCGCGCCAATTCGTCGGCGGGGATTGTCGATCCGGAAACCGCCGCATTGGTCGTCGCTTCCGAATTGGTCTCGGCGGTGTGGCTGGCATCATCCATGATCGTCACCCGAAGAATTTTCGCGCTTTTTCCAGCGCATCGGCCAAAGCATCGACTTCGGCCCTGGTATTATACATGCCGAACGACGCCCTGCATGTGGATGTTACGCCGAAGCGTTTCAACAGCGGCTGGGCGCAATGCGTGCCGGCGCGGACCGCCACTCCCTGCCGGTCGATGACCATCGACACGTCATGGGCGTGGATGCCCTGCAGCTCGAACGAGATGATGGCGCCCTTGCCGGGCGCATCGCCGAAGATGCGCAGCGAGTTGATGGCGCGCAACCGCTGATGCGCATAGTCCTTCAGATCGGCCTCGTGCGCGGCGATGCGCTCGCGGCCGATCTTTTCCATGTATTCGAGCGCGGCACCAAGCCCGATTGCCTGCACGATCGGCGGCGTGCCGGCCTCGAAACGGTGCGGCGGGTCGTTGTAGGTGACGATGTCTTGCGTCACCTCCTCGATCATCTCGCCGCCGCCCATGAACGGGCGCATGCGCTCCAGAATATCCTTCTTGCCGTAGAGCACGCCGATGCCCGACGGGCCATAGACCTTGTGGCCGGTGAAGACGAAGAAATCGCAGTCGAGATCCTGCACGTCGATCGGCATATGCACGGCGCTCTGGCTGCCGTCGACCAGCACCGGAATGCCGCGGGCATGCGCGATGCGCACAATCTCCTTGATCGGCGTCACCGTGCCCAGCGCGTTCGACATATGGGTGATGGCAACCAGCCTGGTGCGGTTGGTCAGCCGCTTCTCGAACTCCTCGATGTGAAAGGCGCCGAGATCGTCGACCGGCACCCAGACCAGCTTGGCGCCCTGCCGCTCGCGGATGAAATGCCACGGCACGATGTTGGAATGGTGCTCCATGATCGACAGCACGATCTCGTCGCCCTCGCCGATGTTCGGCATGCCGAAACCATAAGCAACCGTGTTGATCGCCGCCGTGGTGTTGGAGGTGAAGACGATATTGTCGGTGCTCGGCGCATTCAGAAATCTCTGCACTATCTTGCGCGCGTTCTCATAGGCGTCGGTCGCGGCATTCGACAGGAAATGCAGGCCGCGATGGACGTTGGCATATTCCTGGGAATAGGCGTGCTGGATGGCGTCGAGCACCGCCTGCGGTTTCTGCGCCGAGGCGCCATTGTCGAGATAGACCAGCGGTTTGCCGTAGACTTGCCGCGACAGGATCGGGAAGTCGCGGCGGATCGCCTCGACGTCGTAGGGGATGTTTTCGACTTTCTGGTCCATTACAAGCTCTCTCGAGGCACCGCCTCATTCCGTCCAGCACCCCTCATCCGACCGAGCTTCGCTCGGCCACCTTCTCCCACAAGGGGAGAAGGAAGAGCGCCTCTCCTTCTCCCCTTGTGGGAGAAGGTGGCGCCGAAGGCGACGGATGAGGGGTGTTGGCACCAACCCCTCGGTCACCTCTACCCGTGCGTCAAAAACCAATCGTCGAGCCGTGCTTCCAGCGCCTCGACGATGGCCTCGTCGTCCAGTTCCTCGATCACCTCGGCGACGAAGGCCTTGACCAGCAGGCCGCGCGCGGTCTTCTCGTCGATGCCGCGCGCCATCAGGTAGAACAGATGGCTGTGGTCGATCTCGGTGACGGTCGCGCCATGGCCGCAGACGACGTCGTCGGCGAAGATTTCGAGCTCCGGCTTGGTCGAGAACTCGCCGTCGTCCGACAGAAGCAGCGTGTTGCAGGCCATCTTGGCGTTGGTCTTCTGCGCATATTGGTGGACGTTGATGCGGCCCTGGAAGACGCCGCGCGCCTTGCCGGTCACCACGTTGCGGATGACTTCGGTCGAGGCTGTGTGCGGTACGGCGTGGTCGAGCACCATGGTGACGTCGGTATGGGTGTCGCCGGCGAGCAGATTGATGCCGCGCAAGGTGAATTCGGCGCCCTCGCCGGTCGTCTTCACAACGACCTCCTGGCGGACAAGCTTGCCGCCGGCATTCATGACGAACAGCGTCAGTTTCGAATTCTTGCCGAGATGCGCCTTGAACTGGGCGAGATGCGTCGCCGTATCCGGATGCTCCTGCACGATGAGCCATGTCACTTCGGCGCCCTCGCCAAGCACAAGCTGGCTGACCGAACTGACCAGCGCCGCCCCCTCGCCTGCCTGGCGCTCGACGACGACAGCCTTGGCGCCGGCGCCGACACGGACGGCCAGGCGTACATGCGTCTGTCCACCGGCCTGCAAATTCTGCAATTCGATCGGCTTTTCCAGTTGGGCACCGTCGGCGATGTCGACGAAATAGCCGTCGGCGACAAAGGCAGTGTTGAGCGCGCCGATGGCATCGTCGGCGCCATAGGAATCTAACCCCGGAGCGATGCTGCCGTCGGTCAGCTTCTCCGACAGGCGCTGCACCGTGACGCCCTCGACAACAGCCCATTTCGCGCTCGAAACGCCGTTCAGCACCGGTAAAACGCTGGAGCCTTCGACGATCGGCGCAATGGCTTTCGCGACCGCTGCCGGATCGAAGTCCGGCACCGAGGTCAGCAGCCGGCGCAGGTCCGTATAGTGCCAGGATTCGATGCGCCGCGTCGGCAGGCCGCTCTTGATCGCCTCGATGGCGTCGTCGCGCTTTAGCATCACCGCGCCGTCGCCGGGCAGCAGCGACAGCCGCTCGCCAAAGGCGTCGATCAGCGCCGTTTCGGCTAATGTCCGCTGGGGTGTCGTGTGCATATTCATCAGTATCGCCTTGTTTGGCTTGCCTTCCGGGCCCGCTTGCATCTCACGCGGCTTGCCCGATCACGCCGGCATAGCCATTGGCCTCGAGGTCGAGCGCCAGCGACTTGTCGCCCGACTTGATCACCTGGCCCCTGTAGAGCACGTGCACCGTATCCGGGACGATGTATTGGAGCAGGCGCTGGTAGTGGGTTATGACGACAATGGCCCTATCCGGCGAGCGCAGCGTGTTGACGCCGTCCGCGACGATCTTCAGCGCATCGATATCGAGTCCGGAATCGGTCTCGTCGAGGACACACAGCTTCGGCTCGAGCAGCTTCATCTGCAGGATCTCGGCACGCTTCTTCTCGCCGCCGGAGAAGCCGACATTGAGCGGCCGCTTCAGCATCGCCATGTCCATGTTGAGCGAGGCGGCCGCTTCCTTCACGCGCTTGAGGAATTCCGGGATTTTCAGCGGCTCCTGGCCACGCGCCTTGCGCTGCTCGTTCATCGCAACCTTCAAAAATTCCATCGTCGCCACGCCCGGTATCTCCATCGGATACTGGAAGGCGAGAAAGATGCCGGCGGTAGCGCGCTCGGCCGGATCCATTTCGAGGATCGACTGGCCGTTGTAGAGGATATCGCCCTCGGTGACCTCATAATCCTCGCGCCCGGCGAGGATATAGGACAGCGTCGATTTTCCCGAGCCGTTCGGCCCCATGATGGCGGCAACCTCGCCAGCCCTGACCGTCAGGTTCAGGCCGCGGATGATCTCGGTGCCGTCATCGACGATACGGGCATGGAGGTTTCTGATTTCAAGCATTATTTTCCACTTTCTTGTTCGCGGTGCCCGGCCTGCGACGGAACTTTTCTAAAAGCTCGAAAAGGGCGTACAAACTTGCTGGTGACCAACATCCAGCCAAAAAACCCAGCCGCGCTTAAGCCTGCAATCGAACCACCAATAGTTTTTGTCGAACTCAAGCCAAACACTGCGCCTATCAACACCATCACAGCACCACCAACAGCCAATGTCAGCAAGAGCATCAGAACGGCAAATATCAAGCCTTCTATCCGCTTGAACAAATCCATGATCGCCGTTCCAGTTAACTCACCCAACACTCCCCTCAAGACTAATCCCGATCAGCTTCTGCGCTTCGACCGCGAATTCCATCGGCAGTTGCTGGATGACGTCCTTGACGAAGCCGTTGACGATCAGCGCAATCGCCTCTTCCTCCGGGATGCCGCGCTGCATGACGTAGAACTTCTGGTCCTCGGAAATTTTCGAGGTTGTAGCCTCATGCTCGAACTGCGCCGTCGAGTTCTTGGCTTCCATGTAGGGGACGGTATGCGCGCCGCACTGGTCGCCGATCAGCAGGGAGTCGCAATTGGTGAAGTTGCGGGCGTTGGTCGCCTTGCGGTGGGCCGAGACCTGGCCGCGATAGGTGTTCTGCGAGAAGCCGGCGGCGATGCCCTTGGAGATGATGCGGCTCGACGTGTTCTTGCCCAAATGGATCATCTTGGTGCCGCTGTCGACCTGCTGATAGCCGTTGGAGACGGCGATCGAATAGAACTCGCCGCTGGAATCGTCGCCGCGCAGGATGCAGCTCGGATATTTCCAGGTGATGGCCGAACCGGTCTCGACCTGTGTCCACGAAATCTTCGAGCGATGGCCGCGGCAGTCGCCGCGCTTGGTGACGAAATTATAGATGCCGCCCTTGCCTTCGGCGTCGCCGGGATACCAGTTCTGCACCGTCGAATATTTGATCTCGGCATCGTCGAGCGCGATCAGTTCGACCACCGCGGCGTGAAGCTGGTTCTCGTCGCGCTGCGGCGCCGTGCAGCCTTCGAGATAGGAGACGTAAGCCCCCTCCTCGGCGATGATCAGCGTGCGCTCAAACTGGCCGGTATTCTTCTCGTTCATGCGGAAATAGGTCGACAATTCCATCGGGCAGCGCACGCCCTTGGGCACGAAGACGAACGAACCGTCGGTGAACACGGCCGAATTCAGCGTTGCGTAGAAATTGTCGGAGGTCGGCACGACAGAACCGAGATATTTCTTCACCAGTTCCGGATGCTCGCGGATGGCTTCCGAGATCGAGCAGAAGATGACGCCGGCCTGCGCCAGTTCCTTCTTGAAAGTGGTGACGACAGAGACGGAATCGAACACCGCATCGACGGCGACGCGGCCCGACTTGTAGACGTTGTCGCTGGCTTCCTCGAGCTCCGACGCATCGGTCTTCTGCACGCCGGCGAGGATTTCCTGTTCCCTGAGCGGAATGCCGAGCTTCTCATAGACCTTCAGCAGTTCGGGATCGACCTCGCTGAGCGAAGTCGGCCCCGGCGTGCTCTTGGGCGCGGCGTAATAATGGAGGTCCTGGAAATCGATTTTGGGATAGTGGACGCGCGCCCATTTCGGCTCGTCCAGCGTCAGCCAGCGGCGATAGGCTTCCAGGCGCCATTCCAGCATCCAGGACGGCTCGTCCTTCTTCGCCGAAATGAAGCGGATAATGTCTTCGCTCAGGCCCTTGGGGGCCTTGTCCATCGCGATTTCGGTCTGGAATCCGTATTTATACTGGTCGACATCGATCTTTCGAACTCGATCGATCGTCTCCTGCACAGCAGGCATCAGCGTTCTCCATCCACGCCGGGGTCAAGGCCCGGCAGTTTTCAAACTATGGCACCGCAAACGAGCACCCATCAGGCACCCGAGGCGGCGTACGTTTCATATAGTGCGTTCATGCCGGAAATTCACCCGGCCAAATTCGAACGCACGGCTCTACCAGGCCGCAAGGCCCAAACGTTCCGTTGCCGCGCTCAGGCGGCCTTTTCGCTGTTTGCCTTTTCCTTACCGGCTTGGCGCGCGACGATCGTCGCCAGCGCCGAACGAAACAGCTCAATGTCTTCAGCGCTGGTCGCGTGGCCGATGGACACGCGCAACGCGCCGAGGCCGTCACCGTAACCCATGGCTTTCAGCACGTGACTCGGCCCGACTTTGCCCGACGAACAGGCCGATCCGGCCGACAGCGCCACACCGGCCAGGTCGAAGGCAATCTGCGCCGTCTCGGCCTTGATGCCGGCAATAGCGAAGAATGTCGTATTGGCAAGCCTTGGCGCGCCGGTCCCGAAGATTTCGGCGTCCGAAACAAGCGTTTTCACGATCGCCTCGATTTCGTCGCGACGCTGCCGCACCGTTTCGATCGTTTGCAAGCCGGCAGACGCCTCTCGCGCCGCCGCGCCAAACCCGGCAATCGCCGCCAGGTTTTCGGTGCCGCCGCGATGGCCTTTTTCCTGGCCACCGCCGCTGACCAGCGGCTTTGGCATCATCAGGTCCGACGCCGCGACAATGGCGCCGACGCCCTTTGAGCCGCCGATCTTGTGCGACGAGAGAATCAGATAGTCTGCGTAACCCGCTGACATATCGAGCGGAATGCGGCCGGCCGCCTGCACGGCATCGACCACCAGGATGCCACCCGCCGCCTTGACGATTTCGGCAATGCGGCCAACCGGCTGGATCACGCCGGTCTCGTTGTTGGCGGCGTGTATCGCCACCAGCGGCAAGCCTTCGGCCTTGTCATGCTGGGCGAGAGCCTCGGCCAAAACGTCGAGCCTGACGACGCCGTCGGCGTCGACGCCGATCCGCATTACCTGCCCCGTGGGGAAACGCCCGCCGTGCAGCAGGCAAGGATGATCGGCCTCAGACACATAGAGCCGGCTCATACGGACAGCGCCGCGCCCCATTTGCCAGTCCGGCGTCAGCAGCGTCGAGGCCGCTTCCGTCGCGCCGGAGTTGAATACGACATGCTCGGCCCTGGCGTTGACCAGTCGCGCCACGTCGCGCCTGGCGTCCTCGATCAGCCGCCGTGCAGCGCGGCCCTCGGCATGAACCGAGGACGGGTTGGCGGCAACGTCGAGCGCAGCCACCACCGCCGCGCGCGCCGAGGCAAGCAGCGGCGCGCTGGCGTTGTAGTCGAGGTAGGCGCGTGCTCCGGCCATTTCTGTCCAACTGGTCCCTTCAAAAGCCGTTCCGCGAAGATAGCGCGTTATTTCCTTGAAATTGCAAGGCAAGACGTCCTATTTACGCGGCTTGCGGCGCGGGTGGCCGAGCCACAATTTTTGGCCGCCCAGTTTTGAACAATTCTAAACTAGCTTCTAGAAAGACGCTCGCCCTGCGTCAAGGCCTAGGGAAGACTGGGGCCAGAGGAAGAGTTGTTCCGGGCGCCGCGCAATTTATGCCAAGTGGAGTATTTCATGCCTGAGGTCATTTTCACCGGTCCGGCCGGCCGCCTGGAGGGTCGTTATCAGCCCTCGAAGGAAAAGAGCGCGCCGATTGCCATCGTCCTGCACCCGCACCCCCAGTTCGGCGGGACGATGAACAACAAGATCGTCTACGACCTCTTCTACATGTTCCAGAAGCGCAATTTCACCACGCTGCGCTTCAATTTCCGCGGCATCGGCCGCAGCCAGGGCGAGTTCGACCACGGCACCGGCGAATTGTCCGACGCCGCCGCGGCGCTCGACTGGGTGCAGTCGCTGCATCCGGATTCCAAGAGCTGCTGGGTTGCCGGCTATTCGTTCGGCTCGTGGATCGGCATGCAGCTTCTGATGCGCCGGCCGGAGATCGAGGGCTTCATCTCGGTCGCGCCGCAGCCCAATACCTATGATTTCTCGTTCCTGGCGCCATGCCCGTCGTCCGGCCTGATCATCCACGGCGACGCCGACAAGGTCGCGCCGCCCAAGGACGTGCAGGGCCTGGTCGACAAGCTGCACACGCAAAAGGGCATTACCATCACCCAGAAGACCCTGCCCGGCGCCAACCATTTCTTTGCCAACCATGCGGAGCTTCTGATCGAGGAATGCGCGGACTATCTAGATCGCCGGCTGGCTGGGGAACTGTCCGACCCACGGCCGAAGCGGCTGAGATAATCGGCGATGTACCAACCGCCTCACTTCCAGGAAACACGGCCGGACGTCCTGCACGGGCTGATCCGGGCGCATCCGCTTGGCCTGCTGGTGTCGAACGGCGTCGAGGGGCCGGTCGCCAACGCGATTCCCTTTCTTCTAGACGCGGATGTGCCACCGAACGGCAGGCTGCGCGCCCATTTGGCCAAAGCCAATCCGCAATGGCGGCTTTTGGCCGACAATCCCCTGGCGCCGGTACTGGTCGTCTTCCAGGGCGCCGATGCCTATGTGACGCCGTCCTGGTACGAGACCAAGCGTGAAACCGGCAAGGTGGTACCGACCTGGAACTACGCCATCGTCCAGGTGCGCGGCAGCGTCACGGTGATCGAAGACCAGGATTGGCTGGCCGAGCAGATTTCCGATCTGACGATGTCGCAGGAGGGCAGCCGCTCGGCGCCGTGGGCGGTGACCGACGCGCCGGCACCCTTCATCCAGTCGCAGATCAAAGGCATCGTCGGCCTGGAGATCGAAATCACCGAAATCAGCGGCAAATGGAAAGTCAGCCAGAACCGCCCGGCCGCCGACCGCGTCGGTGTCGCCGAGGGGCTCGAGAGCGAGACTGCCGATTCGGCCGACATGGTCCGGCTGGTAAGGTCTTACGGCGGGCTGGACGGCAAGTAATCCGGATTGCTTGCTCGACCGGTTCAGGCCGCGGTGGCGGGCTCAATCGACCTTGGTCATCGCCGCCTTGCGCTCGTTGGCGATCAGCCAGAGATTGCGGATGTAGATCAACAGGCCCATGGCCTGGCCGGCGATGAACACCGGATCCTGACGCTGGATGGCGTAGATCAGCAGCAGGCCGCCGCCGAACAGCGAAAAGAACCAGAAGGCGATCGGCACGACGCTGCGCTTGGCCTTTTCCGAAGCCACCCACTGCACCAGAAAGCGCATGGTGAAGAAGAACTGGGCGACGAAGCCGAGCAGAACCCAGGCATCGAATTGCTTGACGAAAACATCGTGAAGCCAGGTCGCCAATTCCTGAAGCACGTTACCCATGCCTGATTTCCTCTACTTTGGGCATTCTGCGGCGCCTGCGGCGCAGCCACCAGACGCCGGCAAGATCGAGCACGCCCTGCAGGCCGCGATCGAAGATGCCGTAATTCGATTTGCCGTGACGGCGGGAGCGGTCGACGACATCGCAATGGACGACGCGGTAGCCCTCCTGGATGACCAGCGCCGGAACAAAGCGGTGGGTGCCGTCGAAGAACGGCAATTTCCGCAAAATGTCGGTGTAGATCGCCTTGAGGCCGCAGCCGGTATCCCGCGTCTCGTCGTGCAGGATGGCTTTTCTCAGCCCGTTGGCGAAACGCGACGCCAGTTGCTTGATCTTGCTGTCGCGGCGCTTCAGACGCTGTCCCTGCGCGGCCCCGACTTCGGGACCAGCCTGCCGCAGCGCGTCGATCAACACTGGGATATAACAGGGGTCGTTCTGGCCGTCGCCGTCGATGGTGGCGACGATATCGCCGCGCGCCGCCCAGGCGCCTGAGCGCACCGAGAGCGACTGGCCGGCGGATTTTTCATGCCTGAGATGGCGCAGCGGAAACCGGCGAAGCGCTGCCTCTGCGGCAAGCACCGAAGGTGTATCGTCTGTCGAGCCGTCGTCGACGACAATGACCTCGAAGTCCCGCCCGGCCATGGCAGTGCCGATCTCGTCGAGCAGAAGCGGCAGGTTCGCCGCCTCGTTCCGGCAAGGAATGACGATGGATATCTCCGGCATCTCGACTCTGTCACAGGATATGGCATTCGATCGATGCCGCGCGGTCCAGTGGAAGAGCCCCGCTGGCGCGGCGCCTCATTACGCCAGCCGAAACAATGACGCAAGCAGGCCGCACGCTTGGGGTTCTCCCTTCTCCCCTTGTGGGAGAAGGTGGCCGCGCGAAGCGCGGTCGGATGAGGGGTGTTCCAGCTTGGCAACGACGGCACTCCGTCCAACACCCCTCAACCGTCTTGGCGCTGCGCGCCAATCCACCTTCTCCCACAAGGAGGGCTTTGCATGAAGGGTGTGCTTAACCTGATTGGCCTACTGGGCGTCTTTTGAAGGCGTCTAAGGCCTCGCCCTGTCGCCCTGGCGCGGCATCGACCGGCATCATTGGCCCGATCGGCTCGATTTTGGACGCACTCCTCCCTCACGCCCGTCTCTCTTGGGGTGGATACAGGACACCGATCATAGTCCGCAGATTGTAGGCGCATGCCGCCAGCATGCACTGCGTGCGGTTGGTCGCAAGGTTG
>NZ_JAMYPW010000055.1:0-40449 GCF_040320565.1 Mesorhizobium sp. M0664
CCGGACATATGGACGCAAGCGATCGAAAACGACGCAAAACAACCGTTGCAGGCAGGGCGCCGTCCACATATGGATCCCAGGGTCTGCGCGACGTCGCTTCGCTCCTGCTCCGCCCTGGGATGACGAAGGTGTGGTGTCATATGCTAATCGCCAGCGTCGGAGATTGGCGGATGTAGCTGGTCGGCAGCGAACGTTTGCAGTTGCGACACTCCCAGGCGTTAACCCCAACGTTCTCAGATCGCCTGCTTTTTGCCATCCCTGGTCGGCATCAGGTCGACGCCGTTGACCTTGCCGATGTGCGTCGCCAGCATCGGCACGTACTGATCGGCGGGGCCGGTGGCGAAGGCGCCGGCGAAGGCGTTCTTGGTGGCGTTGCCGAGCGGGTTGGCGATGCCGGCAGCACCCGCCATCGATTCGAGATAGGTGAGATCCTTGAAGGCGTTGGCGATGGTGAATTTGTGCGCGTCGCGGTCGCCTTCCAGCGTCCAGCGCATGAAGGTCTGGTAGAAGCCGCAATCCATGCGGCCGTTGCGGATGACGCTGTCGAAGCGCGGCGGCGAGATGCCAACCTTCTGCGCCAGCGCCAGCGCCTCGGAATAGATCGCGGCGTAGCCGAGCGAGATGAAATTGTTGAGCAGCTTCATGCGATGGCCGTCGCCGGTATCGCCGATATGGACGATGCGCCCGGCCCAGGTTTCGAGCACCGGCTTCAGCCGGGCAAAGACCGCATCGGGCGCGCCGACCATGGCGTCGAGCGTGCCTTCCCAAGCCTCCTTCGGGGTGCGGCTGAGCGGGGCATCGACATAATCGACGCCGAGCCCCTTGATCTCGGCGGCCAGCGCCACCGTCGAAACGGGATCAGAGGTCGAGCAATCGACGACAACCGATCCCGGCTTCAGGCCTTCCTTGAGACCGCCTGGGCCGCGAATGATGGCTTCGACCTCGCGCGAGCCGGTGACGCAGATGAAGACGATATCGGATGCCGCCGCGACGTCGCGCGAGGTTGCCGCTTCCCTGGCGCCGCGGCCGAGCAGGTCTTCCGCCGGCTTGCGGTTCTTGCGGCCGAGAAACGTCAGCGGATAACCCTTGTCGACGATGTTCTTCGCGATCCCATGCCCCATCAGGCCAAGCCCGATGAAGCCGATCTTTTCGCTCGCGGCGGTCGTGTTCATGTCGTTTCGTCCTATTTGCAGTGATGGATGACGGCGCTGCACATTGCCGGCGAATTGTTGAAGCGGGTTTTTGCCGCATGCCATGGCAGGCGATTGCAGAGTTCGGTATTGTCTGACAATACACATGAATCTTAGGGAGAGCAAAATGACGAAGCGGATCATGTTCACCGGCGGCAGCGGCAAGGCCGGGCGCCACGTCGTGCAGTATCTGGTCGAGCAGGGCTGCCAGGTGCTCAACATCGACACCAAGCCGCTCGACAATCCCAAGGTGCGCACGCTGATCACCGACATCACCGACAGCGGGCAGGTGTTCAATGCGCTGTCGAGCTATATCGGCCTGCATGAATTCGACCCGTCGCTGCGTACGCAGCCGGTGGATGCCGTGGTGCATTTCGCGGCGATCCCGCGCATCATGATCACGCCCGACAATGAGGTGTTCCGCATCAACGCGCTCGGCACCTATAACGTCATCGAGGCCGCGGTGAAGCTTGGCATCCGCAAGGTGGTGATCGCCTCCAGCGAAACGACCTACGGCCTGGTCTTCGCCAACGAACCGCGCAACCCGACGCATTTTCCGCTCGACGAGCCGTACGACGTCGACCCGATGGACAGCTACGCGCTGTCCAAGGTCGTCAACGAGAAGACGGCGCGCGCCTTTGCGCTGCGCAGCGGCTTCGACATCTACGCCTTGCGCATCGGCAACGTCATCGAGCCGCATGAATATTCGCTGTTTCCGAAATGGTTCGCCGATCCAGGTTTCCGCAAGCGCATCGCCTGGAGCTATATCGACGCGCGCGACCTCGGCCAGATCACGCTGCGCGCCATCGAAAAGGACGGGCTCGGCTACCAAGTGTTCAACGCCGCCAACGACGACACCTCGTCCGATCTTCCGACAGCCGAACTCCTGAAGCGGTTTTATCCCGACGTGCCGGTCCAGGGTGAACTTGGTGAATACGAGACGCTGCTCTCCAACCGCAAGGCGCGGGACATGCTCGGCTTCCGGCCGGAGCACAGCTGGCGGAAATACGTCAAGACGGCCTGACGGGGGCAGCTGACGCGAAACCGGCACTGGGCCGGCCCCGAATTGCTCGTCATGACTCCAGGCTCACACCCGCTACTACCGATGCGCGCACACCCTACGTTCAGGTGTTCGCCGTCGGGTTCATCCATACGATTTCCCAGACGTAGCCATCCGGGTCTTCAATGTGGCGGTTATACATGAAGCCAAGATCCTGTGCTGGGTTGGGATCGGCGCGACCGCCCGCCGCGACCGCGCTGGTCAGTGTTGCATCGACGGCATCGCGGTTATCCACCGTGAGGGCGATCATTGCCTGGCTGTCGCGCCGTGCGTCGCCGATTGGGCGTGTGGTGAATTCGCGGTAGTGGTCATGGGTCAGCAGCATCACCCCGATCGTGTCCGAGAACATGAGCGAGGTGGATTTCTCGCCCGAAAACTGCGGGTTCACGGTGCCGCCTAGCGCCACGTAGAACGCCGTCGACGCCGA
Organism: Mesorhizobium sp. M0664; assembly: GCF_040320565.1. NCBI lineage: Bacteria > Pseudomonadati > Pseudomonadota > Alphaproteobacteria > Hyphomicrobiales > Phyllobacteriaceae > Mesorhizobium > Mesorhizobium sp. M0664. Next base: position 2,678 of record NZ_JAMYPW010000055.1, read on the forward strand.
CAGGTCACGGACAGGCAGGTTCACGAAAATCATTTTGGGCATCGATTTCGCTTTCTCCAGGGCTGCGCGCTGCGCTATTGTCTTGCTGCAATGTTAGTAGATGCAATGTATCTTGATTGCAAGATACATTTTGGCGAGGGAATATTTGCCATGGATCGCGCCGAGGCCGCAGCTAAGCAATGGGCCCGCGAGCGCCCCGATCTTCCGTCGTTACCTGTTGAAACGGCAGGTCGTCTGCTTGATGCCGCCGCGCGGGTCATCCGCGATCACATGAACCCGTTGCTCAAAGAAGCAGGCCTGAATGTTGGTGAGTTCGATGTGCTCACGCCGCTCAGGCGCGCCGGTGAACCCTATATGCTTTCACCTACTCAGCTCTACGAATCGGCAATGATCTCCTCGGGCGGCATGACCAGCCGCCTGGACCGGCTGGAGCGCGCCGGGCTGGTTGAACGACGCCCCGATCCCAACGACCGGCGTGGCAAGCAAATTGCGCTGACGACCGGCGGCAAGCGCGCGATAGACGATTTGATCGGTCCAATGGTGGCGCTCGAAGAGCAATTAATCTCCGTGCTGACGCCGGCGGAGCAGGAAACTCTTAATGCTCTACTTAAGAAATTGCTGACAGGCCTCTAATGCGACGCGCACCTCGCGCATCGTCCTACATTAGGTATAGCCTGGACTGTCGGATCCGAATATCCCCAGTCTGCAATCTGTCTAGAATCATAAACGTACTCTTGTGGGTCGTCTGGCGTCAAAGCTCTAAAGCCATCTCCATCCGGTTATACATCGAGAAAGCCGAAGCTATCAGCACAGACAGCTGGACATCTTGATCAGACGCGCCAGCACTGAGCGCAGCATCGATGTCACTCTTTGTCACGCTGAGCGCTTTGGCATCAAGCTTAACTGCAATCGCAATTAGCGTCGCGGGTGTCGCGGCCAAGCCGGTCGAGCCGGGCGACGACCAGCTCGTCGCCGGGTCGGAGAAAGTCGATGATAGTGGCAAGTTCGGCTCGCCCGTCACGGCTGGCACCGGAGACCTTTTCCGACCGAATGATGCCGCAGCCTTCGGCCGTCAACTTGGCGGTGTGCGTTTCGAGGTCCTGGTCGGGGTGCTGACGCGGGCGTAGCCAATTCGGCTCATGGGTGTCACCTCAAGGTTTAGGCCCGAGGGTAGACTGTCACAAATAGTCGATGTCAACCCAGATGTTACACAGGCTTTGCAGCTAGGTGTTACGTCACCTCAGGGCATATCCTGATCTTACTGTAAGCTGCTATGCGTCGGCTACCTCAAGAAGTCCGGCATGAATAGCGGGCACAATTAGCTTACTGGGACCACGAGCCTTCTCACCGATAATCTCCACTCGGTACTTGGCGCGGCTGACGGCCACATAGAGGCGGTTGTGGGCAGCATAGGACAAGAAATTTTTACTGCTTTCACTTTCGTCTTTGGAAGTCGGTGGAACACGGCCCCCGTCGATGCCCACTGCCACCACAGCATAAAACTCCAGTCCTCCCACATAGTCGGCATGGCCTATTACCACCTGACCGGATCGATTGGCAGCCTCTACCGCGCGCAAATCCCCGCGGCGTTTGAGGATAATGTAGGGTTTGTTCCGTTTCTCGGCGAACGCCGCTAAACTCTCCACAATCTTTTCGTCGAGTGACACAATCAGTATGTCACTCCGCCGACAACTCAAATCACTCTGGAGAATCTCGGTGCGGGCGAAAGCCGCCTCAATGAGAGCCTCGTCATTAGCCACGTTGAAATACCGCGGAATGGCAGCTAGCTTTTCATCGACGTCTGTAAACGCGGAACCAGCGGCCTCAACCGGATTATCAAAATTCGTGAAAAGCATCGCCCCCGAGGCAACAATAGAAAAAGACAAATTGACGATCTGAGTTGAAGATCGAAAAATCGTCTTGAATTGATTGCGTTCCTCCGTTCGATTCTCCTTAGACTGGGTTATGGCCGTACCAATCTCAGTCGTGGTCCATCCTCGATCGCCAACCGCCTGAGAGCGGTCTACCGAATATATAATTGGATAAGGTCCCTCAGTCTTGGTAAAATAGTGGAATAGATGCAACTCATTAATGTTAAATAGGTGGGTTTCGTCTACGAATATCGAATCGTAGCCATCGCGTACCCGCCTCCTGCGCCAAATAGGTGTATCTAGCTGTCCAATCGCAGTTAAGACGACGTCATCAGTATCGAACTGCCCAGCATCACCCAGTCTGGCCTGATACTTCTTAAAAACTGTAAATATAAATCCCTTGTCTGCTTCTGTTGAGACCGGTATTCCATACTTAAGCGGCAGGATTTTCTTATATTTGTCGAGGTCCTCCGAGGCGCGACCTTTGATAATAACACTAATTTCGTGCTGGAGCATCTCGGCGATTTTCCAGTTGTCTTCATCTCTTAAGAACGTCGTCAGTTCCGGCGACAGGAAGCGCTGATGTGAAGGGAGATCAATGGTTCTGGCTTCCTCGAAGGCTTCCGAGACGTAGAGAAGCTGAAGCTCTTTCGACTCCATCGCGTCTCGGTCGATAAACTCAGATTCGCTAATGTGCTGCCGCAACTGTTCTGCGCACAGGTCGCTTAGGGTACAAACCTTCAGCGAATGATTTGAGGACGACCGATCCCGCTCTGCAAAGTTAAACGGATCGATGACCGATAGAAACTCCTTCACCGAACTTCGCGTAGCATCGCTGTGAGTGACAAATACGATATGATTTGGCTCTTGGGCGCTTTCAGCTCGTGCAAGGGCGTGGATTGCCTTTAACATCAGGCAAAGCGTCTTGCCGGTGCCTGCGGCCCCTTCAATTCGGTGGGCACCGATGATGGGGGCCTCCACGAAAGCGCGCTGTTGAACTGTTAAAAGGGGCTGCCAATCTCCATAACTGCGAAATATGGATGTCGTCGCATCCCCATTGGCCTCTCCCAAATCAGACACCTGAAGTTGGTCGACCTTAGGCCCGTTGGGAACAGCGGCTCCTGCTAACACCCGTGACTCTTCCTTTATCGACGGAAGGTCGTCATAGGCCTTGCGGAAATTGGTGAGTTCGGCCACTTCCCGGACAGCATCCCCGGCTTCGTACCCCGCTTTGTATGCCAGCAGGAATTTCCCCGCACCACCGCGCTTAGCTAAGCGTTCAGCCATCGGTTCCCGCTCGATAACAACCCGGAAAGGAGTGGGCTTATACTGAAAAGGAAACAATACGACCTTGCTACTGCCGGATATTATCTTTTCAGAAAATGTTAGGCTCAGACCCTGCCAGAGTTTTTTTGCAAGACGAAGCAACTTCTGCACCGCAAACAGAGCCTCGAAATCATTTAATTGCTTGAAGAAATCTGCGGACTCTGCATCAACTACAAGGAATCTCGCGTCTCGAGAAATATCGGGAGAGACTATTGCCAACCCGTCCGCACTGCGGATCACTTTGATGTTCGCCGAAATGGCAAACTGGCTATCTCGACCGGCGAGAACGTTCAGAAATTCTTTTCCCTGCTCAAATTCTGAAGACTGAAGAAATCGGCTTGCGACGATCTCATCGATCGCCCCGGAGTCGAACATTATGTATTTCATCCAACTACCCTTTGGGAATCTGGAATGCGCGAACACACCGCGTTTATGTAGTCCCGATCGGCATCGGTCACGCCGATCCGACCGAACATCAGAGAAAAAGTTTGCAGAATATGCTCGATATCAGGCGAGGCGATTTCACTAATTGGCATAGAGAAATCGTCAACTTGAAACGAAATATAAGACGGCCAAGACAATGGACCTTGCGCGTCTAAGGTGCGGGCATCAGCACCCCGAGCTATAGTCATGGCTAAGCTGCGAGGAATAAAAGTGACTTCCCGCATAAGCGCTACATATCCGCGCGGCTCTTTCACCATCGAACACTCGTGACAAAAAATAATGACCACTCAGATTGTGGCGGATTAATTCTTCCAGCAAGCGCTTTTTTTGCGCGTCAAATTGCTTGTAGAGGTTATCGATACAAAGAGAGATATTTCTTTGGAAGGAGGCTAAAAATTCACAAACTTCGACGATGTCAAAGAATTGCTTCGCTGGCTTTTTCCCCTTGGAGTAATCATCCAAAAAAAAGCTATCAAATATCTGCCGTGGAGATTGAGAGTTCAAAAGACTCTCTGCAATTCCGGCCGTTTTAAGTGCTCCTTTCAATTTTCCGGTCGTATCGGCTGATGCACGAGAAAGCATTAAATCTAAACCATCAGTAACAAGCCAATCGTCCAAAGAGACAACCGGGACATAGTTCAACATAGGGAATTTCTCTTGGGCAAGGTCGCAGCGCGCGGTGATTATCAAGCCGAAAACTTGACGCCCGTCGTAACGTTCTGCTTTGGCGCATGTGAAAATTACGCCTTGGTTCAATCGACCGATTTTGGGGGAACGAAGTTCCATTGCCTTTGATAAGCCTCCGGAGATTCTAGGGATTTGGAATTTGCGACCGTGTCTAGACTATGTCAACGACTGCGCCGCCTAGTACCATGGGTGTGCCAATCCATTCCTACCGAAGGGACCGAGATCTAGAGCGCACTAGTTTTCCTGAAGTGCACTTTTCTTGCAATGAGCTGACGATGGGAAGTACGGCGACATGGCAGACCAACCAAAATTTCATCACTATCTACCCAGCTTCTATCAGGCCCAATTGGGCGGCGAAGACGGTCGGCTATTTCGGTACAGAAAGGTCTTTGGAGACAAAATCGACCGCTGTGGGTGTATCCGACGCAGTCTGGCGGTGAGGACAACCTTTATTCGGATTCCGCAAAAGCGCCCGACGGGGCGACAATGGGTTGAGAAGACCTTTATGTCGCCCCTCGATTCACAAGCGCACAAAGCCCCAAGAATGATTGGGACCGCGCCTCTGCCTCTGAATCAATGAGTCCTGACCCTACTTGTCTTTCCAGAATTCGGCCTGGAGTTGCGCCGCTTCATCGGCAAGCAGCGGGCCGATGACTTCAGTCGGACGCTGCCCGGCTTCGAAGACGATCCTGCAGGGCAGGTCGAGTGTGGGGTTCTCGACATGTGCGCCCGTCACCCGCTTGAGGTCGTGTTCGCTCTGGCCAAAGACGACCCGTCCAATGCCCGCCCAATAGATTGTCCCGGAGCACATCGCGCAAGGTTCGGCCGAACTGTAGAGCGTGCAGGAGGCCAGCTTTTCGAGGCTGACATTCATCCCTGCCCACGAGGCCAGCAGCCTTTCGGCATGAGCGGTGCGGTCGCCGCCGCCGGCTTTGTAAGCGTTGGGCTGCTCGCGCAACACATTGCCGTCCTTGTCAGCGAGCAGCGAACCAAAGGGATGTTCGCCGGCATCGCGGGCCTTGCGCGCGACTTCGAACGCCTGACGGAGCAGGCGCTCATCATAGGGGCGTTGTGGCATCGGCAGATCCTCCGGCAGCTGCAGCGGGATCTTTGCCGTCGTCAATCACTTCGTCGGCTTCCTCGCCTGTCGCAATGCGCATGACATGGACTGCGTTGCCGATCACATCGGAGGGCGCTTCTGGCCTCTAGGACCGGTTGGCATAGGCTGGCTTCCCAAGTGTCCGGGCATCATTCATGCAGTCGGCCTTTATAGCCTCATAGTCCGGGCCCTGCCGTTCAACCGAGCGTCCGTCATAATGGCGACCGCTAAATCGGTACACGCCAGCTGAGACCTCGCCAGAGGTAAACGTCCAACCTTCCAATGCGTCTTGATTGTGATCGCTCACGATTGCTCCCATGCTTTCCGGTAAGCATACAGGAGCTCAGCCCGATATGGGAAATGCATGTTGCATTCCGTCAAATTTCAAACTGAGACACTACCGGCCCCTGGCGTCACTGGCAAGCGTTGGGAAATCAGTGATATTGTCGCGCTGATCCAAGCCAAAGAGGCAGAGAAGCCTATGGTTCGCGGCCAAAAGCAGGGAGTGAGGACATTTGAAGTACGAGTGGGCGAACAATCCTCACTTGTTTATTCCAATAACAGCATGTGTCGTTGTCTTGGCCCTGAGTTTCGCAGCCATGTTCGTCGCACTCCTAAGCATAATTCTGCGCACCGATTTCTATGGGTCAATCGATGACCAGAACCTTCCATGGGGCGAACGACTGGGGAAGCGAGACGCAAGGCTTCGTGCTGGATTTTGGTCAGCGCGCTTCCTGATACCGCGCCGGGTGATTGCATATGGTGCTGTGGTGTTCTTCTGCAGCTTCGGTGCGGTTGAGCTTATTTTAACCGTCTTCGGCCATCCGTCTTGATCGAATTTTCAAACTGACCCACTCCCGCCCAGGCTCAAGCCTCGTTGCGGCTAGGGCGTTGAGCCAGCCAGATGCTGCCGATGACGAAAACGACGCCGGCGATTTGAGGCAAGGTCAGCGTCTGATCCAGGATTACCCATCCGAGCAGCACGGCGGTCACCGGGCTGAGGAAAAGCAGCGATGACACCACCGAAGATTCGAGTCGCGCAATGCCCCGGAACCAGAGGACATAGGTCAGCGCCGCACCGATCAGGCCGAGCCACACCAGTCCAAGCAGGTTGGCCGCGGTAGGGAACGGGATGGGTGGTTCGAAAAGCAGGACAACCGGAACGAGAAGGAGACCACCGGCAGTCAGTTGCCATGCGGTAAAGGCGAGCAGCGATGCTGGCGGCTGCCACTTGCGGCCCAACACGCTGCCGAAGGCCATTGAGGCCGCCCCGGCGAGGCCGGCGGCAACGCCGACCGCATCGAGCGTCGCGTTCGGGGTCAGCACCAGCAACGCGACACCGGCGATCCCGACAAGGGCGGCGACGATCGCCAACCGGCGGACAGGGCTGGCAAGCAGGGCAGCAGCGAGGAAAATCACAATCAACGGCTGGACCGACAGCACGGTCGCCGCGACCCCGCCCGGAAGCCGGTAGGCGGCGACAAACAACATGCTCAGGAAGATCGAGATGTTGAGGGCTCCGAGGACGAAACTGCGCAGCCACCAGATGCCCGTCGGCAATTGCCGGACGATCGCCAGCAGCAGCAATCCGGCGGGCAGGGCTCGCAGCATTGCGACCGTCATCGGCGAGAAGTTCGGCAGGAACTGCGTGGTGACGATATAGGTGCTGCCCCATATTGCCGGTGCGATGGCTGTAAGCAGCAGATCGGAACGGTGCGTCTTCATAAGATTTCCAGAACTTCGGCAAGAGGGCGGCGCGGCTTTTGCGGCCAGTTTCCGGGCGCGGCGCGGCCGACCGCGATGAGCATCACCGCCATTTCATTGCGCGCAAGGCCAAACTCGCGGGCCACGCCTTCGGCATCGAAGCCTGCCATCGGACCGGAGACGAGCCCCAGCGCTTCGGCCGCGAAAATCAGCGTTGCGGCGCCAAGCGTTGCCGAGCGCACGGCTTCGTCGCGGGCCGCTAGAGGATCGGCATATTGGGCGCGGGCGCCCTCCCGCCACCCCGAAGCCATATCCGCCGGCATGAAGCCGGCTTCGACGAACGGACGGAGCCTGGCATCGAGGGCAGCGTGGTCGGGCAGTACGCCGCAGATGATGAAGGTGACGGCTGCCTCCTGCACCTTGGCCTGGCCATGGGCGAGGCTGCGCAATCGTGCCTTTGCTTCCGGCGTCCGCACCGCGATGAACCGCCAATTCTGAAGGTTGTAGGCGCTTGGCGCTCGCGTTGCGAGACGTGCCAGCTCCTCGATCTCGGCGTCCGTCAATTCGTGCGAGGCATCGAACCGATTGGCCGACATGCGCCGCTCGATAAGGGAAATTGCGGGGTTGGTCATCATGTCATTCCGAAACTGAGAAAGTCGTTCGGGAAGCAGATAGAGAATTTACCAAGGAGCGATAATATGCAACAATTGCAAGACATTATTTACTGGAAGAGAATGGTGCGATGGATCGCCTGACGGCGTTGCAGGTTTTCCGCCATGTGGCGGAACTGAACAGCTTTGCCGAAGCCGGACGGCGGCTCGGTCTCTCGCCTCCCGCTATCAGCAAGAACATCGCCGAGCTGGAGGCGCATCTGGGGGTGCGGCTCATCAACCGGACAACGCGGCGCATGGCGCTGACCGAAGAGGGCAGGATCTACCTGGAGCATGTCACGCAGGGGCTCGATGCGCTGGCGAGGGCCGACCAGGTGCTCGGCCCGATCAAGACGGCGCCGAGCGGCACGTTGCGGGTCAGCGCGCCGATGACTGTCACGTTGACGCGGCTTTCGGCTGCGATCCCCGCGTTTCTATCGCGCTATCCCGATTTGAAACTCGATCTGCATCTTGACGACAGACGCGTCGATATCGTGCGGGAGGGATTTGACCTGGCCATTCGCGGCAGCGACAATCTCGAGGATTCCAGTCTGGTCGCCAGAAAGCTTGCGGTCATGCCGCACGTGCTTTGCGCAGCTCCGTCCTACTTCGAGGAGCATGGCCGGCCCAAAACGCCTGCCGATTTGAAGACGGCCAATTGCATCCGGTTCAGCCTCTCGGGGCATGCGGACATATGGGAATTCCGCAAGGACGGCCGCGCCGAGCGGATCGCCATCGACGGACGATATACGGTCTCGTCAAGCCTTGCCGTGCGCGATGCGCTGCGCGCCGGCTTCGGCGTCAGCCTGATCCCTTATCCCTATGTCGAGAGCGACCTTAAAGCAGGCCGGCTGCAATCGGCTCTGGATGATTGGGACAAGGTCGAAACCACGCTCTACGCGATCTATCCGGCACGCCAGCATCTTGCCCCGAAAATCCGCGTCTTCCTTGATTTCCTGATCGAGGAATTCAGCCGGAACAAAGAGAAACCGTTCGTGCCTCCCCGGCGTGAACGCTTGGCAAAGCGCGGTGTCGGCGAGGGGACGGAGGCGGAAAATCAAGCTGAGATATTGCCGTCGATTTCATCTCCTTGACACGCCTCCAAATCCGGACTTTGTGGAGCTATGCAGGACGCGAAGCCGAATAAGGGAAAGACAGCGGCCGAGGCGTTCGCCGAACGCACGAGCGGTATTCGCCGGGCCGATGCGGCGCGCATGCCGGGATCGAGCGTGCATGCGTCGCTGGCCAACGAGATCGGGCTGAGGATCGTGCGCGGCGATTATCCGCCGGGAACCATCCTGCCCAACGAAGCCAAATGGTCAGAGACCTTCGACGTCAGCCGCTCGGCGGTGCGCGAAGCCATAAAAATGCTGATGGCGAAGAGCCTGCTGTCGTCACGTCCCAAAATCGGCAGCTGGGTCGAGCCTAAGGAACGCTGGAACCTGCTCGATCGCGACGTGCTGGCCTGGTATGCGACCTCGCCGGACCGCGAGGTGTTCCTCAGGACCGTGCAGGAATTCCGCCACATCATCGAGCCGGAGGCCAGCGCCTTTGCCGCCATGCGACGCACCGACGAGCAGATGGCCGAGATCAGCCAGGCCTGCCGCGAGATGGGCGAGGCGACCAACCTGCAGGAGCGCACCCGCGCCGACACGCGGTTTCACCTCGCCATCCTGCGCGCCTCGGGCAATGATCTGCTGGTGCCGCTCGGCGTGCTGATCGAATCGGCATTCGATCATCTGTTTGCTTATACCACGCGGGAACTCGACGATTTGCAGCATGCGCAGAGGCTGCATGAGGCAATCGAGAAGAGCATCCGCCTGCAGCGGCCGGACGCGGCGCGCAATGCGGTGCGCAAGCTGCTGGCCAATACCGACAGCGTCATCAAGTCCAGATAGCCGCCGCCACACATTCAAACAGTCGGATTGTGTCGGTGCGGCCGCCGATGGTGCGCGCTTGACCAATGTTTGCCGGCGAGGTTTCGGCACGAATGGTTCCCGTCAATCGATACGAATGGGTCTGTTTGACGAACCGGCTGCCGATTAGCTTCCAGATGCGCAAGTCGCTTGGGTCGACCTTAACAACAAGCATAGGGGAAATCGGCATGAGCATGAAAAATGGGCTATCGAAAATTGGCTTCCACGTCAGCCGGGTTGTCGCCATTTCGGCGGTGGCCTTGCTGCCGGTCTTCGGCGCAGCGGCCATGGCGCAGGACAAGGATATCTCGATCTATTTTGTCGGCTGTGCCGCACCGACGGGCTTTCATGGCTATCTGGCACGCGGCGCCGAGGAGGCCGGCAAAAACCTAGGCGTGAAGGTCACCTATATTTTCCCGGATCAGCTTACCATTCCAAACCAGGTGCAGAAGATCGAGGAGGCGATCGCCGCCCAGGCCAACGGCATCGCCATCTGCGCCTTCGCCGAGGATTCTTCCTATGCCGATGTCGCCGCGCGCGCCAAGGAAGCCGGCATTGCCTTCGGCAGCGCCGCCGCGCCGCCGTCCGGTTCGCAAGTGCGCGATCCCAACGATTTCTTCCTGTTCCGCACCGGATCTGATGAAGCGGCGGCGGGCAAGTTGACGGCGCAGCGACTGGTCTCGATGGGCGTCAAGGGCCGCGTCGTGGTCGCCAATCAACAGCCGGGCGACGCGAGCTGCCAGCTCAGGGCGACGTCGCAGATCGATGAGCTCAAGAAGGCCGGCATCGAGGCCGACTTCCTCGAACTGACCATGGATCCGGGCCAGCAGGCGGAAGCGCTGTCAAATTACCTGCGCGTGCACCCCGATACGGCCGCGGCCACGAGCACATGCGACGTGATCGATGGTTTCCTCTCCGCCAAGGCAGATAGCGGCCGGGACGACCTGGTGCTCACCGGCTACGACATCGTCGCGCAATCGCTCGATGCGATAAAGGATGGCCGGCAGGCGTTCACCATCGACCAGCAGCAGTTCTGGCGCGGCTACATGCCTGTGCTGCTCCTGACCCACTACCTGAAATACGGCCTGATCGAAGGTAATTACTTCCTGACCGGTCCGACGGTCGTCGACAAGGACAATGTGGAGCGCGTCTCGGCATTGGTGAAGGAGGGCTATCGCTGATGCACGCCGCCCAAAAGTCCATCAGTGGTTTTTGGACGACAGCAAAAACCTAGCACGCGTCCAGGACGGGCGGCCAAGCCGCCCGTTCGCCATCTTCGTGGCCACTCTTGTATCGGGGTGACGGCATGAACGAACAGCCCGGGCCGAATGCGGCCAACAAGCCTTCCTCCCGTGTGGTCGCCGGCGAGGCGCTGAGACGGCTGATGCTGCGGCCGGAGGCGACGTCGATCGCGGCCGTCGTCATCCTGTTCCTGGTCTTCACCGCGCTCAGCCCGCAGCTTTTCCCCACCAGGCTGTCCTACATCAGCATCATGGCCGTCGCGGCCGAACTCGGTATCGTCAGCGTCGGCGTCACGCTGCTGATGATCGGCGGTCACTTCGACTTGTCGGTGGGCGCGGTGCTCGGACTCACCTCGTTCGTCTGCGTGGTGCTGATGCGCGACTTCGGCCTGCCACCGATCGTAGCCGCGCCGGTCGCGGTGGCCGTCGGAGCCGCGCTTGGCTGGGCCAACGGCATGATCGTGGTCAGGTTCCGCATCCATTCCTTCGTCGTGACGCTCGGCACCATGCTGATCTGGCGCGGCATACTGATCGCGCTGACCGGCGGCTTTCCGATGACGGTCGCCATTCCGCCTGGATTCAAGGCCATAATGGCGGGTCCGCTGCTTGCCGGCTTTCGTATGTCGATGCTGTGGTTCCTGGCAATCGGGCTGGCAGGCACCTTCCTGCTGGCGCGCACCAGGTTCGGCAACTGGATCCAGGCACGTGGCCAGAACGAACAGGCGGCGCGCAATCTCGGCGTACCGGTGGACCGCGTCACCGTCATCCTGTTCATGATCACATCGGCGCTGGCAGCCATCGCCGGCGTCATCCAGGTTGCCCGCTTTTCCTCCGTCGACGCGTTGCGCGGCGAGGGCATCGAACTGCAGGCGGTAGCCGTTACAGTTATCGGCGGGACGCTGCTGGCCGGCGGCTACGGCAGCGTCATCGGCACCATTCTCGGAGCCGTCACCTTCGGCATGATCCAGGTCGGCCTGGTGCTGGCAGGCGCTCCCGGCCATTTCTTCCGCACGCTCACCGGCGTCATTGTCGTCGGCGCGGTCATCCTCAATACCTCGGTGGCGCGCCGCATCGCCAAATCCAGGCCGATGGGCGGCTTCAAGCGCGACAGCAGTGCTGCCGACGCGGCGATTGCCGGCAACGCCGCAACGGCGGAGACACGCCCCGCCGGCAGCCTGGCGAAGGAGAAGACGCGATGAGCGAGCCGTCTGGCCTGGATGCCCAGCGCGGGGTCCGGCTGCCGGCCGGCAGCGGCTCCGACGACCTGATCCTTCGCCGCCCTCCGGTCGAGCCGGTCGCTGCCGGCGCGGTGCCGGTGATCGAGGCTGTCAACCTGTCGAAAGGGTTCGGCGCCACGACCGCGCTGGTCGACGTGTCGCTAAGCGCCTATGCCGGACGCATCCTGGCGCTGCTCGGCGACAACGGCGCCGGCAAATCGACCTTGATCAAGATCCTGTCCGGCGTCTTCCCGCCGGACAGGGGAGAATTGCGCTTCAACGGCGAGAAGGTGGCTTTCGCCAACCCGGCTCAGGCGCGCGAACGCGGCATTGCCACGGTGTTCCAGGACCTTGCCGTCTGCGAATTGCTGTCGGTCACACGCAATGTCGTGCTCGGCCGCGAACCGCTGAAAGGTTTCGGACCGTTCAAATGGCTCGACATGAAACGCGCCGACGACATGGCGCGCTCGGCGCTGCATCAGCTCGGGGTGCGCTGGGAACGCGGCCTGGACGAACGCGGCGTCAACATCTCCGGCGGCGAACGCCAGTCCCTGGCAATCGCAAGAGCCATGTTCTTCGGATCGTCGCTGCTTGTGCTGGATGAGCCTACGTCGGCTCTGGCCGTGCGTCAGGCAGGCCGGGTGCTCGAGCACATTCTCAGGGCACGCGAGCAGGGCCAGGCGGTCATCCTGATCACCCACAATTTCCGTCACGCGCTCTCGGTGGCCGACGATCTGGTGGTTCTGGCGCAGGGGCGCGTGGCGGGCCGGTTCCGGCGTGACGAGATCGAGCTCGACGAATTGACCGACCTCGTTGCCCGTGTCGGGTGAGATGACAATGCAGCAGTTCAGGAGCAGGAAATGACCGTAAAGACCGCAAGGAAGCGTGTCGTCATCCACGAGGACGACGTCGGCATGAGCCATGGCGCAAATGTCGCGTTTTTCGAACTGTCGAAGTTCGGCACATGCAGTTCCGGTTCGGTGATGGCGCCATGCCCGTGGTTCCCGGAAGCCGCTCAGATCGCCGTCGCCAATCCCGATTTCGACCTCGGCGTGCACTTGACGCTGACCAGCGAGCAGAAGCCGTATCGCTGGCGTCCGCTGACCAACCCGCCCAAATCGGCTGCGATAACTGACGAGTTCGGCTATTTCTGGCCGACCGTACCGCAGGCGCGCAAAGCCCATCCCGATGCGGTGGAAGCGGAACTGCGTGCGCAGATCGAATGCGCCATCGCTGCCGGCATCGACATCACCCATCTCGACGCTCACATGGGCACGGCGCAGATGCCGGAATTCATCGCCATCTATCGCAAGCTCGGCCGGGAATACCGGCTGCCGGCGCTGCTGGTGAAGGACCTGTCGGGCTACAACCCGGCGAGCTATGCCGGTGAGCTGGACATTGCCCGCTACGATGCCGAAATCGTAAAGGCGCAAGCGGCAGGCGAACCGGTGTTCGACATCGTTTTGGAAACGCCTTGGGCGCGCAAGACGGATGCGCAGACGGCCTACCACGCGATGTTTGCCAGAATCCCGGAGGGGTTGAGTTTCCTGTCGCTGCATTTCAACACGGTAGGCGATTTCGAGGCGATCAATCCTCCGGATGCCCATCTGCGGACCGAGGAATACGCGTTGTTCAAGACGGCGCGCGTCAAGGCGTGGATCAGCGAGTTCGACATCGAAGTGATCGGCATGCGCGGCATGCGTGATGAACTGCGCGCCGCCAAGATCTGAAAGCCGACGATCTTATGAGGCCAGATGCCGCCGGGTCAGCCCGATCAGCAGCGCCTGGTCGCGGGCGGCGTGTTCGGGTGGGTTGACGACCGCATCGCCATTGACGATCGCTGCCCAGAAGCCACGCATCTCTTCGACGAAGGCTTCGGCGTAACCGGCACGCAAATCTTTCTTCGACAGCGTGTGACCGTCCGAGGTCGTCACCGTCAGCCGGGTCGGATGATGGTTGAGCCAGGGCGAGGGGAATTCGAGCTCGAGGCTGGCATCGTCGAAGAACAGCGTTATCCGCTCCTTGTAGTCGGCGAGCTTGGGCACGATGAGATGCGTCATGGTCCACAGTGCCTGCCCGTCCAGCAGCCTGACGGCGCCGTGGCCGCCGTCGCCATTGGCAAAGATCTGCGCGCCGGCGACCTCGCCGTCCGGCACGCCGAGCGCATCGAGCAGGCCATGTACGGCATTGACATCGTGAATCAAGGCCGAGCTGTAAGCGCCGGTAAATCCACGGAAAGCGAGATCGGTCAGATGCACGCCGACGGCCTCTTCGACCTGGCGCTTCTGCTTTGCGGCGACAGTGGCGACCATGTCTTGTGGGATATCGGTACCGCGCCTGTAGGGCTGATGGGCGATGAACGGCCAGGCGTCGGGATCGTTTACCTCCACCGAGACCGCGCGCAGCGTGCTCGATGTTCCAGGCAGCGAAGCGAGCGCCAGCCGGTAATTCGGGTCGAAGCGCTTCATATAGCCGACCTGAACGATTTTCCTGACGGCATCGCGCGCGGCGATGATCCCGGCGATTTCCGCCAGCGAATAGCAGAGCGGCTTTTCGCAAAAGACATGCAGGCCAACCGCCAGCGCCGCCAGCACCTGTTCGTGATGCAGCGGGTCCGGCGAGCCGATCACCACCGCGTCGAGGCGTTGGTCGAAGAGCTGGTCGATCGTTTCGAAATTGGCAATGCCATGGGTGTCGGTGACGAACTGCCGCGAAATTCTGGAGGGATCGGCGACCCCGACCAGCTCGAACAATTCACCAAGGCGCAGCAGATTGGGGATATGCTCGACCTGCGAGATCATGCCGGCGCCGACGACCCCGACGCGTATCCTGCTCATTGGATCATTCCCCGCAATGTCCGATTGTCTGCTCAAGCCGCCGCAGGCGACCGGTTGCCGATCTGGGCGAGCAGGCCGGCAATCTCCGCTTCGACCGCCTTCAGATCCTCACCGCCCGACATGATCGAGATGACCTCGTCGCGCGAGATTTCCGATTTGGCGTAGGTGCCGCGATTGCGGCCGCGGTTGAGCAGCGTGAAGGTGTCTCCGACCGGATAGGCATGGTGGATGTTGTGGCTGATGAAGATCACGGCCAAACCCCGCATGCGTGCTTCGATGATGAACTTCAGCACCATCGCCGCCTGGTGGACGCCGAGTGCGGAAGTCGGCTCGTCGAGGATCAGCACGCGCGCGCCAAAATGCACGGCGCGGGCGATCGCCACCGACTGGCGCTCGCCGCCCGACAGCGTGCCGACGGCCTGCGTCGGATCGCGCACGTCAATGCCGATATCGGCCATCGCCTGCCTGGCAATGGTGTTGGCGCGCTCCTTGTCGATGCGCGAGAAGGGCAGGCTGCTTTTGGTCGGCTCGCGGCCGAGGAAGAAGTTACGGGTGATCGACATCAGCGAGATCATGCCGAGGTCCTGGAACACCGTTGCCACACCGAGCTCCTGCGCGTCGCGCGGGCTGCGGAAGGTGACCGGCTTGCCGTCGACCAGGATTTCGCCCTTGCTCGGCCGATAGACGCCGGACAAAACCTTGATCAGCGTCGACTTGCCGGCGCCGTTGTCGCCGAGCAGGCAGTGGACCTCGCCCGGATAGACCTTGATGTCGATGTCCTGGAGGGCACGCACCGAGCCGAAATTGACGCTGACGCCGCGCAGTTCCATTGCCGGTTCGGTCATTTCGGCCGGTTCGGTCATTTGCCGCCTCCGCGGCCGAGCGCCTTCAGCCTGATGTAGTTGTTGACCAGCACGGCCATCAGGATGACGATGCCGAGGAAGACCTTGAACCAGTCGGTGTCGATGCCGGTGTAGAAGATGCCCATCTGCACCAGCCCGAAGATCAGCGCGCCGAACAGCACGCCATAGACGGTGCCGTAGCCGCCGGTGAGCAGCACGCCGCCGATGACGGCGGCGATGATCGCCTCGAATTCCTTGAGCAGGCCGCGCGTGGTGTCGGCGGAGCCCGCCTCCATCACCTGGATGGTGGCAAGCAGCGTCGCCGCGCAGGCGGTGTAGACGAACAGGCTGATCTTGACGCGATCGACCGGCACGCCGACGTTGCGGGCTGCGATCAGGTCGCCGCCGGTGGCGAAGATCCAGTTGCCGTATTTCGTCTGGGTGAGCACGTAGCCGGCCAGCGCCGTCAGGCCGAGCCACCAGACGATCGACATCGGAATGCCGGCGACGAAGGGAATGCCGTCGCTGCGGGTGGCTATCCAGCCTTGAGCGCCCATCCAGTGGAACAGGCCGGTGAGCAGATGGCCGTTGAAAATGCCGGCCGTCGCCGGATCCGGTGCGCCTTCGAGTATGTAGGGGATCTGCGTGCGGCCGGTGACGGCGCGGGTGATGCCGATCGACAGTCCGCGCAGGATATAGAGGGTGGCGAGCGTGACGATGAAGGAGGGCAGGCGCGTCTTCACCACGATCAGGCCGTTGAGATAGCCGGTGAGCATGGCAACGGCGAAGGCACAGGCGATGCCGCCCCATAGCGGCAGGCCCCAGTACTTCACCGTCAGCCCGATGACGACACCGGCAAAGCCGACCATGGAGCCGACCGAAAGATCGAACTCGCCGGCGATGATGAGGAGTGCTGCCGCGGTGGCGACGATGCCGAGCTCCGCCGACAGCGTCAGGAAGGTCATCGATCCCTGCAGCGAATAGAGGTTTGCCGCGCCCGGCAGCAGCGCAAAGATGATGATCGTCGCAAGCAGCCCACCGGCGGCACCGGCTTCCGGCCGGCGCAGCCACTGGGTCAGCTTGCCGGTGCTGGCCAGCCGCTCGTCGGCGCCGGCGGCCCGCTTCGACGTCATGCCGAAGCGGTCGGTCGCCTTCAGTTCGCCCGGAGATATAGCCTTGTCTTCCACGACCGCCATTAGGCTCTCCAATCGCTCAATTCGCAATCTTCGAACGGATCGGGAGTGCGCTTGGCGCATTCTCCCGTTCCGTCGGAGCGCTTGCCTAGCGGATGCCCTCTTTGGCGAGCGCCAGGATCGCCTTGGCTTTTTCCGGCGAATCTATGAACAGCGGTCCGGTATAGGCGTTGTTCTGCGGCCAGAAGCCGTGCGTCGCCTGCTCGACCAGATAGATCACCGGCAGATAGCCCATCAGATATTGCTGGGCGTCCATGCCGAAGCCCATTTCGCCGGCGACGACAGAATCGAGGACCTCCGGGCTGATGTCGAATGTGTAGAGCTTGAGCTTGCCGAACAGTTCCTTGTCGCGGAACATCGGGATCAGCGGGTTGGCGGCGGTGGCGCCAAGCGCAAAGACGGCCTGCGTGTCGGGATGCGCCGACAGATAGGCTTCCGTGCGGCGCTGGATGTCTGCGGGATCCGGCGCCACGGCCAGAACCTCGGTGCCGCCGCCGGAGGGCTTCAGCCCGTCATTGAGGCCCTGGCAGCGCTGGTCGAGGCTGACATTGCCGACCTCGTGGTTGATACAGACGACCTTGAGCGTGCCTTCCTTGGCCAGCCGCTCGCCGGCCTTCTTGCCGGAATCATATTCGGAAACGGTGCCGACATAGAGCGTCGTGCCGAGCTCGGCGCCTTCCTTTTCGCCGGAATCCAGAACCACCATGGGAATATTGGCGGCAAGCCCGGATTTGACCGATTTGCCGAGCGCATTGGCGTCGGCGATGGAGACGGCGATACCGTCCGGCTTGGTGGCGATTGCGGCGTCGAGAAGCCGGGCCTGCTCGACCACGTCGAAGACCTGCGGCGCGTAATATTCGACCTTGGCGCCGGTAAGGGCGGCCGCGTCATCGACGCCGCGCTTGACCACCGACCAATAGGGATCGGACGCCGACCCATGCACCACGAAGGTGATGCGGACGTCCTTCGGATCCTTGAGACCCGCAGCATACGCAATGCCTGTCATCAGGCCCGCCGAAACGAAGACGCCCAATGCCACTTTCAGAAGAGTTTTCATCTTATTCTCCCATTTGTCGTTGCAGTTCCAATCCCTCTGGCGCCGTTTTCCGGCCGCGACGATCGGCTCACGTTGCGGATCGGGTGGCCGCTTTGCGGGCCTTTGCCGACGCCGATCGCTGTTCGCCCACGTTGTTGCCGCGGGCTGTTGTTGATGATCGCCCGGCCGAGAGCGCTGCGCGAAGCTCCTCGCGCAACGGCTTCATGCCGATGACATCGATCGGCTGTGCGGCGAGCCAGTCGCGAAAGCCCTGGTCGCGGAACAGCTCGTACTCTTCGGTGCGGATATAGGCGGAGCGCGGCTCGATAAGCTCGAGTTCACCGGGCGCGTTGCAATGCAGGCAAAAGAAGGTCAGGCCGTCGCGCACACCGTCGATGAGCGCCTTGTAAGCCGGCTCGATCGGCCTGGAGCGCGGCCGGCCCCAGGTCGTCTGGATGGCGGCGTCGAAAATGGCAAAGCCGCCGGCACGGGCCAGCGCCACGCCGCGCTGGAACGCCTCCTCGGTGACGCCGACCAGATTGTCGTTGGGGGAATAGGCGGACAGCGTCTTGGTCAGCAGCACCGGCAGCTGATATTCGAGCCCGAGCTTGATGTAGATGTTGCAGAATTCCGGCGACAATGCCGCTCCCATATGCGCGTCGAGGTGGGTGACGTCGATGCCGGCGCGATAGGCGGTGTCGATCTGGGCGCGAAGCTCGGCCTCGACCGCCTGCGGCACCGCCTTGCGGCGCGTGGTCGCCACATCGGGCCAGAAGAAGCCGAACTCGTCGGTCAAGCCGGCCGCCCGCGACGGCGCGGTCAACGGCCGCCATTTGTAGTGCTGCTTCTCGCTGTTCAGCGTCAGGTGGACGCCAAGGTCGACGGCAGGGTTGGCGACGGCGCTTTCGGCCATTTCGAGGAACCACGGGCACGGCACCATCACCGCGCCGGAACTGCAGACACCCAGCCCGCTCAATTCGAGGAAGGCGCTGTTGGCGCCGTGGCACATGCCGACATCGTCCTCGTGGAGTACGATCCGTTTTCTGGAGCCGGCGGCGTTCACGAACGGCCGCCTTTCCGCCGGCACGCCGGTTTCGAGGGTCTTCCAAAGTGTGTCCCGTATTTCATGGAACCAACCGTTTGCCCAACTGGCCGGAATGGAACGCCGAAACCTGCCTTTCCGACAGGGCCACTTTGGCGAATTCGGATGGGTACGATTTGCCTGCCGGCTGAGACACTTAGCTGCCGATTCCCCCAATCACGGTTCAAAACCAGTCACAGGAACCGTCTTCCGGGCGCAGATGGCTTGGTCGAATAGCGGCGGAGTGGTTCTTTCAAACCGTGCCGACAAGCCTACAGCTGTCCACACCATCAAGCGACCACATTATCAAGTGACCCACACTATCAAGTGACTGGAGGCCTGTCATGTACATCGCCGGCGAAGAGGAAATCGAAGCCATTGCCAGGGTGATCCGCTCGGGCGCGCTGTTTCGTTACGGCAGGGACAGCGAATGCGACCGTTTCGAGGCCCGCTATGCGCAGCATCTTGGCGTCGAGCATTTCGCGCTGGCCGCAAGCGGCACCTATGGGCTCGCCGCCGGCCTGATCGGCCTCGGCATCGGCCCGGGGGACGAAGTGCTGGTGCCGGCGCACACCTATATGGCGACCGCGACCGCGGTGCTTTCGGTCGGGGCCATTCCCGTCATCGTCGACATCGACGAGAGCCTGACCATCGATCCCATCGCCCTGCGCGATGCCATCGGGCCGCGCACCAGGGCGGTCATCCCGGTGCATATGTGGGGCGCGGCCTGCAACATGAATGCGATCATGGACATTGCTGCCAAGCGCGGCTTGCTGGTGCTGGAGGATGTCTGCCAAGGCATCGGCGGCGGCTATGAGGGCCGCAAGCTCGGCTCGATCGGCCATGCCGGCGCCTATTCCTTCAACTACTTCAAGAACATGACCTCGGGCGAGGGCGGCGGTATCGCCACCAGCGACCCGAAAGTGGCAGAGCGGGCGCGCTGCGCCATCGACCCTTGCCATTTCTACTGGCAGGGCAGAAGCGACAGCATCAAACCCTTCGCCGGCATCGGCGCGCGTGCTTCCGAACTGATGGGGGCGATGCTCAACGTCCAACTCGACCGGCTGGACGGCATCATCGAGGCGATGCGAGCCGAGAAGAAGACGGTGCTGGCCGGTACCCGCCACCTTAGCAATCTTGGGCTGACGCCGTCGCCGATGAACAGCGCGGACGACGATTGTGCCGCACAGGTGATGTACCTGCTGCCGAGCGAGCAGGCGGCGCAGACTTTTTCGAAGACCATTCCGAGCGTCGTTGCCGGCAAGACCGGCCGTCACAATTTCACCCAGTGGGACCAGGTGCTGATGCATGAAGGCGCGCATCACCCGGCGCTCAATCCTTACGCACTGCCCGAGAACCAGGGCCTGCGGCTGGATTATTCCGACGACCTCGGCAAGCGCTCGCTCGACATCCTCAACCGCACCGTGATGGTCGCCATGAACCCGGCGCACAGCGATACCGACATTCAGGACATGATCCACAACATCGATGCGGCGGCGCGGGTGGCGCTGGAGAATGCTTCGCTCGATGATATCGAATTGCGCAAGGCGGCACCGGTTGATCTGCAGAAGTTCGACAGTGTGAACTAGACCAGATCCGGCGCGGTTTGCTACCCTGCGGTCGAGTTCCTTGTCCGGTGGCCGGCCGAGGATTCTGGCCGGCATAACCGGCTGCCAAAAAATCCGCGGGCCCGTGTCGGATAGGCCGGGCTCCGCTCGTCCTAGGGGGCATCGATCACCAACACGGAGGATTAACGATATGCCCGGCACCGTACGGTTGCACCGCGTTCTGACAACCAGCCCGGAGAAAGTCTACCGCGCGTTCCTCGAAGCGGATGCACTTGCGAAATGGCTTCCGCCGAACGGCTTCACCTGCACGGTTCATCATTTCGAGGCGAAAGTCGGCGGTGCGTTCAAAATGTCCTTCCGCAACTTCACCACCGGCGACAGCCACTCGTTCGGCGGCGAATATGTCGAGCTCGTGCCCAATGAGCGACTGCGTTACACCGACCGGTTCGACGACCCCAACCTGGCCGGCGAGATCGAGGTGACCGTGACATTGAAGAAAGTGTCGGTCGGCACCGAAGTGAATATCACGCAGGCAGGTATCCCAGACGCCATCCCGGTTGAGGCCTGCTATCTCGGCTGGCAGGAGTCGCTGCGAAATCTGGCGAAGCTCGTTGAACCCGAGATCAACCAGTAAGGTAAAGCGCTGCGCTGGCGGGTTGGCGTCGCTAACCGGAAACCCAGGGATGACGCCGTTCTTCCCACCCAACATGCGCCGGGGCCGGAAAGGCGGGATCGGCGAAGCAGCCGACCGCGACGGCGATCCATTCAGGCTTTCGCTCGGGCTCCCAGAAGACGCTCGAGCCGCAGCCCGGGCAGAAATGGAAAGTGACGTGGTGGCCGCTCCGAGCTGACCGCCTGTAGGTCCTGGCGTCGCCTCTGGCTTCTACCTTGTCGCGCGCAAAGAAGGCGGCGACGCCCTATGTGCTGCCGGTCCGTTTCTGGCAGTCGAGGCAGTGGCACTGTGCGACCAGCTGCGGCTCTCCGTTACAGGAGATCCTCAGTTGCCCGCAGGCACAGGATGCGGTTCTCATGGCAATCCTCATGGTTCAGATGAATGCGTTGCCCGCCAATACCGGCGGTGGGCATGCTTCTGGTTTTCGGGGAGGTTCGGCCTTGGGAAGCGCGCTTTGCGCGAACGCCGAAAACAAGGACCGACGCCCCATATTCCTAATCACTGCGGGCGACCGACTCAACCCCGCGGTGAACGAGATGGAGAGCCTGGCTCTAGCTTCTATCCAATCTTAGGAACGCGGCGCGCAACGCCAGAACGGCGCGCAGGATCTGACGTTCGTCCATCGCCGCATAGCCGAGCAGCAGGCCGTGCTCGGGCTCAGTGGAATGATAGTTGATGGAGATGCCCTGAACGTCGAGCCCCTCCTTGAGGGCGGCGGCGACCACGTCGCTGTCCTTATAGGGCCTGACGAAGCTCGCCAGCAGCTGCATGCCGGAATCGTTTTCCGTGACGATCAGCCATTCGGCCAGATGCTCCTGGCACAGCTTGACGAAGTTCGCCTGCCGGCGCGCATAGAGCCGGCGCATGCGCTTGAGGTGCGTGGCGAAATAGCCCTGCATGATGAAGTCGTTGACCGTTGCCTGCAGGATCAGCGGCGCGAACTGGCCGGTGATGCTCACCGCCCGGTCGAACGGAACCGACAATTCGCGCGGCACGATCAGATAACCGATGCGCAGCGCCGGAATCAGCGTCTTGCCGAAGCTGCCGATATAGACGACGCGGTCGGCATGGTCGAGCCCGCGCAGCGCCGGCACCGGCCGGCCGCGGAACCGGTATTCGCCGTCATAGTCATCCTCGACGATCCAGGCGCCGTTGCGTTCGGCGATGTCGAGCAGTTGCAGCCGCTCCTCGATGCGCATGATGGTGCCGAACGGCCATTGGCAGGATGGCGTCACATAGATTAGCCGCGGCGGCGGCAGCTCCGGATCGGCAAGATGCCAGCCGCGCCGGTCGACCTTCAACGGTGCCAGCTTGGCGCCGCTGGCGAGAAAGGCGCTTTTGGCGCCGAGATAGCCGGGCTCTTCCATCCAGACATGGTCGCCTTCGTCCATCAGCACGCGCGAGACCAGATCGAGCGCTGCCTGCGCACCGGTGACGATGATCACCTGGTCGGCGGTGCAACTGATGCCGCGCGACAGGCAGATGGTCGAGGCAATGGCCTGGCGCAGGCCGGGGTGACCGGCAAAGGAGAGATAACCAAGCAGACTATCGTCGCGGCTGCGTGCATTGCGCACCAGAAGGCTTGACCAGATGGTGAACGGAAACGATGCCGTTTCAGGCACGCCGGGATGGAAATTGATGACGCCGGCATTACGCGGCGGTTGCGGGCCGTTGACGATGGTCTGACCGCGCCGCGACAGCTTTTGCGGCGCTGCCAGTCCGGCGCGCAGGGATGCCAAGGGGCGGTTCTGCTGGATCGGCGCCACCCAGGTGCCCGATCCGGCACGCGCCTCGATGAAACCTTCGGCAAGGAGCTGGTCATAGGCGGCGATGACCGTGTTGCGCCCGACCTTCAGATCTTCGGCCAGCGAGCGCGTCGACGGCAGCAACGTGTTCTGCGGGATCTGGCCGTCAAGGATGAAGCGTCGCAAGGCGCCGTAGATCTGCCGGTGCATCGGTTCTTCCGAGGCGCGGTCGACCGACATGATGTCGAGGGAGAGGCGCATGTGGTCGGGCAAGGCACTATCCCCCGACGAACCGGGCGGCGCGGGCGATCTTTTCCTCGTTGAGCCGGCAGACGGTGTCGAGCACCAGTCGCCTGGTTTCGGGACGGATCTCGCGGCTGTTCTTCAGCGCGCGATGCACGGTGGCGGCACCGAGTTCCGCCTTCTCGGCAATCTCCCGGATGGTGCAAAGCCGTTCCATGCCAAGCGCAGCTTCGAAAGCCATGTCGCTCCTCCTCGGTTGCATCAAGGCACGGCTTCCAGCCGGCCTCAAGCTTGAAAGTCGGGGTTTGCAATCCAGAGCCGGGATTCTGCGATCCGCGCCGCGCAGGGAGCAAGGCGGCGCGGATCGCCGGGCGCTTTCGCGTCGCTAACCCCATCGAGGCGCGCGCCCATCGTGTTCCCCCGGCTCGCAAATGCGGGCCGGTCAGTTTGCCTGCCGCGTCGCCACTTCGAAGCCGGCCTCGCGGGCGGTGGCGAGCAGCGAGAAATAGCCCTTGCTGGCATAGGTCAGCGGATGCGCCTTGGCCGGATCCTGCTCGGCTTCGACAACGAGCCAGCCTTCATAGCCGCGCGCGGCGAGGGGTTTCAGCAATGACAGGAAATCGATCGAGCCGTCGCCGGGCACGGTAAAAATGCCGTCCATTACCGCCGCCATGAAGCTCATGTCCTCGCGGCGTGCCCGTTCCAGCACCGCTCTGCGAACGTCCTTGCAATGGAAATGCACTATACGGTCGAGATGCCGTTGCAGCAGCGATTGCGGGTCGCCGCCCGAAAACAGGCAGTGGCCGGTATCGAACAACAGGCCGACGCTTCGGCCCGTCGCCGCCATCAGCCTGTCGACTTCATCGTCCGTTTCGACGATGGTGCCCATGTGGTGGTGGAAGGCCATGCCGACCCCGAATGCGGCCATGCGGTCGGCGAGGGCGGTCAGTTTCACGCCATAGGACGGCCAGTCGCCGTCGGCGAGGCGCGGACGCTCGGAGATCGGTGCGAAAATGCCGTCATGGCGACCGCGCGAGGTGTCGGCGTAGACGACGATCCTGGCGCCAAGGTCGCGCAACAGCTGAAGATGTGGGGTGATCGCCGCGAATTCCTCGTCGACCGTGCGGTCGAGAATGCGGCCATCATACCAGCCGGAGACGAGTTCCAGGCCATAGGAAGACAGGAGCGGCCCAAGCACTTCGGCCTGGCGCGGAAATTTGCCGCCGAGTTCGGTGCCGCGGTAGCCGGCCAGCGCGGTTTCCGACAGGCAGGTGTCCAAGGACGTATCCCCGCCAAGCGCCGGAACGTCGTCATTGCTCCAGGTAATAGGATTGATGCCGATCTTGACCGTCATGACGCCAGGCTTTTGCGGGCTTGGGAATACAAGCCGAGCCTGCAGACTGGCGACAAAGAGGCCCTGTCACTAGGTCCAGTTCAGCCGAATTTGGCAGAACCAATCAATGGAGACCGACCCTAATCTTCCTTTGGGCGGCCAAAAAGGGCGCGCAGCTCGTCTTTGGCGTCCTCCAGCACTTTCTTCTGCGCCGCCGGCAGGTTCTTGCCGGCGCGGTTGATGTAGAAATTCAGCATCGACATGGCGGATTGAAACGGCCCTGCCTTGCGTCGGTCGCTGTGCTCGGCCGATCGCTTCAAAGAGGCGGCGATCTTCTTGGGATCGTGGGATTCGAAGATGTGTTCCTCGAGGTCCAGCGCTTCGCTGTGCTCGGTGACGTCGGCGGACCATTTCCGTTGCGCGGTCATGGCAAACTCCTTCCACTAGGTCGTTGCCGGAAAACGCCTTATGGCGCACCCCTGTTCCACTTCGGCCCGAATCCCTGGAGCCACGGATTTGCCTGTCGTGGCGCTGCTCGGCGATGCGAATGCGCCGATAGTGGTCAGAACCGCCGATTCAAGAACTGCGGACAGGAAACGCTCTTGACCCCAATCGTCTCAAGCCAGGCAGGAAGTTCCGGCATCGACAGTGCCTATGCCTGGATACGGCTGGGCATCTCGATGCTGCTGGCAACGATCGGCGGGGTCGGCATGTGGGCGGTGGTCGTGGTGCTGCCTGCCGTGCAGGCAGAATTCGGCGTCGATCGCGCCGCTGCCTCGATGCCCTACACCGCGACCATGGTCGGCTTTGCCGCCGGTAATGTGCTGTTCGGCCGCGCCATCGACCGCATGGGGTATTGGATCCCGGCGCTGATTGCCGCGATTACACTTGGCGCCGGCTTCCTGCTGGCGTCGCTGACCAGTTCGATCCTGCAGTTCACCCTCGTCCAGGGCCTGTTGATCGGCGTTGGCTCGTCGGCGATCTTCGGGCCGCTGATCGCCGACATCTCGCACTGGTTCAACCGGCGCCGCGGCGTCGCGGTGACGGCTGCCGCATCCGGCAACTATCTCGCCGGAGCGATCTGGCCGACGGCGATGCCCTATGTCATGCAGGCGCAAGGCTGGCGCTTCACCTATGCCGCGATCGGCGCCGTCTGCCTGGTCACCATGGTGCCGCTGATCCTGCTGCTCCGGCGCGGCGCACCGCCCCAGGCGGCTCCGGGATCGCCGGGGAGCCGCGTGGTGCAGCCGATCTCACTGTCGCCGGCGGCCTTGCAGGCGCTGCTCATCGTCGCCGGGCTCGGCTGCTGCGTGGCGATGTCGATGCCGCAAGTCCATATCGTCGCCTATTGCATGGATCTCGGCTACGGCGTGGCGCATGGCGCCGATATGCTGTCGATCATGCTGGCGGCGGGCGTAGTCAGCCGGCTTGGCTCCGGCTTTCTTGCCGATCGCATTGGCGGCGTGAAAACCCTGCTGATCGGTTCGGTGCTGCAATGCCTGTCGCTGCTGTTCTATATCCCGTTCGACGGGCTTGCCTCGCTCTATGTCGTCTCGCTGGTCTTCGGCCTGTCGCAGGGCGGCATCGTGCCCTGTTATGCGATCATCGTGCGCGAATATATGCCAGCCAAGGAGGCTGGCCAGCGCGTCGGCATCGTCATGATGGCGACCATCTTCGGCATGGCGATTGGCGGCTGGATGTCGGGCTGGATCTACGACCTGACCGGCTCCTATGCCGCCGCGTTCCTCAACGGCATTGCCTGGAACCTGCTGAATATTTTGGCCATGGTGCTGCTGCTGTGGAAGGCCCGGCGCAGCGCTGCTGTGGCGGCCTGAAGCACAGCGGTACGGATACAGTCTCTCCGGCCGTCGCTTGACAATAGCCGAAGGCTGCGCGACGCCAGACAAGGTGTGGCAACGGGCCAGTTTGGCATGGCAGCAGTTTCAAAAACGCTGAACATCGTTTCACGGTCGCGTGTGGGCGGTTGCCCGGCGTCCGGACGAGTACGGTGATCAAGCCGCGCTCACGCCGCGGCGGCGGCCGCCCGACCATCGCCGACGTCGCCCGCAAGGCCGGCGTCGGCGCCATTACCGTATCGCGCGCCCTGCGTGAGCCGGGGCGTGTCTCGGAAGATCTGCGCCGCCAGATCGAGTCGGCCGTGAACGAGCTCGGCTATGTGCCCGACCCGAATGCGCGGGCGCTGGCTTCGGCGCGCGCCGAGGTCTTTGGCGTTCTGGTGCCGTCGCTTACCAACAACGTCTTTGCCGAAGTGGTGCGCGGCATCTACGACAGCCTGTCGGACGGCCCTTTCCGGATTCAGCTCGGCAACACCCACTATTCCGGCCTTGAGGAAGAGCGGCTGCTGCAGGTGTTTGGCCCGCAACGCCCGGCGGCGCTGATCGTGGCCGGCATCGACCAGACGCCGGCCTCGCGAAAACTGCTGGAAACGGCAGGCTGTCCGGTGGTGCAGGTGATGGAGACCGGGCCCGATCCGGTCGACATGATGGTCGGTTTCTCACATTTCGAGGGCGGCAAGGCGGCTGCGGAACATCTGATCGAGGCAGGCTATCGCCGGATCGGCTTCATCGGTGCGCGCATGGATCCGCGTTCGCAGCGGCGGCTTGCCGGCTATCGCGCGGCGATGGAGGCGGCCGGCCTGTGCGATCCGAGGCTCACCACCACGACGCCGGTGCCCTCCAGCGTCACCCTCGGTCGCGAATTGTTCCGCGACGCGCTGGCCAAGGTGCCGAGCCTCGATGGGGTGTTCTGCAACAATGACGATATCGCCCTCGGGGTGCTGTTCGAATGCCATCGCGCTTCGATCGCCGTGCCGAAGACGATCGGCATCGTCGGCTTCAACGATCTCGACATGATGGAGGTGGCGTTTCCGTCGGTCACCAGCGTTCGGACCTATCGTTACGAGATCGGCCGGCGGGCGGTCGCCATGGCGCTTGCGGCGATCGAGGGCAATAGGCCGGAGTCGCGCGTTGTCGACCTCGGCTTCGAACTCAAGCGGCGTGAAAGCACGGCGCGCTGAAAGCTCGAAAAAAGGGTCCGGCGATCCGGTAGTATTCGAGCACCATCGCGATGCGCCGGAGGTGTTCGAGGAACTGAGTAGGTCTCGGACACCTACGCAGGCCAGGGTCCATGAACATCTGGGCGACTTCCTATGGGAAAATCCGGAGGCCGAACCGCTTCATTGAGGCGCATAGTTCTCCAGACGGCAAGGTCGTTCTTGGCCCAGTTCTCCACAATCTGGCGGTCTTCATCGGAAAGAAGGAGCGCAAGGCTCGCCAGTACATCGAATACGCCAGCTGAGTAGCCACGGCGGTACATGTGTTCCAGTTTTGGATCAATATGTCCTTCCATCATTGGCTCCCCACATCCAGCGTTGTTCTGCGCAAAGCGACGAAACAGTAATGCGTTTCATAGACGCTGTCGCCGTTTTGGATGCAACGGATCGACGGGTGGCGCAGGTGTCGTCGCGACCTCGGCTTCGAACTCAAGCGGCGTGAAAGCACGGCACGCTGAAGCGCGCTTCAACGCAATGGCGCTTTACACTACGTCATGGTAGCGCTACCAGTTATCGCCGGGCAGTACTTCGCTCAGAGGATGGGGGCTGTTTATTATACATAAGCGACAGCTCATGCTTGTTTATTATGTATAATATGATAGTTTTTGCGGGACTAGCCGGGCAGCAAAGGAGGGGATCGGGTCGGCATTCGGCCACCTGAACGCGCGACGGGTACGGCGGGAGGTGCCGGGCCGGAAAAAGCGCAAATTCATCGGCGTAACAACAAACAAAACTGCAACTGGGAGGAATATCGATGATCAAGTCACTCGTTGGCGGTATCGTTGCCGCCACTGCTTTCGTCATGCTGAGCTCGTCGGCGATCGCCGATCCTGAAATCGTCAAGGGGCCATCGGCCGAGCCTGACTGCTTCGCGCCCTGGTCGGCCGATACGCAGTTCTTCAAGTTCCCCAAGAAAGACGGCCCGTACCGCATCGCTCTGGCCAACGGCTATATCGCCAACACATGGCGCATCCAGATGGTGCAGACGGCAAAGGCCTATGCAGCGCAGCCGGACGTCGCGGCCAAGCTCAAGGAATTCAAGGTGGTCTCGACCGGCGAAGACGTGCCGGCGCAGATTTCGGCGATCAACAATTTCATCGATTCCGGCTATGACGCGATTGTCGTCAACGCCCAGAACCCGACCGCATTCGGTCCTGTCATCAAACGGGCCAAGGAAGCCGGCGTGGTGCTGGTCGCCTTCGACAACATCCTCGACACCAAGGATGCCATCAACGTCAATGTCGACCAGAAAGGCCTTGGCGAATTGTGGGGCAACTGGCTGGTCAAGCACGTGCCGAACGGCGGCAAGGTGCTGGAAGTGCGCGGCGTCGCCGGCACATCCGTCGATACCGACCGCCATAACGGCATCCACGAGGTTCTCGACGCTTCCGGCAAGAAATGGGATGTCACCGAGGTCGTCGGCAAGTGGGATGACGGCGTTGCGCAAAAGGCTACGGCCGATGCCATTGCCACCAACGGCCCCTTCGACGGCATTACCGGACAGGGCGGCGATACCGGCATCGTGCAGGCGATGATCGATGCCAAGCATCCGTTCGTGCCGTTCGGCGGCGAGACGGAGAACGGCTTCCGCAAATTCTGCGCCAAGTTCGCCGCTGACGGCCTGAAATGCTCGTCGGCCGGCACCGGCCCGGCGCAGGTCGCGGTTGCCATCAAGACGGCGATTGCAGCACTTGAAGGCCAGGTCGTGCCGCAAGCGGTCAAGCTGCCGCTGGCGATCGTCGAGGATCCGAACTTCAAGGCAGGCCAGGACTACTTCCCCGACCAATCCGACAATTTCTTCGTCGGCAATTCCTTCCCGACCTGCGGCATCAATTTCACGGCGCAGGAAATCATGGGCCAGAGCAAGGAAAACCAGTAAACTCCGACAGCCCGACATCCTGATTGCCAAGCGCCTGGGGAGGGCCGATGGACGGTGCGGTTCCGCTCTTCCGCATGGAAGGCATATCCAAGCGCTATGGCGGCGTGCGGGCGCTGGAGAAGGCCGAACTGTCGGTCACTCCAGGCAGCATCCACGCCATTCTCGGCGAGAACGGCGCCGGCAAATCGACGCTGATCAAGGTCATGGCGGGGGTCGTCGCGCCCGACGAGGGCCGCATGATGCTGGACGGAAGCGAAGTTACCTTCGCTTCGCCGGCCGCTGCCAACCAGGCCGGCATCGTCTGCATCTTCCAGGAACTGTCGCTCGTCCCCGAACTCAGCGTTGCCGACAACATCGTCATTTCCGATCCGCCGAAGCGTTTCGGCATGATCGACCGCAAGGCGCAGCGCCGCATCGCCGAAGAAGCCCTGGCTCGCGCCGGCGCTTCCGATATCCATCCGCTGGCGCTGGTCAAGGATCTTCCCCTTTCAAGAAGGCAGATGGTCGAGATCGCCAAGGCACTGGCGCGCAAGCCACGCATCCTGATCCTCGACGAGGCGACCTCGGCGCTGACCGCGGCCGACGTCGCCAGAGTTTTCGCCGTGTTGAAGCGGCTGCGTTCGGAAGGGCTGGCGCTGCTCTATATATCGCACCGCATGAACGAGATCGCCGAGCTGGCCGACCAGTGCACGGTGTTCCGCAATGGCCGCAATGTCGCCAGCTACGCGGCCGGTACAAAAAGCGACAACGAGGTCGTCGAACTGATGATCGGGCGCGAATACAGCCACATCTTTCCGCCCAAGCCCGCGCGGGCGGCTGCCGCAGCCACGCCGGTTCTGGAGGCGCGCAGCCTGTCCTGGACGGATCGGCTGCACGATGTCTCGCTATCGGTCGGGGCGGGCGAGGTGGTCGGGCTTGGCGGCCTCGACGGCCAGGGCCAGCGCGAATTGCTGCTCGCCTTCTTCGGTGTGCTGCGTGGCCTGTCGGGCCAGATCCTGATCGACGGCAGGCCGGTGGCGATCGCCAGCCCGGCCGCGGCGCGCGACGACCGGATCGGCATGGCGCTGATCCCGGAGGACCGCAAGACCGAGGGGCTGATGCTGCCGATGACGGTGCGCGAAAACCTCTCATTCGCTGCCCTCGACCGGCTGTCCAGGGCCGGCATCATCGATCGCGCCGCCGAGCAGCGGCTGATCGACGATATGGTGGGTCTCCTGGCGATCAAGACCGCCGGCCTCGACATTCCGGTCGGCGCGCTATCCGGTGGCAACCAGCAGAAGGTCGTCATCGCCAAATGGCTGATGCGGCAGCCGCGCATCATCCTGCTCAACGATCCGACGCGCGGCATCGACGTCGGCACCAAGCAGGAGCTCTACCAGTTGATGCGCAAGCTTGCCGACCAGGGTGCGGCGATCCTCTTCTATTCGACCGACTATGACGAGCTGATCGGCTGCTGCGACCGCGTGCTGGTGCTCTATGACGGCGCGGTCAAGCGTGAACTGGTCGGCGCCGAAATCACCGAGCGGGCCTTGATCGCCAGCGCGCTCAACATTCACGAAGAGATGCCAAAGCAAGGAGCGGACGCGTGAAGGATTGGCGCTACTGGCTTGCCGAACAGCGCGGAACGCTACTGGCGTTCGGCATCTTCGTCGTCATGTTCGTCATCTACACCTCGAACCATCCGGCGGGCTTCACCGCCAACGTCGTGCAGACGGCCTCGAACAAGGGCGTGCTGCTCGCCTTCGTCGCCATGGCGCAAACGCTGGTGGTGATCACCGCCGGCATCGATCTCTCGGTCGGGATGATCTTCACCCTGACCAACTGCCTGGCGTCGTGGCTGGTCGTCGGCACCGGCATCGAGACCGCCGTCGGCGTCATCGCCGTGCTCGGCACCGGGCTGCTGTGCGGGGCAATCAACGGCGCCATCGTCATCTATGGACGCCTGCAGCCGATCGTCGCCACTATCGCCACCGGTGCGGTCTATTTCGGCATTGCGCTGCTGCTTCGGCCGTTTCCGGGCGGCTCGGTCAATGAAGGGCTCGCCGATGCGCTGACCGGGCGCCTGTTTGGTATTGTGCCGGCGAGCCTGGTGGCGCTGCTGGCGGTCGTGCTTGTCGTCTGGGTGCCGTTCAGCCGGTCGGTGCTCGGCCGCGCCGCCTATGCGGCCGGCTCCTCGGAGATGGCGGCCTACATGTCCGGCGTGCCGATCCGGCGTGGAAAGTTCGCCGCCTATGCGCTTGCCGGTCTGCTTGCCGCGATCGGCGGGCTGTTCCTGACGTTCTTCACCTATACCGGTGATGCGGCCTATGCCAGCGGCAACGCCTATACGCTGTTTTCGATTGCCGCGGTCGTGCTTGGCGGCGTGTCGCTGTTCGGCGGCAAGGGCAGCGCCATCGGCGCGATCTTCGGCGCGCTTGCCTTCCGCACCATCGGCGACCTGCTGTTCGTCTTCGATTTCGATCCGCTCTGGCAGCCCCTGTTCCAGGGCGTCATTCTGCTGATCGCGGTCAGCCTCGGCGCCTTCGCCCTGTTTCGGGTCCGCAACCGGCTGGAGTGGTTCCTGTGAGCGAAACGACTGTGAGTGGTCTCGCCGGCCGCATGCCGAAATTCCTCCGCCGCGCCGACCCGGCGGTGCTGACGGCGTTCGCCTGTATCGTGCTGCTGCTGTTCCTCGGCAGCCTCTATTCGCGCAGCTTCCTGTCGCCTGAATACCTTTTGCAGCAGCTCAAGGTGGCGTCGTTTCTCGGCGTCATCGCGACCGGCATGATGCTGGTCATCCTGCTCGGCCAGATCGACCTGTCGGTGCCCTGGTCGGTGGCGGCCGGCGCGATGATGGCCTGTGCCGCGGCCGCATACGGCCCGGTCGGCGTGGCGCTTGCCATTCCGTTCGGCATCTTCTGCGGTGTTCTGATCGGCATCGTCAACGGCATCGGCGTTGCCTATCTGCGCATTCCCTCGATGATCATCACGCTTGCCACCAACGCCGTCGCGCAGGGGCTGATGGTGGTCTATACGGGCGGTTTCTCGCCGCAGGATTCGGCGACCGGTGCGATGCGCTATCTGGCGACCGGCTTTGCCGTTCCTGCCGTGCCCAACGCCGTCCTCATCTGGGCGCTGATCGGCGCCGCAATGGTGTTCGTGCTGACCCGCACCGGCTTCGGCCGCACCGTTTACGGCATCGGCAATCGCGAGCGTGCCGCCTATCTTTCCGGTATCGACACGCGGCGCGTGGTGATGATCGCCTTTGCGGTTTCGGGCGGGCTCTCCGCCTTCGGCGGCGTGCTGTTGGCCGGCTATGCCTCCAAGGCGGCACAGTCGATGGGCGACGCCTATCTGCTGCCGTCGATCGCCGCGGTTGTGCTCGGCGGCACGTCGATCCTCGGTGGGCGCGGCTCCTATCTCGGCACAGTCGCCGGGGTAATCCTGATCACGCTTCTGCAGTCCATTCTCTCTGTCATGCAGATGCCGGAGGCGGGACGGCAGATCATCTACGGCGTCGTCATCGTCGCCATGCTGCTGCTCTATGGCCGCGCGCCGGCAAGCCGCTGACCTGCATGACCGGCAAAGACGTGGCATATAAGCCGCCGAGCACTGTTCGAACGATACCCGCCATCGTGGTGATGGGGGTTGCCGGCTGCGGCAAGTCGGTTGTCGGCGAAGCGCTTGCAGCGGCATTGGGCGCCGTCTTTATCGAAGGCGACAGGCTGCATCCGCCCGAAAACGTCGCGCGCATGGCGAGCGGCCAGCCGCTCACCGACGCGTTGCGCGAAGGCTGGCTCGACGCGATCGGCCAGCGGATGGCCGCGTCGGTCGCAAGCGGACAAGGTGTGGTCGCCGCCTGCTCAGCGCTGAAACGCAGCTATCGTGATCGTCTGCGCGGCTTTTGCGCGGATATCGTTTTCGTTCACCTGGAGATCGACCCGGCAACAGCAAAACAGCGCGTCGGCAATCGCAAGGGTCATTTCATGCCGGCAAGCCTGGTCGACAGCCAGTTCGCCACGCTTGAGGCGCCGGCGGCGGACGAGGCGGCAATGACCCTGGATGGCACGCGTCCGGTCGCCGACACCGTCGCGACCGCCTTGAGCCTGCTCGCGCGCTAGATTTGCGACGTCAGTTCGACCGGGAAATCGTCATTGTCGGCGTCGCGCATGGCCGCGAGGCTGCGGTTGTCCAGCACCTCGGCGATCGCCTGCCGGACCTCCAGCATCATGTGCCGGACCTGGCAGGTCGCCTCGTCGCAATCCTCGCAGCGCTGGTATTGCGTGCGGCTGGCGCACGGGATCGGCGCCAGCGGCCCGTCGAGGACACGCACGACATGGCCGATCTTGATCTCGGAAGCCGGCCGGGCAAGGCGGTAACCGCCTTCCTTGCCCTTGCGGCTCTGGACGAAGCCGGCGTTACGCAACTCGCCCAGGATGGCATCCAGGAATTTCTTGGGGATGTTATTGGCGACCGCAATGTCGTTGACGAATGCGAGCTGGCCGACCGGCAGGCCCGACAGATGCACGAGGGCCTTGAGGCCGTATTTGCCTTTTTTGGTAAGCATGCCCCGAGTCAACCCATGAAGCCCCAACCACCTGCGTCTGGCGGCTGTTTGTGTGCAAATCATGACGGTTTGATCACGCGAAGCCGTTCGCGAAAACAAGCCGTCCGTTCTCACGGTAGGCACAAACGCGTTGATTCTTTGTAACGTTTTGGACGGAATGCGCCCGGAAAGTGCCAGAAATCACCTTTCGCGGCGCGAAAGCAAAGAAGCCGGCAAAGCCGGCTTCTGTCAAAGTTGGAACATCGCCTCAGCGGCTGCCATAAGTCTGGTCGAGCAGGCCGCCCGCTGCAAAGTGCTCGGCCTGGACCTTGGCCCAGCCGCCGAAGACCTCCTCCACCGTCAGCAGGCGGACATCGGGAAACTCAGCCTTATATTTGGCGGCGACCGCCGCGTCCCGGGCCCGCAGGCCGTTGCGGGCGGCGATGTCCTGGCCCTCCGGTGTATAGAGGAAGTCGAGATAGGTCTTGGCGAGATCGCGCGTGCCATGCTCGTCTGCAACGGTGTCGACGATCGCCACCGGAAATTCCGCCAACAGGCTGACCGAAGGCGTTACCTGCTCGAACTTGTCCTCGCCATACTCCTTGCGGACGCCGCGCGTTTCCGACTCGAAGGTGATGAGTACGTCGCCGATTTCGCGCTGCACGAAAGTGGTGGTCGCGGCGCGCCCGCCGCTGTCGAACACCGGCACGTTGTTGAACAGCTTTGTCACGAACTCCTTCACCTTGGCATCGTCGCCCTTGAAGGCTTCCTTGGCGTAGGCGGTGGCCGCGAGATAGGTGTAGCGCGCATTGCCCGATGTTTTCGGATTAGGGAAGATCACCTGGACGTCGTCGCGCACGAGATCGTTCCAATCCTTGATGTGCTTCGGATTGCCAGCGCGCACCAGGAAGGAGGGCAGCGAATAGAAAGGCGAGGCGTTGTCCGGAAAGTCCTTCTGCCAGTCGGCGGAGATGAGGCCCTTCTTGACCAGGAAGTCGATGTCGATGACCTGGTCGAACGTGACCACGTCGGCGCCGAGGCCTTCGGCGATGGCGCGTGCTTGTGCCGAGGTTCCGGCATGCGACTGATCGATGGTGACGCCGGGGTGGCCGGCGACGAACGCCTTGTTGACCTGCGCAAACAGTTCGCGCCCGACATCATAGGAAGCATTGAGCAATTTGTCGGCCGACCAGGCTTGGGAGGATGCGAGGAAGAGGCCGGCCAACGTGGCGATGCCAAGCAAAAATCGCTTCATGAAAACAGGCTCCAATGCATGAGCTTAATGCCGGACCATAGCGGCAAGGCATCGTGCGCGACGAGGCACGCAGAGCGGCCGCTCCACGTTGTCGATAGAAGAAATATTCCCGCTGTGGGCGATTTCTGGTTTTTTCTTTCAAGCAGAGTCTCAGGACAGCTTGGCAGCGGCGCCGATGCCGTCGGCGTGCACGATGGTTCCCGGCCGGCCAACGCGGTGCAAGGCGATTGCATCGCCGCCCTGTCTGGCATATACAAATAGTATATACAAGGGAGATGTTGTCATGTCTCAACACCGCCATTCAACAACCCCGCCGAAGGAGGCGAAGCTGTTTCGTAACAATCGCAGCCAGGCGGTGCGCATTCCCGTCGAGTTCGAACTTCCCGGCGAAAAGGTCTTGATCAGCCGTGAAGGCGACCGCCTGATCATCGAGCCGGTCCGCAAACCTGGCCTCACCGCACTGCTCGCGCAATGGGCGAAAGAGCCGCCGCCCGGTGCCGAGGAAGACTTTCCCGAAGTCGAGGATATGCCTGTCAAATCCGAGGAATTTTTTTGATGCGGTTCATGCTGGACACGAACATTGTCAGCGACATGATCCGAAATCCGGCCGGGAAAGCCGCAAGCGCTGTCCTGCGCGTGGGAGATGCCGCCGTGTGTACCAGCATCGTGGTCGCGTCGGAACTGCGATATGGCTGCGTCAAGAAAAGATCAGCCAAGTTGCACAAGAAGGTCGAGGAATTGCTGGCTGAGATTCCCGTCTTGCCGCTCGATGTGCCGGTGGATGCCGAGTACGGCGCGATTCGCGCAGAACTGGAAGGCAGGGGCCAGACCATCGGCCAAAATGACCTTTTTATTGCTGCCCACGCCCGTGCGCTTGGAACTACCCTGGTGACCGCCAACACCGGGGAGTTCAACCGGATCAACGGCCTGAAGGTCGAGAACTGGCTGGTGTAGCGCCTGATAGAGGATCAAGCAGCCGGAAAAAGCTTCCAGCGCCGCGGCCTGAAAGCCACGCGACTTTTCTGCGCCGCCGGATGATCGACGGGCAATTCGATCTCGACCCGCTGACGTTCGCCGCCGATTTCGAGCTCGACCCGCCTGGTGCCGGCGACGCGGCGGCTGGCGGCGACCGTGCCGGCGATGCAGCCGTTGCATTCTTCCACCAGATCGACGTCGTGCGGGCGGAAGAACAGCGTCGCTTCGCCTTGCGGTGCGTGCGGCGCGGAAAGCCCGATCGGCCGGTCGGCGATCCAGACCTGGCCGTCCTCGACCTTGACCGGAAGCGAACTCGATTCGCCGATGAAGCCGTAGACGAAGGGAGAGTTCGGCGTGTCGTAGATCTCGTCGGCGGTGCCGACCTGCTCGATGCGGCCCTGGCTCATCACCACGACACGGTCGGCAAGCTCCAGCGCCTCTTCCTGGTCATGGGTGACGAAGACCGTGGTGTGGCCGGTGGCGTCGTGGATGTCGCGCAGCCAGCGGCGCAGTTCACGGCGCACCTGCGCATCGAGCGCGCCGAACGGCTCGTCGAGCAAAAGCACGGCCGGTTCGATCGCCATGGCGCGGGCCAGCGCCACGCGCTGGCGCTGGCCGCCCGAAAGCTGTGCCGGATAGCGTTTTTCCAGACCGGAAAGCTGAACGAGGTTGAGGAGTTCCGAGGCGCGGCGGCGGATTTCCTTCGCCGACGGGCGTGACGGCCCGTGCCGGACCTTGAGTCCGAAGCCGATATTGTCGGCAACCGTCATATGGCGAAACAGCGCGTAGTGCTGGAAGACGAAGCCGACATTGCGCTCCTGAATCGACTTTTGGGAGGCATCCTCTTCGCCGAAGAAGATCTTTCCGCGGGTCGGCCGCTCCAATCCGGCAATCAGCCTGAGCAGCGTCGTCTTGCCGGAACCGGACGGGCCCAGCAGGGCGATCAGTTCTCCCGACTTGATGTCGAGCGAAACGTCGTGGAGGGCCGGAAACCGCTCAAACTCCTTGCGCACGTTGGCAACGCGAACTTCCATGCAAATCCCTTTTGTAGTTGATGCATGCCGTTATCCCAAAACCGGTTCCCACTTTTGGGCGACATCAAATCTTTGTTTTATGCATGTCGTTGTCCAAAAACCGCTACACACTTTTGGGCGACATGCATTTGTCAGTGTCCGCGCGTCGCGGCGATCTCGGCGCCGTAGCGCATCTCGAGAAGTGTTTTCAAGACCAGCGTGACGAGCGCCAGGCCGGCAAGCAGCGAAGCGACGGCAAAAGCGGCGGCGGCATTGTACTCGTTATAAAGGATTTCGACATGCAGCGGCATGGTGTTGGTCAGCCCGCGTATGTGGCCCGACACGA
>NZ_JAMYPW010000056.1:0-40197 GCF_040320565.1 Mesorhizobium sp. M0664
GCTCAACTGCCTCTCCAAAGAATCCTTTCTCAGCCTAAACTCAACCCCAAAATCGCCATATGCGATTCCCCTGCCCTCGAGGGGGGAGATTACCGCTTCACCCGAACTTGCCAGTCCTCGGGAAACCCTTCGGCACCATGCGGCCGGCCGAGGCGCGGGCGCCGATCCATTCGGCAAGCTCGTCACGCGATTTGGTGAAGGTGCGGTCTGCCGAATCCTGCCAGGACAGGCCGCTTGCCAGCGTGAAGGTCTTGAGGTCGAGGACACCGCCATCCTTGTATTTCTGCAGGCGCACGCCCTTGCCGCGTCCCATCTCGGGGATCTCGGCCAGCGGGAACACCAGCATCTTGCGGTTCTCGCCGACAATGGCGAGATGGTCGCCGGCGACGCTCACACAGCGCTGGGCTTCGTCGGGCGCCTTGACGTTCATCACCTGCTTGCCCTTGCGGGTGTTGGCGACGACTTCTTCTTCCGGCACGATGAAACCGTTGCCGTCATGCGACACCAGCAGCAGCTTGCGCTTGGGATCATGGACGAAAGCGGTGACGATATCCTGGTCGTTGTCCATGTCGACGATGATGCGGATCGGCTCGCCGTGGCCACGCCCACCCGGCAGCCGGTCGGCGCCGATCGTGTAGAACTTGCCGCCGGTGGTGAAGACCAGCACCTTGTCGGTCGTCTGGGCGTGGAAGGCGAGCTTGAGGCTGTCGCCTTCCTTGAAGGTCAGGGCCGAATGGTCGGTCAGATGACCTTTCATGGCCCTCAGCCAGCCCTTTTCCGAAACCACCACGGTGACCGGCTCGCGCTCGATCATGGCGTGGGCGATATCGGTCAGGTCATGCTCGGGTGCGTCGGCGAACTCGGTGCGGCGCTTGCCGATCTCGGTGTCGGGCCCGTATTTCTGGCGAACATTGGCGACTTCCCACTTGATCGTCGCCCACTGCTTGGCGTCGGACGCAAGCAGTGCCTCGATCTGCTTCTTCTCGCCGGTCAGGCCATTGAATTCCTCGCTGATTTCGAATTCCTCGAGCTTGCGCAGCGCTCTCAGCCGCATGTTGAGGATGGCTTCAGCCTGGGTGTCGGTCAGTGACCAGCGCGCCATCATCACCTGCTTGGGCTCGTCCTCCTCGCGGATGATCCTGATCACCTCGTCGATGTTGAGGTAGGCGATCAAATAGCCGGCGAGGATCTCCAGCCGCCTTTCGATCTCGCCGAGGCGGTGCTTGGAGCGGCGGATCAGGACGTCGCGGCGGTGCTCCAGCCATTCCTTGAGCACACCTTTCAGCGACAGCACGTTCGGCACCTTGCCGCGCGACAACACGTTCATGTTGAGCGGAAAGCGGCTTTCGAGCTCGGTCAGCTTGAACAGCGATTCCATCATGATGCCGGGATCGACCGAGCGGCTCTTCGGCACCAGCACGACGCGGATGTCCTCGGCGCTCTCGTCGCGGATGTCCTCGAGCAGCGGCAGCTTACGCGCCATCAAGAGCTCGGCGATCTTTTCGATCAGCCTGGCCTTCTGGACGCCATAGGGGATTTCGGTGACGACTATGTTCCAGGTGCCCCTGCCCTGGTCCTCCTGGCTCCATTTCGCCCTGACGCGAAAGCCGCCGCGACCCGTTTCGTAGGCTTCGAGGATCGAGGCTCGGCTGTCGACGATGATGCCGCCGGTCGGGAAATCCGGACCTTGCACGAAATCCATCAGCTTGGTGACGGGCGCATCCGGATGATCGATCAGGTGAAGCGCGGCGTCGCAAAGCTCGGCCGCATTGTGCGGCGGGATCGAGGTCGCCATGCCGACGGCGATGCCGGACGAGCCGTTGGCGAGCAGGTTCGGGAAGGCGCCGGGCAGCACGGCCGGCTCCTCGTCTTCCTCGTTGTAGGTCGGGCGGAAATCGACGGCGTCCTCGGTGATGCCTTCCAGCAGCAGCGTCGACACTTCGGTCATGCGCGCTTCGGTGTAGCGCATGGCGGCGGCGTTATCGCCGTCGATATTGCCGAAATTGCCCTGCCCGTCGACCAGCGGGTAGCGCATCGAAAAATCCTGCGCCAACCGCACCAACGCGTCGTAGATCGACTGGTCGCCATGCGGATGGAATTTGCCCATCACCTCGCCGACGATGCGGGCGCATTTGGCAAAACCCTGGTCGGGGTTGAGCCGCAACAGGCGCATGGCATGCATGATGCGACGATGCACCGGCTTCAATCCGTCGCGCACGTCCGGCAGCGCCCGGTGCATGATGGTCGACAGCGCGTAGGCGAGATAGCGCTCTTCCAGCGCCTTCTTCAGATCGACCGGCTCAATATTGTCGCCGCCGCCACTCTCGGGCGGCAAAAGCCTTTTTCCCATGGGCTGGCACTAGCCGAGCGGGTGATTCGCGGCAAGAGGCACACCGGTATGCGTGCTCCTAAAGCGCATCGCGTTCGACCGGCCCCATGCGACGCTTTAGGTCCTTGTTTTGATGCATGTCGTTATCGCAAAACCGTTGCACATTTTTGCGCGACACCCATTATGCAACAGGAATTGGAAGCGTCGCGACGCCGGCCAACATCAATCCGTTACATCCTGCTTCTATCGCAAGGCTGATGGATCGGGTTTGCCTTTGGCCGCGATTTTCGACCATTGTGCCGAGGCCCGCCTTTTTCCGGTCCAGTTCGTCACCGAATGGTGACGACGCGACGATTTGAAAAGAATTTCAGGACACTCTCAGGGGAGCTCTCGATGACGATCAGACACTCGACACTTATTAAAAGACACTCGACACTTGTTAAGAGACTGGCTTTTTCGACCTTTTTGCTGACGCTGCCGCTAAATGCGGCATTCGCGCAGGATACCGCGGTCGCCGACCGGCTGAAGGCTGCCCTCGCCGCGCAGGGTGTCGACCTCTCCTGGACCGGAGTAACCGGCGACACCTCCAGCATGATTCTGCAAGGCGTAGCGGTCAAACCGGCGGCCGAAAAGGAGGCGCTCAAGATCGGCGACGTCAAGCTCGAAGGTGTGACCGAAGCCAATGGCGGCTATCAAATCGCGACCGTATCGACGTCGCCGTTCGAACACAGCGAAGATGGCGTCACGCTCAATCTCAGCCCCTTCGTCATCCACGACATGACGGTTCCGGCCGAAGGCGCAACCGGTCCGCTGGGCTCGCTGATGATGTACAAATCGGCCGAGATCGACAACATGACAGTCAAAGTGGCTGACAAAACTGCTTTCTCGATGGACGGGCTTGCCATCGCAATCACGCCGCCGGCCGACGGCAAGGCCATGGCGTTTTCCGGCACTACGGAAAAATTCGCTGCCGACCTGACCCTGGTCGAAGATCCGAAATCCAAGGAAGTCATCAACGCACTCGGCTACCAGAACATAACAGGCAATCTTGAGATGGAAGGCACCTGGCAGCCTACCGACGGCAGGATGGACTTGTCGAAATACGAAATATCGGTCGACAATGCCGGCACGCTCGGCATGACCTTCGATCTCGGCGGCTACACGCTGGACGTCATCAAATCACTGCAGGAGATGCAGAAGAAGATGGCAGCGCAGCCCGAAGGCGCCGACAATTCGGCGCAAGGCATGGCCATGCTCGGGCTGCTGCAGCAGCTTTCGTTCAACAGCGCCTCGATCCGCTTCGACGACGATTCGCTGACCAAAAAGGTGCTCGATTATGCCGGCAAGCAGCAAGGCATGTCCGGCAAGGACATCGCCAACCAGGCCAAGGCGATCGTGCCCTTCGGCATGGCGCAGCTCAACAATCCGGAACTGACCGCGCAGGTTTCGGCCGCGGTCAACAAGTTCCTCGACGATCCGCAAAGCATCGAGGTCTCGGCCGAGCCGCCGGCAGCGGTGCCGTTCGCGCTGATCATGGCGGGCGCCATGTCCAACCCGCTCGACCTGCCGAAAACGCTCGGCGTGACGGTTACGGCAAACGAAGACTGACCGAGACAGGCTTCAAGCAAAAAGCCCGGCAGCGATGCCGGGCTTTTTTATGAATCAACAGCACCGGTTCGGAGCGTTTTCTAAACCTCTTTCTTCGTCGCCACCACGCGCAGCGACAATTCGCGAAGCTGCTGCGGGCTGGCTTCCGACGGCGCGCTCATCAACAGGTCGTAGGCCTGCTGGTTCATCGGGAACATAGTCACTTCGCGCAGGTTCCTGGCGCCGACCAGAAGCATGACGACGCGGTCGATGCCGGCCGCCATGCCGCCATGCGGCGGCGCGCCATACTGGAAGGCGCGATAAAGGCCGCCGAAGCGCTCTTCGACCGTCGCGCGGTCCAGCCCGACGGTTTCGAACGCCTTGACCATGGTTTCGGGCAGATGGTTGCGGATGCCGCCGGAGGCGATCTCGAAACCGTTACAGACCATGTCGTACTGGAACGCCTTGATGCCGAGCAGATCCTCGCCGTTAAGCGCATCGATGCCGCCTTGTGGCATCGAGAAAGGATTGTGCGCGAAGTCGATCTTCTTCTCCTCCTCGTTCCATTCGAAGAACGGGAAGTCGACGATCCAGCACAATTCGAAGCGGTCGCGGTCGACAAGATTGAGCTCCTCGCCGGCGCGGGTGCGCGCCGCTCCTGCGAAGGAGACGAACTTCTTCGGATCACCGGCGACGAAGAAGGCGGCATCGCCATCGGCGAGGCCGAGTTGTTGTCGGATCGCCTCCGTGCGCTCCTCGCCGATGTTCTTGGCCAGCGGCCCGGCGCCTTCGAGCTTCTCGCCCTCCTTGCGCCAGAAGATGTAGCCGAGGCCGGGCTGACCCTCGCCTTGCGCCCATGAGTTCATGCGGTCGCAGAAGGCGCGAGACCCGCCGGTCTTGGCCGGAATGGCCCAGACCTCGGCCTTCGGATCGTTGGCAAGGATGTTGGCAAATACCTTGAAGCCAGAGTCGCGAAAATGATCCGAGACGGCCTGCATCTCGATCGGGTTGCGCAGGTCCGGCTTGTCGGTGCCGTATTTGCGCATGGCGACATCATAGGCGATGCGCGGAAACTTCTCCGTCACCGGCTTGCCGGCGGCAAAGGTCTCGAACACCCCCCGCATCACCGGCTCCATGGTGGTGAACACATCCTCCTGCTCGACGAAGCTCATCTCAACGTCGAGCTGGTAGAATTCACCCGGCAGACGGTCGGCGCGCGGGTCCTCGTCGCGGAAGCACGGCGCAATCTGGAAGTAGCGGTCGAAGCCGGACACCATGATCAGCTGCTTATATATCTGCGGTGCCTGCGGCAGCGCATAGAAAGTGCCGGGGTGGATGCGCGACGGCACCAGAAAGTCGCGCGCCCCTTCCGGCGAC
Organism: Mesorhizobium sp. M0664; assembly: GCF_040320565.1. Lineage (NCBI taxonomy): Bacteria > Pseudomonadati > Pseudomonadota > Alphaproteobacteria > Hyphomicrobiales > Phyllobacteriaceae > Mesorhizobium > Mesorhizobium sp. M0664. The sequence continues at coordinate 5,294 of NZ_JAMYPW010000056.1, forward strand.
GAGGCGGTCAGGATCGGCGTCGAGAATTCGGTGAAGCCGACCTCGCCCATCAGCTTGCGCATCTCGGCGATGATTTTGGTGCGCGCGACGATGTTCTTGTGCAGGGTATCGCGGCGCAGGTCGAGGAAGCGGTATTTGAGGCGGATGTCCTCTGGGTAATCCGGCTCGCCGAAGACCGGCAGGGGCAATTCCCTGGCGGCCGACAGTACCTCGATCTCGCGCGCGAAGACTTCGATCTCGCCGGTTGGCAAATTAGGGTTCACGGTGTCGGCGAGGCGCGCCTTGACCTCGCCGTCGACGCGGACGACCCATTCGCCGCGCAGGGTCTCGGCGATCTTGAAGGCGGGCGAATCCGGATCGGCGACGATCTGGGTCAGGCCGTAATGGTCGCGCAAATCGATGAACAGCAGGCCGCCATGGTCGCGCACGCGATGCACCCAGCCCGACAGGCGAACGGTCGAGCCGACGTCGGCCTTCCTCAACTGGGCACAGGTATGGCTGCGGTAACGATGCATTGTCATTCTTAAAGTCCGGATGTTGGATTGCGGCCAAGGCATGATGGCCCAGCCTGAAAATTTGCGCGAAAAGCACATGAGAGGGTGCATTTGTCAAGGCAAGCTGCAGCCGGGTCGAGTCCCACCGGCATCAATTTATGCTCGAGGCGTCAATCTGAGTTCGCTGCTCTGTGCCGGCAGTTCAACTATGCACTCACCCCTTCACCCCGCCCGCCGTGAGACCGGAAATGATCTTGCGCTGGAAGATGAGAACGAGGACGACGAGCGGCACGGTGACGATCACCGATGCGGCCATGATGTTGCCCCACGGGATCTCGAACTGCGAGCTGCCGGAGAGCAGAGCGATGGCGACCGGCACGGTTCGCTGCTCGTTGCTGGAGGTAAACGTCAGGGCGAACAGGAACTCGTTCCACGCACCGATGAAGGCGAGAAGCCCGGTGGTCGCCAGCGCCGGCCACATGAGCGGCAGGAAGACGCGGCTGATGATGATCCAGGGCGTGGCGCCATCGAGGATCGCCGCTTCCTCCAGCTCGATCGGCAGGTCGCGAACGAAGGCGGTGAGCACCCAGACGGTGAACGGCAAGGTGAAGATCATGTAGGACAAGATCAGCGCGAACGGCGAATTGTAGAGGCCGAAGATGCGGATCAGCTCGAAAAGCCCGGCAAGCACCGCCAATTGCGGGAACATCGAAACGGACAGGATAGTGAGGAGCAGAGCCGAGCGGCCGCGGAAGCGGATGCGCGCCAGCGCATAGGCGGCGGTGACGCCGAGGAACAGCGAAATGACGACAACGGCGCTCGAGATGAACAGCGAGTTCACGAGGTTGCGCAGGAAGGTCCCCTCGGTGAACACGGTCCTGTAATTGCTGAAGGTAATCGTCTTCGGCCAATAGTCGATCTGGAAGAGCGCCGTCCCCGATTTCAGGCTGGTGATGATGGCGTAGTAGAACGGGAACACCGCGACGACGACGATAACGGCGACGAGGAGGTAGAAAGCCGTGCGCTTGACGATCCACATGGTCAGTTGTCCCCCATGATCAATAGTCCCCCATGATCAATAGTCCTTGTCCAGTCGTATCCGGCCGAGCCAAAGAACGAGCATGGTCAGCAGAGCGAGGATAAGGAAGAGAAGCGTCGAGGCGGCGGAACCGGAAGCGAACTTGTCGAACTCAAACAGGCTCTCGCGGGCAAACACCGACATCGACTTGGTGTGTATGTTGTTTGGCGTAAGCACGTAGATCAGATCGAAGATGCGCAGGGCATCGAGACCGCGAAAGATCATGGCCACCATCAACGCCGGTCGGATGAGCGGCAAAGTGATCTTCCAGAAAATTCTCCACGCGCCGACGCCGTCGAGCTTGGCGACCTCGTAGATTTCTTGTGGAAGCATCTGGAGGCCGGCGAGAATGAGAAGCGCCATGAAGGGGGTCGCCTTCCAGATGTCGACAACAAGGACGGCGACCATCGCCGTGTCGGCGCTGGCCGTCCAGGCGATCTTGGTGCTGATCAGGCCGAGCTTGAGCAGGACGTCGTTGATGATGCCGAACTGGTCGTTGAGCATCCACTGCCACATTTTCGCCGAGACGATCGTCGGGATCGCCCAAGGGATGAGGATCGCGGCGCGCACGATACCGCGGCCGCGAAACCTGGCGTTGAGCACCAGCGCGACGATCATGCCGAGCACCGTCTCGCAGGTCACCGAAATCACCGCGAAGCGCACCGTGTTCCAGACGGCGCGCCACCAGACCGGATCGGCGAGCAGCCCGTCATAGACGACGCGGCCGCTCGGCATTTGCACGACGGAGAAATAGTTGGCGAAGCCAACCCAGCGGCGGGCTTCGAGGTCGGCGAGCGAGGCGTCGGTGAAGCCGAAATAGATCGTGCGCATCAACGGCCAACCGGCAACGGCGGCGAGCACGATGAGCATCGGGGCAAGCAACAGCCATGCCGAGCGCGTACGTTGACGCGCCAGCAGCGAGCCTGAGCGCGGCGAGGTCACCAGGCGGTGCCCTTGAGCCTGGTCAAGGAGAACTCCAGATCGGCAAGGTTGTCGGCGGCTGTGCCCTCGCCGGAAATGGTGTTGTGGACGGCGGTCCAGAACTCGCTCGATGCCTCATTGTACCGGCTCTTGGCTTGGGCCGAGGGACGCGGCACCGCGTTGAGGACGACTTCCTTCCAGCGCGGAATCACCGGCTGGGCGCTGGCGATGTCGGCATCGTCATAGAGTGCCTGGATGGTCGGCAGATATGCCCCCTTCAAGGCGCGGTACTTCTGCATCTGAGGCGAGGCGATCCATTTGACCAGCTCGATCGCTGCATCCGGGTTCTTCGAATATTTGGAAACCGCGAGATTCCAGCCGCCAAGCGTTGCTGCCGGGTGCGCGCCCTCACCAGACCCCGGCGGCAGCGTCGTCACCTCGAACTTGCCTTTGATGGGGGAGCTTTCGCTGTTGCCAAGCGCGTAGGCGTAGGGCCAGTTGCGCATGAAGACGGCGTTGCCGGTCTGCCAGACTCCGCGCGACTCTTCTTCCTGGTAGGCCAGAACGCCGGGCGGTGAGATGGTTCCCACCCAGCTCCTCGCCATTTCCAGCGCCGCAGCTGCTTGCGGATTGTTGATGGAGATGGTGCCGTCCGGCTCGATAATCTGGCCGCCGCCGTTCGACTTCACCCATTCGAGTGCATCGCAGGTCAGCCCCTCATAGGCGTTGCCCTGGAAAACGAAACCCCACATGTCCTTGTTGCCGGCCGCGCGCTCCTTATCCATGACAAGCTTGGCGGTATCGGCAAGTTCAGCCCAGCTGGCCGGGACCCTGGCGCCGTATTTGTCGAGGAGATCCTTGCGGTAGTAGAGCGCCGGAGCGTCGGTGAATATCGGCAAGGCGACGAGCTTGCCGTCCACGGTCTGCGATTTGATGATCGATGGGAAATGGGCGCCAACGACATCCTTGGTCGCTTCGGTCAGGTCGATGAACTGCCTTGCAAGCTGGGGGGCCCAGATGATGTCCGTTTGATAGACGTCGACGTCGCTGCTTCCGGCGGCAAGCCAGAGCCGGTATTGGCCAAACTGGTCCGTCGCCGAGGGGGGCAGCGGAACGACGCTAACCTTGTTGCCGGTCGTCTTCTCGTATTGATCGAGGATCTCGCGAAGGATTCTCTGGCCGTTGCCGGTATCTCCGGACACCATGACGAGGTCGACAGCCCGCGCCGGCCCGGCCGCCAGAACTGCGGCCACGGCAAATGCCGCAAATGCGGAATGAAATTTCATGATGGCGGACCTCCCTTTGAAGCTTCAGGCCGGGCAGCAGAAACGACGTCGATGCCTGACACCATCTCCGCACACCGGCAGCTCACAAGACGCGCATTCGCCCACCAGCACTGAACTACAAAGATACGCCTTGGTTCCCAACACGGAGGGTCCGGCGCCACGCGGTAGCGCAAGTTCCCCCTCGTTAATGCACCTAAAACGTGTCGCGTTCGATCGGCCTCGGCGACGCGCTTTAGGTTCTTGTTTTTATGCATGTCGTTATCGCAAAACCGCTGCACACTTTTGCGCGACATGCGTTAAGGCCCCCGGCTGGCCCCAACGCCACCGGGAATTGCCGCTGGCATTGGCGAAGGCGATGGTTCAAGAAGGATCAACGACAGGCTTTCCTTCATGTCCTCCATCCGCCCGCTGATCCCCCTCCTGATCGCCGCCGGCATCCTGCTCGGCGGCAATGGCCTGCAGAGCACGTTGATTGCGCTGCGTGGTGCGCAGGAAGGTTTTCCCGCTTCCTCGATCGGCCTGATGGGCACGTTCTATTTCGCCGGCTTCCTGCTCGGCTGCCTTGCCGTGACCCGCATCATGAAGTCCGTCGGCCATGTGCGCGCCTTTTCGGCACTCGCGGCGATCGCCTCGGCGGGAACGCTGCTTCTGGTGCTGGTCATCGATCCGGTGATGTGGTGCGCCGTGCGCTTTGCCGGCGGGTTCTGCTTTGCCGGCCTGTTCACCATCATGGAAGCCTGGCTGAATTCCGGCGTCACGAACACCGACCGGGCGCGGGTGCTTGCCATCTACCGGATGGTCGACATCGGCTCGGTGACGGGCGCCCAGTTCCTGATCCCGATCTTCGGCGCCGGCGGCTTTGCCATCTTCGCCATCATGTCGATGATGATCACCGTTTCGCTGGTGCCGGTTTCGCTCGGCGACCGCTCCAATCCGACGCCGCCGGAAGACGTCAAGCTCGATTTGGCGCGCGTCTGGCGGATCTCGCCGCTCGGCTGCTTCGGCTGTATCGCCGTCGGCGTCACAAACAGCGCCTTTCGCACCCTGTCGCCGGTCTATGCCGAGCAGATCGGCATGTCGGTCGCCGACGTCGTCACCTTCGTCAGCGTCGGCATTTTCGGCGGCGCCATCATACAATACCCGCTTGGCTATCTCTCCGACCGCTGGGACCGGCGCTCGGTGCTGCTGATGACGACGTGCTGTGCGATGGTGGCGGCACTGGCGCTGGCATTCGTGGCAGGCGGCAGCCCGTTTCTCAACTTCCTGCTCGTCTTCATCTTCGGCTGCTTCGCCATGCCGCTCTATTCGTTGTCAGCGGCGCATTCCAACGACCGCGCCGACAAGGGCGAGTTCGTGCTGATCAACGCGGCCTTGATGCTGTTTTATTCCTTCGGCGCCATTGGCGGGCCGTTCGCAGCCTCGACGGTGATGCAATTTTTCGGGCCGAGCGCGCTGTTCGTGTTCAGCGCCACCGTCTATGCGATCTTCGTGGCCGTCATCCTTTACCGGATGCAGGCGCGCTCCGCCGTGCCGGCCACCCATCGCAGCCGTTTTACGGCGCTGTTGCGCACTTCGACGGTTTTTGCCCGGCTGGCGAAGCGGAATGCCGATCCCGATGAACCCGCAAAGCCTGGATAGAGGTGCTTGCGCTTGACGAAAGCGCGCGCGGCTGAAATTGAAAGAGACCCTATCCCTTGCCAAAAGCGATTTGATGCACGTCATCACCACCCAGAAAGAACTCGAGACCGCTATTGCCGCTTTCGAAAAGGCGGAATTCGTCACCGTCGATACCGAATTCATTCGCGAAACGACCTTCTGGCCGATCCTGTGCCTGATCCAGATGGCAGCGCCCGGGGTGACCGCGCTGATCGATCCGCTGTCGCCCGACATCGACCTGAAACCGTTCTTCAGGCTGATGTCCAACGAGGCGATCGTCAAAGTCTTCCATGCGGCGCGCCAGGACATCGAAATCATCGTGCATCTCGGCGATCTGGTGCCGCATCCGGTGTTCGACACCCAGGTCGCGGCAATGGTCTGCGGCTTCGGCGACAGCGTCTCCTACGACCAGCTGGTGCAGCGCATCACCGGAGCGCGGCTCGACAAGTCCTCGCGCTTCACCGACTGGCGCCACCGTCCGCTGTCCGAAAAGCAGCTCGACTACGCGCTCGCCGACGTCACCCACCTGATCGAGGTCTACAAGCATCTCAGCGCCGAGCTGGTGCGGGAAAACCGCGCCCACTGGCTGAACGAGGAGATGGACGTGCTGACCTCGCGCGAGACCTACGATCCGCATCCCGAGGATGCCTGGAAGAGGCTCAAGATGCGGCTGCGCAAGCCGCAGGAACTGGCGATCGTGCAGGCGGTGGCCGCCTGGCGCGAACGCGAAGCGCGCGAGCGCGACGTGCCGCGCGGCCGGGTGCTCAAGGACGATGCTATCTACGAAGTGGCGCAGCAGGCGCCGCGCGACGCTGCGGCGCTGAGCAAGCTGCGTACCACGCCGAAGGGCTGGGAGCGCTCGTCGACGGCGACGGCACTGCTTGGCGCGGTAAACGCTGCCCTTGCCCTGCCCAGGGAAGAGATGCCGAAGCTGCCGAAGAGCTTCCAGCCGCCGGAGGGGTCAAGCGCCGCGGCGGAGTTGCTGAAGGTGCTGCTGCGGATCGTTGCCGAAAAGGAGGGCGTCGCATCCAAGGTACTCGCCTCCAGTGACGACATCGACCGCATCGCTGCCGAGGGCGAGGAAGCCGACGTGCCGGCATTGCAAGGCTGGCGGCGCGCCGTCTTCGGCGAGGCCGCGCTCAAGCTTGTGCGCGGTGAACTCGCCATCAGGTTCGACAAGCGCAAGATCGCTGTGTTCGACGTGCAGCCTTGATCTGCTCAGACCAAGCCGAGCAGATGCAGCGCCACCCATATCCAGCCAAGTGCGAGAACCACCGCGCCCAGGTAGAATGCCCTGCTGCGCAGGATTAGCTGATTGCTGGTCAAGTGGACCGATGCGTGAAAATAGCGAGAGACGACAAAGATCCACATCAGTGCCAAGGTCAGGTAATTGACGCCATTGGTCACGTGCAGCGTCAAGCATAAGACGTGGAAAAGCACCGGCAGTTCGAACTGGTTGCTCAGATTGTCGGCGACGGTGACGCTGGAACCAGGCTCCGTCGAGCGCGTCTTGAACTGACCGGTCTTGGCTTCGCCCGATCTGACCGCACCATAGCGGCGCCGGCCCATTACGATATAGACGATATAGACCAGCAGCACCTGCGCCAGCATCGGCCAGAAGATCGCGGTCTGGTTCAAGATGCCCCCTGTCTCTGTCACCCAGCCTTCAAGACCGTTTCTGAGCCATCAGAGTGAAAGCCGCAGTGACGGTCACTGGTATCGCCAGTAGGGCGAATTTGGTGACGATCAGCGCCGAGGCGAAGGATAGCGAATCCGGATTGGCCGACAGAAAATCGGACAAAAGACGAGCCACGGCGATATTCTGGGCATAGTCGGTAAGCAGGTAGGGCAGCACCAGCACAACCGCGAATATCGACTGGGTTTGCGCAGGCAGTGCACGGAAATTCTTCAGCCGCCGGCCCGTGGCCAGGATCAGGCTGACCATCGTCAGCGACAGCAGCGCCGGAAACAGCAGGTCGAAGGTCAGGTAATGCCAGACGAGAATAATTTCGCTGCCGCGCCGGCCGAGGGCTGTTAGCCAGGCCATGCCCTCATCCGGGGTAAAACCGGTATAGCGCATGTCGAGCGACGGCAGACCGCCGCTCAATCGGCGAAAATAGAGGAACTCCATCGCCGTCATGATGATGAAAACCACCACGGTGGCGACACAGAGTGCGGCCGCGTGGCGCGACAGCCGCAGGATCATTGCCGTCAGATTGCGCCAAGACGCATGACGGTCAGGCTCCGCCAGGATAATTCGGGCTTTCGCGGGTAATCGTGACGTCATGGGCGTGGCTTTCACGAAGTCCGGCATTGGATATCCGCACAAAAGTGGCGCGCTCGCGGAAATCGGCAAGGTCGCGGCCACCGACATAACCCATAGCGGCTTTCAGGCCGCCTGCAAGCTGGTGCAGCACGCCAGACACAGGTCCTTTGTACGGCACCTGCCCTTCGATGCCTTCCGGGACCAGTTTCAGCGTGTCGCGTACCTCGGCCTGGAAATAACGATCGGCGGAGCCGCGCGCCATCGCGCCGACCGAGCCCATGCCGCGATAGGCTTTGAACGAGCGGCCCTGGTGCAGATAGACCTCGCCCGGGCTCTCGTCCGTGCCGGCCAGCAGCGAGCCGATCATCGCAGCACTTGCGCCGGCGGCCAGCGCCTTGGCGAGATCGCCCGAATATTTGATGCCGCCATCGGCAATGACCGAAACGCCGGATTTCTGCGCCGTCTCGACCGCCGACATGATCGCCGAGAGCTGCGGCACGCCGACGCCGGCGACGATGCGGGTGGTGCAGATGGAGCCTGGTCCGATGCCGACCTTGACCGCGTCGGCGCCGGCATCGATCAGCGCCAAGGTGCCTTCCGCGGTGGCGACGTTGCCGGCCAGGATGCGAACCGAGTTGGACAGTTTCTTGGCCCGCGTCACCGCATCCAGAACGCGCTGCGAATGACCGTGCGCGGTGTCGATCACGAGAAGGTCGACGCCGGCGTCGATGAGGCGCTCGGCGCGTTCGAAACCGTCATCGCCGACGCTGGTGGCGGCGGCTGCGCGCAAGCGCCCCTGCGCATCCTTGGTGGCGTGCGGGTTGAGCTGCGACTTCTCGATGTCCTTGACCGTGATCAGCCCGACGCAATTGCCGTCCCGATCGACCACAACAAGCTTCTCGATGCGGTGCTGGTGGAGTAGCCGCTTGGCCTCGTCCTGATCGACGTTCTCCTTGACCGTGATCAGGTTCTCGCGGGTCATCAGCTCATAGACCTTTTGCGCCGGATCGGACGCGAAGCGGACGTCGCGGTTGGTCAGGATGCCGACGAGCCGGCCGACCGTGTGGCCGCCGGTGCCGCCGTTCTCGACCACCGGAATGCCCGAAATGCTGTAGGTGCGCATCAGACCCAGCGCATCGGCAAGCGTCGCCTCGGGACCGATGGTGACCGGGTTGACCACCATGCCGGACTCGAATTTCTTCACCTGCCGCACCTGCTCGGCCTGTTCGGCCGGCGAGAAATTGCGGTGGATGACACCGATGCCGCCGGCCTGGGCCATGGCGATGGCGAGCCGCGCCTCGGTAACCGTGTCCATGGCGGCCGACAGGATCGGCACGTTGAGGTCGATGTCGCCGGCGATGCGGGTGCGGATGTCGGTCTCGCCGGGCATGACCTCGGAATGACCCGGCTGCAGCAGCACGTCGTCAAAGGTCAGCGCCAATGCGCCGGTGGACGTCTCGATGATTTTTGCCATGGCCAGCCCTCGGAATGCAGGAAAGGCGCTCGCCCTGGATGGACAGCGCCGACTCGTCTTCTTCCCTTTCAGGATTGGCGCTGGCTCGTAACACGTCCCGTGGCCGTTGAAAAGCCGATGGTTGTGTAGTGGCGAAGCTGCATTTTGCCCCAGGGGCTGCGGGACTTGCGGTCGCACAAACGTGACAGCAAATTAATACGACATCCGGGCCAAACCATGATAACCGCCCTACCTGTCGGTTTGGCCCCCAGGGCCGGCAAGCAATCGCGACGCACATTTCAAGGCCGGATCCATCGTGAACCGCACCATTCCGCTTATCCTGGCGGTCGCTCTATTCATGGAAAACATGGATTCGACCGTCATTGCGACATCGTTGCCGGCGATCGCCATCGACATCCACACCAGCCCGATCGCGCTCAAGCTGGCGCTGACCGCCTATCTGGTATCGCTGGCGATCTTCATTCCGATCAGCGGCTGGATGGCCGACCGCTTCGGCGCCAAGAATGTCTTCCGCGCCGCGATCGCCGTGTTCATCGTCGGTTCGGTCGCGTGCGCCATTTCCAATTCGCTGCCGGCTTTCGTGGTGTCACGTTTCCTGCAAGGTATTGGCGGCGCCATGATGACGCCGGTCGGACGCCTGGTGCTGGTACGCGCGACGCCGAAAAGCGAGCTCGTCGCCGCCATGTCGTGGCTGACTGTCCCGCCTCTGGTCGGCCCCCTGGTCGGCCCGCCGGTCGGCGGCTTCATCACCACCTATTTTTCCTGGCACTGGATTTTTCTGATCAATGTGCCGATCGGGCTGATCGGCATCTGGCTGGCCACGCGTTTCCTGCCGAAGACCGACGCCGCGCAGACGCCGCCGCTCGATCTCATCGGTTTCGTGCTGAGCGGGCTGGCGGCATCGGGCATCGTGTTCGGCCTGTCGGTGGTCAGCCTGCCGGCTCTGCCGCCAGTCGCCGGCTTTATCACCGTTGCCGTCGGGCTGGCATCGGCGGTGCTTTACCTGCTGCACGCGCGCCGCGCCAAGAACCCGCTGCTGGCGCTCGAGCTGTTTCGCAATCGGGTGTTCCGCTCGTCGGTGCTCGGCGGCGGACTGTTCCGCATCGGCATTGGTGCCGTACCTTTCCTGTTGCCGCTGATGTTCCAGATCGGTTTCGGGCTGACGCCGTTCCAGTCCGGCATGATCACCTTCGTCTCGGCAATCGGCGCCATAGGCATGAAATTCGTCACCGCGCTGATCTTCAGGGTCGCCGGCTTCCGCCGGGTGCTGATTTCAGGCTCGCTCATCGCTGCCGCGTCCATCGCCATCAACGGTCTGTTCACACCCGACACGCCCTACGGGCTGATCCTCGCCATGCTGCTCGCCGGGGGCTTTATCCGCTCGATGTTCTTCACCGGCATCAATGCGCTTGCCTACGCCGAGATTTCGGCCGCCGACACCAGCAAGGCGACGCCGATCACCGCGGTGTTCCAGCAGTTGGCGATCGCGCTCGGTGTGGCGCTGGCCGGCGGCATCCTGGAAGTGTCAACCAAGATCCATGGTGGCCCGCTGACGCTGAGCGACTTCCACACCGCCTTCTTCATCGTAGCGGCGGTGTCGGCGGCAGCCTCGCTGTCGTTCATGCGGCTGGCCCCGGACGCCGGCAATGCCGTGTCTGGACATGGCCGGTTGACGCCGCCGAAGACACTGGAGCCGGTGAGCCCGCCGGGGAGTTGAGGACCCCTTCCCTTCTCCCCTTGTGGGAGAAGGTGGATCGGCGCGCAGCGCCGAGACGGTTGAGGGGTGTTGGAAGAAATGAGGCGATGATAACTGCAAGCGTGTTGCCAAGCTGGAACACCCCTCATCCGACCTCGCTTCGCGAGGCCACCTTCTCCCACAAGGGGAGAAGGAAAGGGCGCTACCCCTTAAAATCCTTCGCCAGCAAATAAAGCTCCACCGACTCATCGCGTGAGGCCGGCGGCTTGACGTGATGGACCGAGCGGAAATTCCGCTTGAGTTTCGCCAGCAATTCGTTCTCGGCGCCGCCCTGAAACGTCTTGGCGAGGAAATGTCCGCCTGGCTTCAATACCGACAGCGCGAAATCGGCCGCCACCTCGCACAGATGCATGGTGCGGATGTGGTCGGTCCGTTTGTGGCCGGTGGTCGGTGCGGCCATGTCGGAGAGCACGATGTCGGGCTGGCCGCCCAGCGTCTCGGCCAGCTTTTCGGGTGCCTGCGGATCGAGGAAATCCATCAGCAGCACCGGCGCGCCCGGCACGGCGTCCATCTCGAGGTAATCGATGCCGACGACGTTCGGGTGTTCCGCGGTCGACTTGGTACGCGCGGCGGCGACCTGGCACCAGCCGCCGGGTGCCGCGCCAAGGTCTATCACCTTCATGCCTGGCTTGAGCAGATGGTGCTTGTCGTCGATCTCGATCAGCTTGTAGGCGGCGCGCGAGCGATAGCCGTCGGCCTTCGAGCGCTGGACATAGGGATCGTTGATGTGGCGCTGCAGCCAGCGGCGCGACGATTCCTTCAGGCCGCTTTTCTTCTTGATCTTCGTCTTCAGCACGCGAATGCCGGCGGAGCTCGGTCTTTCCGGTTTCTTGGTCATTGCTTGATTGCTTGTTTGAGCATGATCTTGTCCGAAAACCGGCAGCCACTTTTCGGGATCATGCTCTGCCTCGCCGCCAGACGCCGTCATCGGCCATCAATTCGCTCAATATGCCCTCGCGCAGGCCGCGGTCGGCGACACGCAGCCGCTCCGACGGCCAGACGGCGCGGATCGCCTCCAATATGGCGCAGCCGGCCAGAACCAGGTCGGCGCGGTCGGCGCCGATGCAAGGGTTGGCGACGCGTTGCTGGAAATCCCAGCCGACCAGTTTTTCGACCATGCGGTCGACGCTGTCGCGATCCATCCACAGCCCGTCGACGCGGCGGCGGTCATAGCGTTCGAGATCGAGATGGACGCCGGCCAGCGTCGTCACAGTGCCCGATGTGCCGAGCAAATGGAATTTCGGGCTGGCCAGGAGGTGGCTCAGCCGATCACGCCCGTCGAAGGCGCGCAGCCGCATTGCGACATCCTCGACCATGGCGCCAAAGATCTCGCGTGTCACCGTGCGGCCGCCAAAACGCTCGGCCAGCGAGACGACGCCGACCGGCAGCGACGTCCACGAGACGATATGGTTGGCAAGCCTTGGCGAGCGCTGACCGGTGAGGTCGATCAGCGCGATTTCGGACGAGCCGCCGCCGATGTCGAACAGCACGACGCCTTGCGTGTCGCGCTCGACCAGCGAACCGCAGCCCGACACCGCCAGCCGCGCCTCGGTCTGGCGGTCGATGATCTCGAGCTTCAGGCCGGCCTCGCGCTCGACGCGCTCGAGGAACTCGACGCCATTGGCGGCGGTTCGGCAGGCCTCGGTGGCGATCAGCCTGGCTTTCCTGACCTTGCGGTTGCGCAATTTGTCACCGCAGATCTTCAGCGCCTCGACCGCGCGGTCCATTGCGGCGTCGCCGAGCCGGCCATTGGCGGTAAGGCCCTCGCCCAGCCTGACGATGCGCGAGAAGGCATCGATGACGCGGAACTGGCCATGGCGCGTCGGCACCGCGACCAGCAGCCGGCAATTGTTGGTGCCGAGATCGAGCGCGGCAAACACCGGCAATTCCTGCAGCGGCGGCGGTGTGCGGGCACCTTGCCCCGGCCTTGGCGGAGCTGAGGGCGGAGGCGCGTAAGCCGCTGGCTGGGGCGGGCGCGCGGCCGGGGCCTCGTTGGCGGCGGGCACCGAAGCGCCGGCCGCCAGCGGACGAGTCTCGTCGCGTGCGAAAACCTTGCGCCCGCGCCGGCGCTTGCGCCGTTTCTTGGGTTTGCCGTTCTGATGCGGGCCGTTCTGACCCTTGTGATCGTGGGACGTGTCGCCAGCCTGTCCATTGCCGGACCAGGGTTGCACCTGACGGCCGTAGCGTCCGGTGGATGGGCTTGCCTGGCCGGACGGCGTCGGCGAACCCCTGGACACGCCCACTTCCGGCGCGCCAGCGCCGGCGTCGTGGTCTTCCACTGTCGTTCCTTCCGGCACCGCGCGAACCGGAGACCGGACGCAGCAGGCGCTTTTACATGTTCAAGTTGCCGCCAGACTATCAGCGCACGGCCGGATCACCAAGAGCGCTCGCGGCGAATTTTGCCGGCGGCGTGAAGGCGGCGACGTCGGTGAGCCCTTGTCCCCTTGGGAGAAGGGAAGGCGCGAGCGCCACAACGCGCCTTCCCGGTTGAATAGCCGGCTTCAATGAGGCATTTCTGAAATGGAGGGTAAATCATTCGGCAACGCGGGCGGTTTGCCTGCTGCGAACCGGAAAACGGTACGGGCTGCAACGCATGATCGTCATGCCATGAACTGGAGGCGCTATTTCTGGCCCGTCATCGGCATCGCCGCGGTGGTGTTCTCGCTGTGGCTGCTGCTGCACGAATTGCGCGGCATCTCGCTTGACGATGTCTGGGCCGGCATAATCGCCATCCCGGCGCGCGGCTGGGTACTGGCGGCGCTGAGCTCGGTCATCGCCTATGCCTCGCTCGCCGGCTACGACCACATCGCGTTGCTGCACATCGGCAAGAAAGTATCGTGGCTGTTCGTCACCTTCTGCTCGTTCACCACCTACGCGCTGTCGCACAATATCGGCGGCTCGGTGTTTTCCGGTGCGGTGATCCGCTACCGCGCCTACGGCACCAGGGGCCTGACCGGGCAGGACGTCGGCATTCTGGTGGCGATCTGCTGGATCACCTTCGTGCTGTCGACGCTGTTCGTCTCAAGCATCGTCCTGCTGCTCGAGCCCGACGTGATCGACCGGTTTTCCGGCACGCCGCATCACCGGCTGTCGCAAGCAGCAGGGCTCGCCATGCTGCTCGTGGTGGCGGCCTACATATTCGGCAGTTGGCTGCATCTGAGACCACTCAGGATCGGCAGCTTTCAGCTGCATTATCCGGCGCTGCCGATCGTGGCGCGGCAATTGCTGGTCGGCCCGATCGAACTGCTGGCGGCGGCGGCGATCATCTTCTTCGCCCTGCCCGCCACCGGCAATCCCGGCTATTTCATCGTGCTCGGCGTTTTCCTGGTGTCGTTCTCGATCGCGCAGATCTCGCATGCGCCGGGCGGGCTGGGCGTGTTCGAGGTGGTGTTTCTCGCGGGCTTGTCACATATGGACCAGGTCGGCGTGCTGGCGGCGCTGCTGGTGTTCCGGCTGTTCTACCTGATCATCCCGCTGCTGATCGCGCTCGGCGTGGTGCTATTCTTCGAGCACTCGCAATACAGCCGCAGCGAGAGTTGAAGCACCGGAAGCCGACGATTGAACCCCAACACAGGGTTGACTATTTTCCGGCGGCGGCTACAAGGGCCGCGCGGCTGCCTGGCGGCCCACCCTGCGCGACAAGCGCCTGCTGGGGAATAGGTTAACGGTAGACCCACGGACTCTGACTCCGTTAGTCCTGGTTCGAATCCAGGTTCCCCAGCCAGTTGATTCTCTTTCAATAACATAGACACGATTTTGCCCGACACTTGTGTAGGGCGATGCTTGCGTCTGCGGTGATCTTGCGCGATGCTTCCCTTTGCCTGGGGAGGGCTGGGGATGAAATATAGAAAGTTGGCCGTTTTTGCGGCCGCATTTGCGCTTGCCGGCTGTCAATATAAAGCCGAGCCAATGCCAATCGCCGCTTATAACGTTTATTCGAGCTACGGCGAAAAGCTCCCTGGAAAATATCTGCTGTTTATAGACTCCGCCGCGCTAAATAGATCGATCAAGCCTTCGGATCTAAATTGCGCCGCTCACAGTTACCCGATCGATATGCGAAGCGGTTTCTCCGGATCTGTCCGCAAGACGCTGGAATCCCTCGTCACAGAACTCGAGATCGTGGATCAGCCAGTCGATGCCGCTGGCCTCGCGGAGCGTAAGAGCCGTGGGATGATTATGGTCAAAGGCGAAGAGATGAATGCCCGACTGCGGGTTGTACCAGGTTTTTGGTCTGCCGGCATAGAAACCGATGTTGACTTGGTTGCTTCGATAACTGTTGACGGTCGAAAAGGTCGATTGCTCGGTTCAACTGTGGAAGGTCAGGGAAATGCACAAGGCGATGCAGGTGTCCTCTGCGAGGGCGGCGCTAAATCGCTAACCGATTCCGCGGAAAAGGCACTGAAACAAGCGGTGGGCCGCCTCGGCGAAGCCCTGACCAATTCGGAACGGGTTCGTAACGGCGTTTGAAGGAAAATAGATGCGCTCGCTTGCATCTGTTCCCCGGAATACCGCTGATCAACGAAGCCTTGCCCGCGTTCCCGGTCTGCCGCGTCTCCCCGGCACCGTACCGGCGAGCCAAAGTGTTTTCACGTCCGAAGACTCCGAAGACTATGTGTTCCATAAGAACTGCTGATCGAGCATTACCGCGTCGCCGATGTCGCGGTTTTTCAATGCGCCCGTGGGCCGAGAGTATCGGCGAGCAAATCGGCAAAGCCGTGAGAACCCGGAAAACGAGGCAGGCGGCGAAAAGAAAAATGGTGCACTGTCACCGTAGTTCCTAAAACCTCTCCGGCAACCCTTCTACTCCCCGACAATGGACGTCGGCGGGCGTGCCGAGGTTATCGGATCGGCATGACGAAGGACGATCCTCCACGTGCCTTCCTCGCGCCGGAATATGGTGGTGACTCGAAGCGCAATCGGCACCAGTTTGTTGCCACCGCCGACCTTGGATTGGAGCCGCTCGACCTCGATGATGTATCCCAAGTCGGCTGTCGCATACTCCGAGATGCGCTCAAAGCCGATGGCCTTGCCGTGCCGGTAATTGGTGGCGGCCCGTTCCATGGTCTCAGCGGCCTTTCTCCATCCCTTCGCCGGCGGGCCAAAGGGATTGGCAATAATGACGTCGTCCTGTCGCGAGTAGAGGTTTTTCAAGGGCTCAGGATCGCCCTTTACGAAGGCATCCAGAGCCAGATGATCCTGCTCGATAAATTTCGTCAGGTCGGAGGCTAACATCTTAACATCGCCCCATGACTACAAAGAGAACTCTATCAAGCGCTTCATCCGCCCTTCGGCTTGCCGTAGGCGTTCGGGCCGATGTCCGGAGTATAGATCAGAATTACGGTGAGTGCACTGTTTACCATGTGGCTCCCGCCGCATGGTGCACCTTGCCCGCGTTCCCGGTCTGCCGCATCGCCGGCACCGTACGGGTGAGCCAAAGCGTTTTCACGTCCGAAAGACTATGGTTTCACAAGAACTGCTCATCGAGTATTGCCGCGTCGCCGATGGCGCGGTTTTCAATGCGCCCCTGGGGCCGAGAGCATCGCCAGGCAAATCGGCAAAGCCGTGAAAACCCGGAAAACGAGGCACGCGGCGAAAGGAAAATGATGCACCGTCACCGTAATCCCGGCGGCGGCTACAAGGCACGCGCGGCGACATCGTCGCCCTGCCCGCGCGGTTTTCAACAACCGCGCCTGCTGGGGAATAGGTCAACGGTAGACCCACGGACTCTGACCCCGTTAGTCCTGGTTCGAATCCAAGTTCCCCAGCCAAACCTCATTTTTCGCCAATTTGGCTCTCTCGTCCGGCCCAAAGTTTGCAGCGGCAGTTAAGGTTTTCGCAAGCATGTCAAAGGGTTGGCGGAACGTAGCGACCACTTCGCCATCCTCCCAGGTGCAGTTCGATAGCACGAAGTTGAGCAACCGGCGTTTTTCGCGCGGTTCCTGCGCCGAGAACAGGCTTTGCGCGTTCCGGGCGAGGTCAAGAAGCCGTTCGATCTCGCGGTGGCAGCGGCTCTGCTCCTCGCGCCACCTTTGCGCCGCTCTTGGGATAGACCAGACCCGCCGCGTGCGCCTTGCGCGCCGCTTCCTTCAACGAAACGTCGCCGCGCGCATACTAGTCAAACAGCCGCGCCACGACCGGCGAGAGCGCTGGATCGACGGCGATGATTCTTCTTGCCGTCCGGGCCGGTGATGTTGCGATAGCCCAGCGGCGTTTCGGTCGGCCAGATGCCACGTCCAGTTCGTCGACCGTCACCCGATCCTTGAGGTTGCGATAAGGCCGGTCGGTCTTCTCGACCAGCACCACGCGAACGGATGGATGCGCCTTGAGATACGCTACCATCTCGCCGAAGGCGGTGCGGCCTGTCTGCTTGGCAGTTTCAACGTCGATGTATTCCTCGGCCACCGCGAAGCCGTTCGCCGCCGCTAGACGAGTGTCATTAATAATAGCCGCTGCATTTTGTATCCCCCTGAATGGTTCGGCGGACCGACCGCACCGCCCGCTTTCATTGACGGAGTAAATCGCCAAGAAAAATGCACTCCCAATACATGCTTTCTGCCCACGAGTTAGCCTTTGTCTCACGCTCCCAAGTCCATTGAAATCGATTGATGGACAGGCGGTCGGGAGCTGGACATGTCGTGAGAGCGTCTGCTTTGACTTCTTGGGTCGCGCCTTCATAAAGATAGCGAAAGAACGCGTTGTCGGACGTGCGCCCAAAAAGAATAGCTGCGGCTTGATCGACTTTGCTAAGATCCACGTCGAGTCGTCTGGCGAGCATTATGTCGACACCCACCAGATGTTGAGGATAGCCTGGATCATCGACAGTTGCGGCGCCAATTAGAAATTCGCCAAGGGGCAGGAGTACATCTTCTGGCATATGAAGTTCGCGCATGATGCGCCTGCACAGCGTGCCATCGACGCTGAGTTTCCGCGCTACTTCCTCGATGCGAACACAATCGGCTGGGCGAAGTGTGCAGCGCTTATCTGGATCGTCTGTACAGAAGCGCAGCCAACCTAATTGGACACACGTGCCGCCGACCTTAGCGAGACATGGACGATTCGCCTCTAACCAGGATAACCAACGTGAGAATCTTACAGCATCACCGGTTTGAACAGAATATAGCAATACCCCCAACGACTGGTCAGGAGAGAACGATACGTCATAAGCAGGCGCCTCCCAACCAATCCGCCGCGGAGACCGCCACCATCGACCATTGGTCCCCTGGGAACGCGCGACTGCATCACATCCCTCTGATTCTCCAGCGGCGCAAAGCAGGCCATTGAAAAGAGTCATGTCACCATCGTCGCAGTCCAGGGGCTGACCCACGATTTCCTTGGACGGGAACGTCGGAGAGGCTATAGCGCAGAGGAAGGCATTTTGTCGCCAAAGTACATCGCGGTCGGTCAGATCGTCTGCGCGGGCGGATGACAATAAGCAGGCAACGGTGCAGCCAATGAACCACCCCACCTTGGCCAGTTTGTACCAATTCATCAGCAGACCTTTTCGCATGTCTATCGCTAAATCAGTTATTAATAGAAATCGTCCCGGCAGCACAAAGATACCGGGTCCAATCCGCGGTTTTCTTTATCAATGTTACCTTGACGCGATTGCCCGTGAACGCTATCGGGTTGCCCCCAACGTCAAGCTGATAACTGAAACTAGTCCCGTCCTTACGATCGCCCTGAAAGAGAATTGTCGGGCGCGCCGCGCTCCCGCCGCAGTCGGCTCGCGCTGCATTGAAATGCATGTCGACAGGGCCATCGTAAACAAGATTGGTATCCACAGGATCGCCTACGGGGCCTTCCACCAACCAGACTCCGGCCAACGTCATCGCCTGTGACAGGACTGTCCGCACAAAACCGGGAATTCGTCTCTCTAGATCTGTGCATGCGGAAACATTGATAGCTATTGTCGACAAAATCCTCAAGACAGGTGGAAAATCAGAAGAGTATTTCACTGCGATTGTAGCTATCGCGATTGCGTCTTTAAGAGTTAATGCCGACACGTCTGCCTCTATCTGCTGCCGATTTGATATGGGATATAAAATATCCATCAAGGTTGCATCTACGTCCTCCCAGATATACATTAGGGCAGGCGCCCTGCTGAACTCTCCGGCGGCATACGCCTTTCTAAACAGATCCGAGAAAATGTCATGCGCTGCTATGAAGTCCAGCCCTAGCGGGCTCGCGTGGCAACCTTTAATTATATAGCCGCTGCTATCCCAACACTGCTTAGCGGCACTAGGAAAGGGGCAGTCGTAATGTTGTGACATCGTTGCGTGGTCCCAGTAGTCTTGGAACTGCGCGCAATCGCCGAATGAGAGTGCAGGGCAGGTTTGTGAAAAGCGAGGGGACTGGGCCGCAGCCGTCGGCGGACAAAGCAAACCAGCGCCCAATGTAAGAATTAGTGTCATCAAAAAAAAGAGCAAGCACCCGATCACGCTGGCTGAAGAGCGACGATGACCCCCAAGATAAGTGACCAATAAAGCACCCTTTCACTGTTCGACCATATCGATAAGCTTGGGACGTTACCCTGGATGGGCACGTGGAGAGAAGTACGGGTAGTAACCCCTACCAGCAGGCCTTCGTCGTGCTCCAGGTCGATCCGTTCACCGTGGCTGTCGCGTAAACACACCGAGGCGTACGACAGTACATATTATATTCCTTAATCGTTTTGGCACAGATTGATGTAGAGTTGCACGTTTGGTCTCCCGAGTCGCCCCCGACCTGAAAGTGCAGGGTTAGCGAGTCAACATTCACCGGTTGGCTGTTAATATCTTTACCCGTGGTTGTTTTAGTTTCGTAGTAATGCTCGTCATATAGATAATAACAATCTGTTTTTCCCTTGGAATGCAGCCAAATTGCACCCGAGGTAAGTACCGCTTCTGGCGACAATACGTCAAGCGAACCGTCAGTTTTCTCTTTCAATGGAAGTGCAATAGATGCGCTGGCTTCGCTCGATGTAAGAGGAGGCGCATCCGTTTGGCCGGCCGCAGAACCGATCATTAGCCCCATAGTTAAGATAAACGCTACAAAACGACCGCTCATTGCCATCTCCTTTAAAAAATAAGCGCGATATTACATCCCTCTGGGCCAAGCGTTATCTTCGGCGATGTTAGATGCCTGCTGCCGCCGATCGTGTGTGCCGACAGGGTCGTGGCATCAACCGCCAGCGGCGGCAGATAGCCGAACCACACGTCCCATGGCTTCAACCCGGTCACGAAGCAAACTCTATGATATCGCTGGTTTTTGGGAGGAACGGCAATTGCGTCCCCCGCCGAACCAGCAGACTCTGCTCGAACCCCAAGATCTTCCGAACGCTCGCGAGCGCCGCCTCATTCACCTCGATATACGCGACGATATACCATTCGCCGTTTTCTTCCCTGGCCATGCCCATCGGCTCGGCGCGCCACTTCAGCGCGCCATGGTGGGGCATGAAGTAGGTTTCCTGGATGCCGCCGACGGCGCTGAGGCCCTCGTCGAGAGCGTACTCCATCACCGCGCAGCACAGCTGCGTCAGCGTGCCCCTCAGTCCGGCAGTTCGTTTGTCGGGAACGACGAATGTGCGGGTCCATTCGGCCCAGTCGGGACGCCTCGGGACGCCCGATTTTTCACACATGTGAGAAAAAACCTCCGAGACCATGTGCGGCTCGCTCGTTGGGATCAATCGAGCCGAAGTCACTACGCGACCATCTTCAATACCAAGCAGGTAAGTCGCCGCGTCGGTATCGAATTGGTCTAGCTCGCGACCGTCCGGGCTCGGAGGGCGCCAATGTTTCTGGTGCACGAAGAAGTCGTGCCGGCGGCGCAGAAACTCGTCGAATTCGTTTTCGTAGAGATGCTTGTTATGCGCATTGACTACGTGGGCCGTTATCATGGCGCGATCCCCCGATCGTTCTCGCAGGGATACTCGCAGTCGCGCTAATATACGTCACCTGTCCGATGGGACAGTTGACGCGATTAGGGATGGATCAGACGCCGGCGCACCGCCTCGACGACCGCCTGCGTGGTCGTGCCGACGCCAAAAGCCTCGCGGGCCCGCGTCGAGTGCCATTTGACCGTGCGCTCGGTCAGGCCAAGGATCTGCGAGGTTTCCGATGAGGTCTTGCCGGCCGCGGCCCACAAGAGCACTTCTTTTTCGCGGTCGGTCAGCACGCCCTCGTGGTCGTCATCGTCATTCGCCAAGGCCTGGATCGACATGCCCGCGTATACCGCCATGGTCACCAGTTGCACCTGATGGCGCGGCGACAGGGTGCAGGCCTTCGCGGAAGAGGCAAACGACAGCACGGATTGCCAATGGTGAACGCTGAGCATCGGTACGGCGAAGCCGCTACAGATGCCGAACTCCGTCGCCTCACCGGCAACGCGTCGTGAGCCTTCCGTATCCGACCACTTTGCCGGGACTTCGGACCACAGGAACGGCTTCAGGGTCTTTGCCGAGTAAATGCAAACACCATCAGCCGCGGCATGCTCGGCCTGGACATAGCGTTCGAACCAGCCGGCCGGCCAGCCATTCAGTTCGACCATCGGTGCAAGCTTCTGCCCACCGAGCGGCACCCCGCTCAGGATAAGGTGCTCGAAGCCGAGATTCCTCACGGTCTCGAGAAGGTCGCCCAGCAGCGGCCCGGTAGCTGTATGTTTCCTGCAGCGTTCGACAAAGTCGAACACATCTGAATCGATCATGACACAGACCCCCCGTCTCCACGCCCGAAAACAAAGCTTATCTTAAATTAGAGACTTCGAATACTCCCAATAAGTGTGTCCGCGACGCAGGACGCGTGGACCAAAATCAGCTAAATCAGCCGGATTGTAGTCAGCAACACAGGACCCCCAAGCATGACGCCATCACTGCCGAAACGAAACGAGCCGTTCCGGGCTGGCGAAACCGCGCTGCTGCTGGTCGACATGCAGCGCGTCTGGCTGGAGCCGGGTGCTGATCCAGCGCATCCGGAGCGCGGTCCCGATCACTATTTCTACCGGCAGACGGCGTCGCAGACGATCCCCAACCAGGAGCGCCTGCTGGCGGCGGCGCGGGCCAACGGCGTCGAGGTGATCCATACAATCATCCAAAGCCTGACCGAAGACGGCCGCGACCGCTCGCTCGACCACAAGCTGACGCCGATCCACATCGCGCCGAGCCGGCCGGAGGGGCTGCCGGTGCCGTCGCTGGCGCCGGTCGGCGACGAGATCATGCTGCCGAAGACATCGTCGGGCGTCTTCAACTCGACCAACATCGACTATGTCTTGAAAAACCTCGGCGTGCGTTATCTGATCGTCGCCGGCATCATGACCGACCAGTGCGTCGACATGGCGGTGCGCGATGCCGCCGATCGCGGCTATCTCGTCACCTGCCTATCCGATGCCTGCGCCGCCGCCTCGCAGGAGCGTCATGACGGCGCGCTAAAAGCCTTCGGTGGCTATTGCTGGGTCACTGATACCGCCACCGTTACAGGCCGTTTCGAAGCCTTGGGACAAGCTGCATGACATCGACCGTCGAACCGCTGGTTGCCGTCGTCACCACCGATCTGTCGGCGATCACGCGCGGCCGCTCGGTCGTCGAAAGCAAGCTGCAGAAGATCGCCGCGACCGGCGTCGGCTGGCTGCAGGCCAATCTGTCGCTGACGCCGTTCAACTCGATCGTCGATCCCAATCCGTGGGGCTCGTCAGGCGATGTGCGGCTCGTTCCCGATCTCAACGCGCGGTTCCGCACGGCGCTGACCGGATCGGCGACGCCTTTCGACATGGTCGCCGGCAACATCGTCGAACTCGACGGCAGCCCGTGGGTCGGCTGTACGCGGACCATGCTCAAGGATGCGCTGGCGGAGTTGAAGACAGCGGCCGGGCTTTCCGTCATCGCCGCCTTCGAGCATGAATTCCATATCGAGGGCGAGTTCACACCGGCTCATTCGATGTCGTTGGCCGCACTGCGCCGCGCCGACCCGTTTGCCGCCAATCTGATGGCGGCGCTAGCGGAAGCCGGCGTCGCGCCCGAAGTGGTGATCGCCGAATTCGGCACCGACCAGTTCGAGGTGACGTGCGAGCCGGCCGATGCGCTTGCCGCGGCCGATCGCGCCGTCGCCATCCGCGAGATCACGCGCGAAGTCGCGCGATGCGCCGGCTGGCGGGCGAGCTTCGCGCCCAAGATCGCTCCGGATGCCGTCGGCAACGGCGTCCACATCCATTTCAGTTTCGTCGACGAGGCCGGCAAGCCGGCGACCTACGACCCGGCCCAGCCTGGCGGCCTTTCCAGCCGTGCCGCTTCGTTCTGTGCCGGTGTGCTGCGCCACCTGCCCGCGATCACCGCCATGACGGCGGCGAGTGTGTCGTCCTACTACCGGCTGAAGCCGCATAGCTGGAGCTCGTCCTACACCTGGCTTGCCGATCGCGACCGCGAGGCGAGCCTGCGCATCTGCCCGACGGTGACGATCGGCGGGCGCGATCCGGCGCGGCAGTACAACATCGAATACCGGGCGGCCGACGCCACCGGCAATCCCTATTTGTCGCTGGCGGCGATCGTGCGCGCCGGGCTGGAGGGGCTGAAAGCCAAGCTGCCGGCGCCGCCGCTGGTCTCGGGCGACCCGATACAGATGAGCGTTGCCGAGCGCAAGAAGCTTGGCCTCGTGCGGCTGCCGGAAACGCTGCCGATGGCACTCGACGCGCTCGTCGCCGACAAGACCGTCACCGGATGGTTCGCGCCGGTGTTCGTCGAGACCTTTGTCGGCCTCAAGCGGCATGAGACCGAGCGCCTCGCCGGTCTCGACCCAGTGGCGGTCTGCGATCTCTACCGGACGCTGTATTGATGGCCGAGCCGCTTGCCAACGCCATCCTACCGGAAGGTTGGCCACCCGCGGTCGACGCAATCAACGAAACGGGGCGTTCCGATATCGTTCTGATATGCGAGCATGCGTCCAATCATATCCCGGCCGAGTATGCGCGGCTCGGTCTCGACAGCCGCCATTTGCAGCGCCATATCGCCTGGGATATCGGCGCCGCCGCAGTGACCCGCGCTCTGTCGAAGCTGCTCGATGCTCCGGCTTTCCTCAGCTCCTATTCGCGGCTTTTGATCGATCTCAACCGGCCGCTTGGTTCCAGCGGCAGCATTCCGGTGCAATCCGAGGACACCGGCATCCCCGGCAATGTCGGCCTCGATCCGGAGGAGCGAAGCCGGCGTGCCGAAATCATGTTCGCGCCGTTTCATGACCGCGTGGCCGCCCATCTCGACGACCGGGCGAAGCAGGGCAGACCGACGCGGATCGCGACGATCCACTCCTTCACGCCGGTCTTCCTCGGCATTGCGCGGCCCTGGCACGCCGGCGTGCTTTACGATCGGGCAGTCGATTTCGGCCAGGCAGTGCTTGCCGGCCTGCGCGCCGACAGCGGGCTCAACGCCGCGGCAAACGAGCCCTACGTGATCAGCCGCGACGGCGACTATGCCATACCCGTCCACGGCGACGATCGCGGCATTCAGGCCGTCCTCATCGAGATCAGGCAGGACCTGCTCGCGAGCCGCTCCGGCATCGAGGAATGGGCGAAGCGGCTGGCGGCGGCATTGCCGGTGCAGACACAGGCTTTGTGAACAAGCTCGGCTCAGTAGCGCAACGCGAGAGCCGAGCCGTCGGTGAAAAGCCTCCACCCGTCCTCAGGAGAAGATTTCCGTCAAGTCTTCGACGCTGGTGCCTTCCTTGACTTGCCGCAATTCGACATAGCTGACCGCTGCGGCGATCGACAATACGACTTGCTCGGCTGCGCCCCGCAAGGCGTCCAGGAAGAACCCGAGCGTAATGCCTAAGGAAGATAGGACGCGGTCCGACGCAAAATTGATTGCGACCGAAGCCACGAATAGGGGAAACCAGAGACCGAGCAGACGCCAGCGGCTCCCCTTGGAAAGGTCGCGGCTGCGGCCCAAACTCGCGAATACCCCCAGTTTTTCCTGAATCAGAACCGGTATCGCTACAACCCAGAGAACCAACAACAAAAATCCCGGAACGACGAGCAGCACGAGGCCGACTGTGAAGCCAATGTTGACAATCAGCGAAATGCCGATTGCCGGCAGCAGGAGTGCCACGGCCGTCCCGATGCAATCACGCATCGACGGCCGCTTGCCGCTCAAATCCTCGATGGCAGCGCGCGTCAAAGCCACCTCCAGCAAGGACATGAGGACAATATAGCCGATCGCGCCAACCACCGTGAGCGCGACCCGTTGAACCGAGAATTCCGGGCCGCCATGCTCGACATTCGTAACGGTATTCCTGAACCAGAGCGCAAATACGAATCTCGGCAGGGCGGAGAAAATCAAGGCAAGCCCTAGGCAAAGAACGGGATTGCGTCCGATGACGGCAAAGCTGTCGTTGAAAACCCTGCCGATGCGAAATTTGTCGGGCTGTTCCAGCGTTATTGACGCCACGATATTACCTATCCAGTCCAGACCGATCCTGACGCGATGAAGGCAGCAAATCCCTTGCCGCTACGAGAAGATTTCCGCCAAGTCTTCGACGCTGGTGCCTTCCTTGATTTGTCTCAGCTCGACATAGCTAACGGCGATGGCAACCGATATTACCGTCGACACGACCGTTGACACAACGGCGCTTCCAATCGCGCCCACAATCAGGCCAACGGTCGAGAGGCTGCCGGTAAGGGCGAAAGCCAATCCAAACACCAAAGCGAATGCCATTTGGAAGGCAATCGCCACCAAGAACAGAATCAGCAAAAGGCCGAATAGTGACCAGCGGCTGCCCTTCGTCAGGGCGCGGCTCCGCGACATCGAGCCAAACACGCCAAGGCGCTCCTGGATCAGCACGGGTACGGAAACCGATATACCAAGCAACCACATGATGCCGGGAACAAGCAGCATCACGAACGCGATGATCGTCCCGAAGATCGGGATAATCAGCCCTGCGACGGCAATCGCAACAACCCCGAGGACCATGACGAAAAAGACCACCAGCCCGATCCCAAGCGTCGGGAATATGCAGCGTAAAGCTATTTGGATGCAGTCACCGATTGCCGGGCGCTTGCCGTTCAAGTCTTCTATCGTCGCCCTCACCAGTGATGATTGAAACAACAAAGCCAGCACAAGATATATCAAGCCAAAAGCCACCGATATTAACGAGTTGCGTAGAATCGCCGAGGGATCGGCAACAGCCAGAGTTTCGGGACTAGCAATATTGATGTTGGCAAAATTGCTGTAATTCCAAAGGTTAAGCACCAGTGCCGGAAGGGCGGAAAAAAGAGCCGCTAGTCCGACCAACAGACCCGGATTGCGGCCGATAACCGCAAAACTGTTGCTGAAAACCCTGCCGATGCGAAACTTGTCCGACCGTTCCAATGTCGTTGAAACCATGATGCGTCCCCCGCTTAATCACCGCATATCGGCTGGTGATCCCCGCATTAAATGTGCCAACATTGGAGGTTGACGTCTAGTCCACTTGCAATTGTCTTGCCGCATTGCCAGTGTCGGCTGGGGAACCACAGGTTGCAGGGGAGAGGGTGGCGTTGGCACAGCCAGGCACAGCGGAAGCCGAACGGCTGACCAATCTGCACAAGCAGCTGATCGCCGATGAGTCGATCCAGTTCGACCTGCCGGCCTATGTGCCGCCAAAGCCGCCCGAGTGGCTGAAGCCGCTGCAGGATTTTTTGTCGTGGCTCAGTCCCTACATGATCTATCTGTTCTGGGGGGCGGTGATATCGGGCGTCGCAATCATCCTGCTTTTGGTCTTCCTCGAGGTGAAAGGCATCGCCTGGCGGCTGCCATGGCAGCGCGCGCGGCCCGAAGTCGAAGACGAAGAAACCTGGCGCCCAGACGCCGGCGCCGCGCAGATCCTGTTGTCGCAAGCGGATGCGCTGGCCGCACGCGGCGACTACGACGAGGCGGTTCACCTTTTGCTTCGGCGCAGCGTCGCCGATATTGCCGGCCGGCTGCCGGACTTCCTGCGCCCGTCGCTCACCGCGCGCGACATCGCCAATGCCCCTTCCCTGCCGGGAAGGGCGCGCCATGCGTTTACCGAGATCGCCCGCATTGTCGAGGCGGCGCTGTTCGCGCGCCGGCCGGTCGGCGCGGAAGGCTGGCGGCAGGCGCGCGGCGCCTATGAACGTTTCGCCTTCCGGGATGCCTGGACGTGAGCGCACCGGCGGTCGAGGCACAGGAGCCGTTCAATCGAAAGACACTGTTTTGGGGGATTTTCGCCAGCCTCCTTGCGGCAGCCGGTTTCTTCCTGCTGTCCACCTATGCTCCCGATTTCCGGCAACCCGGCAATGGCGGCGCCACGCCGCTGTCGAAAAGCGGCGTCGGCTACGCCGGCCTGGCGGAATGGCTGCGGCTCACCGGCGAAGCGCCCTTGATGGCGCGGACCGAAGACGATCTTGCCAGAGATATACTGCTGATCGTCACCATCTCGCCCGACAGCGATCCGGAGGCGCTTGACCGCATTCTTGAGCTTCGCGATGACCGCGAGACTCTCTTCGTGCTGCCCAAATGGCAGACCTTGCCCCTCCAGCAGCATGAGGGATGGAAGATGAAAATCGAGCGTTTGCCCGACACCGTAGTCAACAATTGGCTCGGCCGGATCGCCAAGGCCAAGCTCGGTGTCGGCAGGAGCACCGTCGAGCAACTCGAGATCCGGGGCCATCTCGTCGCCGCGCCGCAAGACATGCAATGGGTTGCCGACGATCACCCGATCATTGCGGCAGGCAGCGGCAAGGCCGTCCTCGTCGAATTCCAAGACAAACCCTTTTTTATCCTGACCGACCCCGACCTAATCAACAATTCCGCGCTTGGAGATGCCGACAAGGCGGCCGCGGCGCGCGACCTGATCCAATGGCTGCGGCCTGGCAAGGGTCTGGTCATGTTCGATCTGACACTGCACGGCGGGGCGCGGAAATATGACCTCGCCAAGCTTCTGGTCGAGCCGCCGTTCCTGGCGCTGACACTGACGATCCTGATCGCTGCGGCGCTGGCGTTCCTGCATGGCCTTGGCCGGTTCGGCCCGCCGCGGGTTGGCCAAACCGGGCAGGCCGTGGGGCAGCGGGGGGGGGTGGGTACGCCGGCGCGGGGGTAGCGGGGGGGCGGGCGGGGCGGGGGGCGGGCCTGCTGGGCCTTGGCGGGTGCGGCCCGCCGCGTAGCCACCCGCGCGCTAGGGCCTCCGCAACCCGGGCGCTGGTCTAAACGACGGCGATGCTCATGCGGCGTGCCGGCCGGCTGGACGAGCTGGGAGGCCGCTATGCGGCCTTGATGCGGGTGCGCGCCGGCGCGCTGCTCGGCGCACCGCAAGGGTTGCAAGGCAAAGCGCTCGACCACTGGCTCGACTCTCGCGATAAGGAGCAAGCCGGCGGCTTCACGACGCGCTCGCAAGCGGCCGGCGAGGCGAAGAATCTGACGCAGATGCAACAGGCAGCAGAACGGCTGCATGACTGGACGGCAAGGAGGCTCGGTGAACGTCGATGATGTGAAGGCCCTGGCGACACGGATCAGGGAAGAAGTGGCCAAGGCGATCACCGGGCAGCACGATACGGTCGACCTGATGCTGACCGCCTTGTTTGCGGGCGGGCATATCCTGCTGGAAGGTCCTCCGGGCACGGCCAAGACCATGACCGCGCGCTGCTTCGCCCAGGCGCTTGGGATCGCCTACGGGCGGATCCAGTTCACGCCGGACCTGATGCCCGGCGATATCGTCGGGTCGAACATCTACAACTTCCAGACCGGGCAGTTCACGCTGACGCGCGGCCCGATCTTCTGCGATCTCCTGCTTGCCGACGAAATCAACCGCACGCCGCCCAAGACGCAGGCCGCACTGCTCGAGGCGATGCAGGAGCATGCGGTCACCTTCGACGGCACCACGCATTCGCTCGGCCGCAATTTCATGGTCGTCGCGACCCAGAATCCGATCGAGCACCAGGGCGTCTATCCGCTGCCGGAGGCGCAGCTCGACCGCTTCCTGTTCAAGCACCGCGTCAGCTATCCCGGCCCCGAGGAAGAACGAGCCATCATCGTCCATCATGGCGGCGGCTCCGCCTCGCACGACATCGCGCAATATGGCATCGAGGCGCAGACGGATCGCGAAACGCTGCAGGAGGCCCTTGAAGTCGTCGGCTCCGTCACCCTTGTCGACGATGTCGTCGGCTACATAGCGGCGCTGGTTCGGGCTACGCGCGAAAATGCCGATCTGGAGGTCGGGGCCAGTCCGCGCGCCGGCGCCATGCTGGCGCGGGCGGCGCGTGCCCGGGCGGCGCTGGACGGACGCGCCTATGTGATCCCCGACGATGTCAAGGCGCTGGCGGTGCCGGCGCTGCGTCATCGCGTCATCCTTTCGCCTGCCGCACAGATCGATGGCCGGCTGGTCGAGCAGATCGTCTCCGACCTGGTCGACCAGACGGAAGCACCACGTTGATCTATCCCAGCGGCCGAGCGGTATGGGCAGCTGCGGCCGGCGCGGTGCCGGCCTTCCTGGTCGCGCTGGCATTGCCGTCGTTCTGGTATCTGGGATTGCTGTGGAGTTGCCTGCTGCTTGCCTTCCTGGCGGTGGATGCCGCGGCCGGACGCGGACGGGCATCGCTGAATGCCAGCATCGATGCGCCGCAGCAGGCCGGTGTCGGCGGCGAGTTCAGCGTGCAAATCACCGCCCGTCACTCGGGGCCGTGCGCCGCGGAGGCTCGCGTCGGCCACGATGCACGTCTGGCGCCGGTGGACGGCAGCGGCGGCGCCTTGCTGCCAATCGCCGGAGGCGGGTCGCTCAACCTCCGCTTCCAGGCGCTGCGGCGCGGCGTCGCCAGCTTCGACCGTCTCTGGGTGCGCTGGCGCGGGCCGTTCGGGCTGGTCTGGAACCAGGTCGTGCTGCCGGTGGAAAGCAAGGTTGCGGTGCTGCCCGACGTCAGCAGCGCCCGCGGCGAGGCGATCACGCTGCTGCAACATGCGGCGCTTGCCGAAGGCCATGCGCAGCGCCGCGCCGGTCAAGGCCGCGAGTTCGACGCGCTCAAGGACTACCAGCCGGGCATGGGCCGGCGGATGATCGACTGGAAGCGCAGCGCCCGCCACGGCAAGCTGTTGGCGCGCGAGTTCCGCATCGAGGAGAACAACAACATCGTGCTGGCCATCGACAGCGGACGCCTGATGTGCGAACCGGTCGACGGGGTGCCGAAGGTGGACCGGGCGGTGACGGCCGCCCTGCTGTCGGCATTCATCGCGCTGAAGGGCGGTGACATGGTCAGCCTGTTCGGCTTCGATGCAAGGCCGCGCGTTTCGAGCGGCGCGGTGCGCGGCGCCGCCAGCTTTGCGATGATCCAGAAACGGGCCGCCGAGATCGACTACTCCAGCGAGGAGACCAATTTCACGCTGGCATTGACGACGCTGGCGGCGCGGCTCGACCGCCGCTCGCTGCTCATCATCTTCACCGATTTCGTCGATCCGATCAGTGCGGAATTGATGCTGCGCACCGTGGGCCGGCTCACCGAACGGCATCTCGTGCTGTTCATGATGATGAAGGACACCGAACTGGAGAGCCTGGCCGACCTGCCGCCACGCTCCGGCGAGGATGTTGCCCGCGCGGTCGTTGCCGGAGGGCTCTTGCGCGAAAGGCAGGTCGTCATCGGCCGGCTGCGCCTGCTTGGGGCGCATGTGATCGAAGCCGACCACAACCGGCTCGGTCCGGCGCTGGTCGAGCGCTATCTGCAGTTCAAGCAGGAGGATTTGCTGTGACGGCGCCGGTACGCGGCAATGCGGAGCGCGGCGACGCGGTACGCCAGTCGCTGGCCAGCTTCCGCCGCGAGCGCGAGGCCGACTGGAAGGCATTCGAGGCGCTGCTGGCGCGTGTCGAGAAGCGTGCGCCGCGGACGCTTTCCGAAGAGGAGCTGCTGTCGCTGCCGCTGCTCTATCGATCGGCGCTGTCTTCCCTATCGGTGGCGCGCGCGACATCGCTCGATAATGCGCTGGTCGGCTATCTCGAAGCGCTGTCGCTGCGCGGTTATTTCTATCTCTACGGCGCGCGCCGCGGGCTGCGGCAGCGCCTCGCCGATTTCTTCCTGCATGACTGGCCCGAAGCCATTCGCGACCTGTGGCGCGAGACATTGGCGTCGGTCGCGCTGATGGTGATCGGCATTGGTGCAGGCGCCTGGCTGGTGGCATCCGACAAGAGCTGGTTCGACGCGATCATCCCGCCCGGCCTGGCAGGAGGCCGCGGCCCCGACACCTCGGCCGAGCTGCTGCGAGGCATGCTTTATGATGGCGACAATGGCTTTCTCTCAGGCTTTGCCGCCTATCTGTTCACGCACAACGTCCAGGTCGCAATCCTGGCCTTCGCCCTTGGCTTCGCCTTCGCGGTGCCGACGGTGCTGCTGATGCTGTACAACGGCTGCATGATCGGGGCGTTGTTCCAAGTCTATTGGTCCAAGGGGCTTGGCATGGAGCTCGGCGGCTGGCTGGCCATCCACGGCACCACCGAATTGTTCGCAATCTCTTTGGCCGGCGCGGCGGGCATGCGCATCGGCACCAGCATCGCCTTTCCCGGCGAATTGACACGCATGGCGGCAGCGGCTCGCGCCGGACGCATCGCCGCGAACGCCATGGTCGGGGTCTCGGTCATGCTGCTGTTTGCCGGGCTGCTCGAGGGCATTGGCAGGCAGACCATCACCAGCGACGTCACGCGCTACGGCATTGGCGGGGGCATGCTGGTGCTGTGGATCGGTTATTTCTACCTGTTCCGGGCGGTGCGGCATGGCGATCGTTAAACGCGCCGCCTTCGCGGCTATACGGCCGCTGATCACGCCCGAAGGCGTCGATCTCCGGATAAAGTTGGCCGACGCCGGCACGCGGGCTTCCGCCTTCCTGCTCGACATCGTGTTCATCGCCGTGGCGGCAATCGTGATCACGATCGTCGCGCTATTCGGGGTGGGAGGCCTTGGCAGCGAGGGATTTCAGCCGCTCTTCGTCGTCTGGATCATCCTGATCTTCTTTCTGCGCAACGCCTACTTCATCGTTTTCGAAGCGGGCCGGCGCGCGGCTACGCCCGGCAAGCGGATCGTCGGCATCCGGGTCGCGTCGCGCAGCGGAGACGGCCTGTCGATCGACCAGGTCATCGCCCGCAACCTGATGCGCGAGATCGAGGTGTTCCTGCCGCTGTCGATCATCACTGGACGCAGCGGGACCGACCTCGCCGACACGCTGACGACGGTGTTCGGACTGGTGTGGACGCTGCTGTTTGCCTTGTTCCCGCTGTTCAATCGCGACCGCATGCGGATCGGTGATCTGTTGGCGGGGACCTGGGTGGTAGAGGCGCCGAAGCGCGCCTTGCTTGAAGACCTGTCGGCACGACAGGATCCAGCGGCCGGCGCCTTCCGGTTCAGCCACGCCCAGCTCGATGCCTACGGGATTGCCGAACTCCACAAGCTGGAGGAGGTGCTGCGCCGCGATGACTATTTCGCCCTGCGGACAGTGGCCGAAACGATCGGACGCAAGATCGGCGCGGCACCCCAAGCCCATGACGCACGCGCGTTCCTGACGGCTTACTACGGCGAGCTACGGGCGCATCTCGAACGCAAGCTGCTGCTCGGCAACCGCAGGGCCGACAAGCATGCGCGGTAGCAGTTGCCGAACAGGCGCAGCTAGCGAGAAGCATCGGTGCTGCCCCTCATCCGCCTGCCGGCACCTTCTCCCCGTATAGTGACGGGGAGAAGGGAGATAGACGCAATGTCGACCACTATTCCGCAACGCTGCCAGTTTGCGAAACCATCTGCGATAGCGTCTTTCTCCCCGTCACTATACGGGGAGAAATGCCCGGCAGGGCAATGAGGGGCGGCGCCGACGAACCTGATGAGCCCCTCTCATGAACCCCGGTTCAAATGCCACCCTCCCCTATCCCACCCACTTCTCATAATCGGACACCAGCAGGTGCAGCGGTGCTGTGTCCTCGTCGATGTCCGCGAAGCGGCCGATTGGTTCGCGGAAGACGTTGTCGGTGAGATCGTCGTTGACGGTCGAAACCTCGCCGATCAGCACGTCCTTGCCCTCGGCCCAGAAGGCGTGCCAGACGCCCGGCAGCAAGGTGACGCTCTGGCCTGGGTCGAGCTTCAGGAGCCCACCCGCAGGTAGTCTGTGGATGGTTCCGTCGACAGGCACCGATACTTCGGCCTTCGGATCGATGCCGCCATCGCGATCATGCATGAACAGCTCCAGCACCAGCTTGCCGCCGCCACGGTTGATGATGTCCTCGGCCTTGATGTTGTGGCGGTGCATCGGCGACAGCTGATCCTTGCGCGAGATCATGATTTTTTCGGCATAAAGCATGCCCATGCCCTTCTTCATGTCCTCGTAGCGGCCGTTGCGAACGGTGAACAGGAACAGGCCGAGCTCGTCGAATTTCTCCTGGCCGTAGTCGGTGATGTCCCAGCCAAGCCGCGACGAGAAGATTGCCGACGAATCCTGCCGGCGCGCCTTCATCTCTTCCGGCGACCAGTAGGCGAAGGGCGGCATGATGTAGCCGAACGAGCGGATGAAGGCGTCGGCGTCGCGGATGATGTCGTTGATGGCGGAGCGTTTCATGATCGTGGTTCCTTCCCGTCGCTTTGCGAGCGCTAGAACGGTTCATCGTTTCACGGAAACGCCGAACCGCTCGATCTTTTTTTGGACGCAATTCCGGACGGAAAACCGTTTCACACTTTTCCTGGAATTGCTCAAACCGCAATAGCCGAACGTCCATCCGGTGTCGATGCAAACTGCTGTCGCTGGCCCCATGACATGCGGTCCGATCAGGGCCATAAGGTCAACCAATTTTCCGATGGTGAGACCATGCGCAGCATAGACGACCTCGATACGCCGGCGATCCTGATCGATGCCGACCGCGCCGAAGCCAATATCGCGCGGGCGCAGGCCCATGCCGACCGGCACGGGCTGAAGCTCAGGCCGCACGTCAAGACCCACAAGCTGCCCTACTGGGCAAAGAAGCAGATCGCGGCGGGCGCCGTCGGCATCACCTGCCAGAAGATCGGCGAGGCCGAGGTCATGGCCGATGCCGGACTGACCGACATCTTTCTGCCCTACAATATCGTCGGGCGGGCCAAGCTGGAGCGCCTCAAGGCGCTGCACGGCCGCGTAACCCTGTCGGTGACAACGGACAGCATGGACACGCTGATGGGGCTTGCCGCCACCTTTGCCGATCCCGGCCACCGCCTGCCGGTGCTGGTCGAATGCGACACCGGCATGGGCCGCTGCGGTGTGCAGTCGGCCGGCGAGGCAGTCGCGCTGGCGAGCGAGATCGACAAGGTTCGGGGGCTCGTCTTCGGCGGCTTGATGACCTACCCGGGGGCCGGCCGCGCCGCCGAGACCGAGGCGTGGCTCGCCGAAGCGCGGCAAGCACTTGCCGCAGCCGGCCTTGCTTGCGAGCGCATCTCCAGCGGCGGCACACCCGATATGTGGCGTTCCGGCGAGCACAGCGTCGTTACCGAATACCGGCCCGGCACCTACATCTATCTCGACCGCTACCAGGTCGCCAAAGGCGTCGGCAGCCTCGACGATTGCGCACTGACGGTGCTGTCGACGGTGGTCAGCCACCCAACGCCGACACGCGCGATCCTCGACGCCGGCAGCAAGGCCCTGTCCAGCGACACACTGGGGCTCGCCGATTTCGGTGAGCTGCTGGGCATTTCAGGCGCAAGGGTGACCAGCCTCAGCGAAGAGCACGGCAACGTCACGCTGTCAGGCGGCGCCGAGCTTCGCATCGGCGAGCGCGTGCGCGTCGTGCCCGACCATTGCTGCGTCGTCACCAACCTGTTCGACGAGGTGCATCTGATCGAAGGCGACAAGGTGCTGGAAACGCTGCCGGTGGCAGCACGCGGGCGGATGGGGTGAGTCCAGCTGGAGCGCGTGCGCTTCAGGTACAAAATCCTTCAAACGCTGGAGGGACAGCACCCCCCCTCTGGCCTGCCGGCCATCTCCCCCTCAAGGGGGTGTTTGGACCGGAGACATCGCGAACAGGTGTGCGAGGACATCGCGAA
>NZ_JAMYPW010000057.1:0-38831 GCF_040320565.1 Mesorhizobium sp. M0664
ATTCGGACGAACGAGAATCGACAGAAAGGACGACGGCCTTGCACTCACCCCCTTGACGGTCGAGCGATTAGACGACCCGCTGCGCAGGATTGGTGCGATGCGGTGGGGGCCGAGCCGCCTGTATCTACGTTCGCACTGGACAGGCGAAGGTGCCCTATGGCTGATAAGCCCTCCGCTTGATAGTGAGACGCTGCGGATAGGAGAGCATATACTTGCCAATTTGCGTCGAGGGCATGTATTTTCCTCTTAAGATATACTCTGTTCACACGACGGCTTCACAATCGGTTCGAACCGACCCAGCTCAGTCGGCCCGCACAATTGTTAAACGCAGAGCAGCCGGATACCCTTTCGGCTGAGATATGATTGCGAATCGATCTTGCTTGATAGTCACGTTCAACGGCAGACTAGGCAACATCAAAGCAAGGACCGCGCGTGTTTCATCACTCCGCCGATAATCTTGACGATTTAATGCGAAAGGTTTTCACGCGGCTGTTGTCCGGCAGCAAACGGAACAACCGCGTGAGATCCCGCAAAGGGACAAGCACCGAGTCGTTTGGTGCGCTCCTTGAACTTACTAATCCACGTGCCCGACTGGGAAGATCCGAGGCCCGCGCTAGGGTTTTCAGTCCGCTGGGCGAACTGCTCTGGTACCTATCTGGCAGTAACGCGTTAGACCAAATCAATTACTACATCGAAGGATATGACGAGTTTTCCGACGACGGCGAGACGCTCAGCGGCGCTTATGGCCGCCGCATCTTCGGGAGCGCGCGCCTGCGCGGCGACGCCGAGCCCAAGGACGAATGGCAGCGCGTGATTGACACCCTGCGGGCCGAGTCCGGCTCGCGCAACGCAATCATCCAAATCTACGCGA
The DNA here is from genome assembly GCF_040320565.1 of Mesorhizobium sp. M0664. Taxonomy (NCBI): domain Bacteria; kingdom Pseudomonadati; phylum Pseudomonadota; class Alphaproteobacteria; order Hyphomicrobiales; family Phyllobacteriaceae; genus Mesorhizobium; species Mesorhizobium sp. M0664. Next base: position 872 of record NZ_JAMYPW010000057.1, read on the forward strand.
ACGCCGACGGCGCTCGAAAAGGCGCGGAGGGCAAAAGGAGCAAGGACATTCCCTGCACTTGCACGCTGCATTTCGTCATCAGGAAGAATCGGCTCCACTTACACGTACACATGCGGTCGAACGACGTTTTCCTTGGGCTGCCGCATGACATCTTCTCGTTTACCATGCTGCAGGAGATCGCCGCGCGTGAGCTAGGGGTCGAACCAGGGACCTATCACCACTCGGTGGCCAGCCTGCATCTCTACGACGACACGGAAAAGCTCAAGCCGCGTACAAACGCCCAGAAGTACGTGAACGAGGGATTGCACGACATCGTCCCCATGCCGCCGATGCCGTTGGGCGATCCGTGGCCGGCTGTACGGCAAGTGCTGGAAGCGGAACGTGAAATCCGGGGCGGCAACCCGGATTTCGAACCCGCGGCGGATCTCGACCCCTATTGGCGTGATCTGACTATCCTGCTGCGTGTCTATGCTCTCGGCACATTACGGGATACAGAGCGTGCCACCGAGTTGCTCGACCGGCTGAACCATGACGGGTTCAAACTCTATGTGCTCGATCGGATCGCCAAGAAAAAAGTGGTGGATCCGGTCATCCGAGAACTGTTCGAACCGGAAGAAGTCGATGCCCAACGGAATCCATAGGGACCGCCCACTCCAATTGCTGAAAGGTTTTGCGGCATACGAGGAGGAATTCGGCCCGCTTCCCGGCATCGTGGATCCCGCGGCCAGACAGACGCTGGTTGAGCAAATGGTGTCGAGCATACGGCGGATCGAATATGTTCGGAATTTCCGCCATCGCCCAGCCATCTCGGCTGATCGGATCAATCCGTACTCCCCTCTTTTCGATCCCCTGAAAGGTGCATTCTATCTAGACACCAAGGGCCACCGCGAAGAAGCGGTGTGGATCGCTTTTCTGGGCACTCACTTTGGCAAACACGCCCAGGACGCCTGGAAGCTGGCCGCGAACGTCATGGGCTCGTTCGGAAAGGGACCGGTATGGACCTTGGAGCGCTATGGCGCCCACACGGCCGATTTCGAGGCAATGTTGGCTGCGCATAGCGATGATCTGAAGTCGAAGTCTATATCCGGTCGATTTTCGAACCACCGGCAGTACCAGAGCAAGAAGATTGACAATATCGGCAAGGTGTTCAGTACGTTCCACGAATGGCTGACGGCCTCGGGTGGGATGAATGCCAAGGTGCGGCTGATACATAAAGAGGCTGGCCAGGAGCCGACGGCAGTGTTCAAAAAGCTCTACCGATCCATGAAGGATGTCTACGGTTTTGGTCGGTTAGGCAAGTTCGACTTCCTGACCATGGTGGGCAAGCTAGACCTTGCGCCGATTGACGCCGACAGCGTGCACCTGACGGGCGCCACCGGCCCGTTGTTCGGGGCCAAGCTGCTAGTCTTGGGAGCGGCCAATGCAGAGGGTAAGCCCAAGGAGATCGAGAAAGCGGTTGACACGCTCGACGACTACCTCAACGTCGGCAAGCAAGTGCTTGAAGACAGTCTTTGCAATTGGCAGAAGAGCCCGACAGTCTACATTTACTTCAGAGGCTAGTCGATCAGGTCAGGTATGTTGGGGTCTTCACCCCAACGGTAGCGACGCTTGAGGAAGTTCAGCTTGCTGTGATCCACCACGTCAGCCTGCTGCAACTGACCGACGATGATACCTGGTGTGACATCCGCCGTTCGCGCAATCGCCATGATAGCCTTGGGCCCCACGCCACGGTTGACGAGTTCTTCCCGCAAATTGGCAGGAAAGAGCAGTTCTTGCGCAAACTCGTTGGCCTCTCGTTCTTGAATATCCGTGTCCGTTCCCATGAATACGGCGCCTTCGCCGTCGATATGGTCTTGCCCATGCAGTACGATGTGCGCAGCCTCGTGAAAGAACGTGAACCAAAAATGGTCTTCCGCCATATGGCGGAAGCTAAGCAGGATCACTGGGTTGCCGTTGGTATGGAACCAGGACGCGCCACTGGCGCGGCAACCGTCCGGAGTTCGGGCGGTTGCGACTGCCACACCGACAGATCTGCAAGCGGCGACGAGGCGCGGAAGAAACGCGGATGGCCGCTTGAAGGCTGAAAGCTTCTTTAATCCTGGAAGCATATTCCTAAATGCCGAGCGGTTAAACTCGGGCAGGTCACCGTCGGCGATCGCCAATTCGCCGGCGCGCAGCCAGACCAGCGTGGCCATGCCGTCGGACGCGAGGGATAGCGACGTCCGGAAAGCGACAGCGCCAACGCCCGATGAGTAGCGCTGTCCCCATTCCTGCAGGGTCAAGCAGCCGAAAAATGCGAGGATCTCGTCCTTGAGTTTGTTCTTGGACTTGCTGTCTTTGGGAACCCAGCCGAATCTGCGCATCGATGCCGCCGGCATCGATGCGACCCACGACGCCTCTGAGTCCTGTGAACTCTCGTCCAAACGGGCCATATCCAAAACGTAGGATTTATCGCGGGCCAGCCAGAACCGCGTCGTGGACCCTAGATTGTCGGCCAGAACACCGGCGTCGCTTTCTGTCAACCGACGACGGCCGCTGATCAAAGCGTCGAAATCGTCTGCGGATATGCCCAATGCATCAGCGAGTTCTGAGCCGTCGATTTCCTTGGTGCCCATGAGCCGGACTATTGTGTCGCCCGGCGGTGACGACCAGTTAGGGTCAATCATGCTAGCAGCTTTCCGTTGTTGAGAATCCGCAAGAGCTTAACGCGGTGAACATTGCCCCAGTTGGTCGTGTCGATCACACCCGCTCCGATGGGCTCCACTTCCACTACAGCCAAATCTCCCAAAGGATAGCTTAAGCCGATCTTGCCTTCAGCCCGGTGAACTTTTGGTTCATCAGGCACTTCGTTGAGATAAATGGCGCCCCGCATGTCTGCGATGAGACTGTGGTATGACCGTGCCAAGTCCTCACCGAGCATTTTCGTTGCCGCCTGTCCGTCGATAGTCGCCCTTCGGATTTTCGGTGTGAGATAGTGAAGTTCCAAGGCAAATCGTTCCGCGAGCAGACCCGAGACACGCCTGCGACTACTTCGCGCTGCGAGTAGTAAGAGACAGCCCGGGGAAAAGGACAAGTCGAATCGTTCGTCTAGACAACTAATGTCAGCGCTATCCGGCTAGCACACCATAATCAATGCCGGAGTCGTTATGTAGCTGGGCGATTGTGCTTATCCTTGCTGATCTTCCGCCTTTAGCGCTTGAATGCCCGCTTTGGGAGGTGGCAGAAGGGCAATCAACGAGGATATCGCGGCGCGAAGCGGTCATCCACGATCTTCAGGTTTTGACCCAGGAAGGCCTTTCCCCGGTAGTGAGCGGGAAGGGCGCGGTCGTCGAGCGAGTTGTCAGCCGCCTATTTCCGCTGCCCATCAATGTGCAACTTGGGAAGCCGCTGACATCAATTCCTCCGGATTCGGCGCCTTGAAGGTATTGAGGCCATCCTCCAGAACTTCAGTGAAGTTCCAGCGTACGATGCCCGCCCGGTCGATTAGGAATTGACCGACAAGCTGCCCCTGGCCGGAAGCCATCGCCTGCTGATCGGCTCCCGTAATCTCATATCCTTCCTTCTTGTTAAGAAACTCGTACATTGCCATGACGTCCATAGGCTCGGGCAACTCGCCCGGGAGATCGATACGGATCGCCATGACCGTGTCCATCCCGACCTCGCGCAAGCCGAAAGCACGGTGCGAGGCCCGCTCCGGGTCGGACGCGGCGAGAAGATCGGGTGCCGGGTGGTAACGGAAATAGAGCCGCGCCCGCTCGACTGGCGTATTGACCACCGCCAGGCATTCGACGCCTTTCTCACGCAGGGCCGGCTTAAGTTGCGCCATCGCCGCGACATGGCGCCGGCAGAACGGACAGTGCAGGCCTCGGAACAAACCGATCAACAACGGGCTACGGCCTCGAAAATCGTCGAGCGCGATCTTGCCTTCGCGGGAGATCGCATCGAGAATAATATTCGGCGCCCGGTCGCCCGGCTGCAGCGGGCGTTCGACATTACTCGTGGACATGGACAACCTCCTCGCCCCGGATAAGCACACCCAGCCATCCGGAGTTGAGTCCATGCTGGGCGACGCCAGGGCAAAAATGCGTTCGACCTTTGCCATATTGCCGAGGTCGAGATTACGCGCGTTGCAAGTGCATCATAACACGAAAAAAGCCTCTGCGGGTCGCCCGTTTCGCGAGCTGTCGCGAGCGCTGTGGCAAAACAGTGTATCGTCTCATCCGTGCCATGGGACGACACAGCGGCGGGACCGATTGGATCTTGCGGTGTTCAAGTCTTGAAACTTGGGCGGCTTCGATGTGCCCGGACGTCAAATGCCGACCGCACAGATCGCAGATCTCTGCCCTCAGCGGAACCGACCCGCCATGCAGCCGGTTAATCGGCATGAAGCCACCACCAATCCAAGGCCGCACCATGAGCATTCTGCAAACCACGAAGAAAGCCGTCGAGCAGGTCACCGGTATCGCCAGGCCGGGCCGGCGAGAGGTCGCCGACCTCCTGAGGCCGCGCAAACCGAACGAGTTTCGTTTCAGCGATGATGGCCTGGTGCCCAACCATCCGTTCTGGCCGCTTGTCGTCTATCGCGGTGCCGTGACGCTGCCCGAAGACTTCGATCCGGCGGCTGTCATCGAGGCGCTTTTCGAGGCAAATGGCTGGGGCGATAGCTGGCGCAACGGCATCTACGGTTACGTCCACTACCATTCGCGGATACACGAGGTGCTGGGCGTTGCGCGCGGCACGGCCAAGGTCCGCTTTGGCGGCAGCAAGGGGCGAACGCTGTCGCTGAAGGCCGGCGATGTCGCGGTGCTTCCGGCCGGCACCGGGCACCAGCGTCTTTCCGCATCCGACGATTTTCTGGTTGTCGGCGCCTATCCTCCATCCGGCACCTATGACCTGTGTACGACCGCCGCCGACCATGCCAAGGCAGTCGTCACGATCCCCAGGGTCGGCCGTCCGCGCAAGGACCCTGTCTATGGAAGCAACGGCCCGTTGCTCGCAGCCTGGAAAAAGGGTTGAAGTCGCCCGCTCGCGGGCCCGCCGCGTCGCTTGCGCCGATCCGATCGCTTAGGTGCTCTTCAGGGTGCCGTTCATTCCTTCCGGATAGAAGCCGCCCTTGCTCACGCCGTCCTCATCGGTGAGATAGACGATCCGCAGCACTTCCTTCGGCGTCCTGGTGAACGCGATCGCGTCGGGCGTCGAGGGAACGAAATTGGCCTTGCCGTTCACCTGGATGCCCTGGTCCTTGTCTTCCGGCCCGTCGATCTTGTCTCGTGCGTCTGAGACGGCATTGGCGGCCTTCCAGGCTTTCTCTCCCTTCCGGTACAGTGTGGAACGCGCCATTCCCATGTGGTAGGCCTCGACCGCCAATATGCCGGCGGCGGCGGCGAGAAACTCCTTGTTCTTCAGAACCGTCGCGGCACCGGCATAGGCGGTGACGCCGACATCCTCGAACAGCATGCCGCCGAGAACGAAGTTCGTTTCGTTGCCGAAGGGATCGAAGTCCCGCCCGAGGCCCGCTGCCTCCGCAACCGCCTTGAACCCCGCATCGAAATCGATGGCCGGCCTGTCGACTGCGTTCTTTGCAAGCGTCTTGCGGTAGAACCGGACATGCGCGAGTTCGTTTTCAGCAACCTCCTGCATGAATTCGCCGATGGCGGGTGTCTCGAAGGACACTTTCTTTCCGCCGACGACATCGCCGGGTTTCGAACCGGCATCGGCGGCGTCGATGCCTTTCCCGGTGGTGCCGCGAAGGTAGTATTCGGCCTCCATGTATTCCAGGTTGAGCGCAAAACGGAAGATGTCTTCGTCCTGCACTTCCTCCTTGGCATAGGCGCGCGAAACCGGCGCCAAGCCGGTCGCGGCGGCGACTCCCAGCCCAAATTGCAATGCGCGGCGACGGGAAAGGTGGAGTGAAGGGATGGCACGTATCATGGCTTCCTCCCAAAAGCCCGCCGGTATCATCTGTTGGCGTCCGATCGCGGGCCACGCGCCCAACTCCGCCATAGGCGAAATGTTCCTGAAGAAGATCGGACTTTGCAGGATTCGTGCTCAGGATCGACCGGCTGCGGATACAGTTTGTCCACATGGATCTGACGACGAAATACATGGTTCCCCAAGCACTTCGAAACCCGAGCACTTCGAGATTATCGTATACCCACACGCAACGGGTCAGCGCGGATCGCGATCGGCCTCTTGAAGGCCTCAAGCCGCCAGCACCGCCGCGTCCAGCCCGCGGATGATCTTCGCCAATTCGACGCATTCGTCGTGCCGGACCTTGTTGCGCCGCCACGCGAGGCAGATCGTGCGCTGCGGCATCGGTTCCTGGAACGGCACGATCTTCAAATCGGGGATAGTGCTGGCCGGCCCTGCCGCCATTTCGGGGATGAGCGTGACGCCGAGCCCGTGCGCCACCATCTGTAAGAGCGTCGTCAGGCTGGTCGCGCCGTAGCTTGCCATCGCCACCGGCCGCACGCTGCCGCACACGGCGAGCGCCTGTTCGCGCAGGCAATGGCCTTCCTCCAGCAGCATCAGCCGCTCCAGCGCCGGGCTCTCCGGTGGCACCGGCGGCGAGGCGAAGGCGGGATCGCCGGCCGGCACGGCCAGGAAGAACCGGTCGGAGAAAAGTTCCTCGGTAACCAGGCCTGGGTAATCGAGAGGCAGTGCCGCGACGAAGGCGTCGAGCTTTCCCGAACTGGTGTCCTCGACCAGCGAGGCGGTCACCGCTTCGCGCAGTTCCAGCTGCAAGGCCGGGAAATGCCGTTTCAGCTCCGGCAGCACATGCGGCAAGAGATAGGGCGCCACCGTCGGGATGATGCCGAGCCGGAAGCGGCCTTCCAGCGCCGGGCGGCCGCGCCGGGCCGTCGCCTCGACGTCGCGGACGTCGGCAAGGATGCGCTCGATGCGCGGCAGCAGGGCCACGGCCTCGTCGGTCATCCGCACCACCTTGCCGCCGCGCTCGAACAGACGGCAATTCAGCCGCAGCTCCATCTCGGCGATCTGCGAAGACAGCGCCGGCTGGCTGACGCCGGCGAGTTTTGCGGCACGGCCGAAATGCAGCGTCTGCGCCAGCGCCTCGAAATAATGCATCTGCCGGACGGTCAAACCGATCATAAGGAAAACCTATCAGAATAAACAGCAAAGGCAATTTGTCTTTATCGGCTGGGCGGGCTAGTCTGGAACCATTCCAGGATGGCGCGGCCGCCGGCCCTGCCCGGAAAATCAACAAAATCCCGAAAAATCAACAAATCGGAGGCAAAGATGGACGCGAAAACCGACGACAACAGCGCCGGCAAATGCCCGGTCCCACATGGATCGGCCAGGAGGAGCAACCGTGACTGGTGGCCAAACCAGCTTGACCTTGGCGTCCTCCATCAGCAGTCCAGCCTCTCGGACCCGATGGACGAGGACTTCGACTACGCCAAGGAATTCAAGAGCCTCGATCTCGATGCGGTGATCAGGGATCTGCACCAGGTGATGACCGATTCGCAGGATTGGTGGCCGGCCGATTTCGGCCATTACGGCCCGCTCTTCATCCGCATGGCCTGGCACAGCGCCGGTACCTATCGCATCGGCGACGGCCGTGGCGGCGCCGGCGCCGGCCAGCAGCGTTTCGCGCCGCTCAACAGCTGGCCGGACAATGCCAATCTCGACAAGGCGCGCCGGCTGCTGTGGCCGGTCAAGCAGAAATACGGCAGGAAGATCTCCTGGGCCGACCTGTTGATCCTCACCGGCAACGTCGCGCTGGAATCGATGGGCTTCAAGACCTTCGGCTTCGCCGGCGGCCGCGCCGATGTCTGGGAGCCCGAGCAGGACGTCGACTGGGGATCGGAAACCAAGTGGCTCGCCGACGAGCGCTATTCCGGCGACCGCGAACTTCAGGGCCATCTCGGCGCCGTGCAGATGGGGCTGATCTACGTCAACCCGGAAGGGCCGAACGGCACGCCCGATCCATTGGCCGCGGCGCGCGATATCCGCGAAACCTTCGCTCGCATGGCCATGAACGATGAGGAAACCGTGGCGCTCATCGCCGGCGGTCACACCTTCGGCAAGACCCACGGCGCCGGTGATGCATCGCTGGTCGGCCCGGAGCCGGAAGGCGCCGGCATCGAGGCGCAGGGCCTCGGCTGGTCGAGCAAGCATGCCACCGGCATTGCCGGCGACGCCATCACCTCGGGCCTCGAGGTGACCTGGACCACGACGCCGACCAAATGGAGCAACAACTTCTTCGACAATCTGTTCAACTACGAATGGGAGCTGACCAAGAGCCCGGCCGGCGCCCATCAGTGGACGCCGAAGGGCAGCGCCGGTGCAGGCACCGTGCCGGACGCGCACGATCCCTCCAAGCGCCGCGCGCCGGCGATGCTGACCACCGACCTCGCGCTACGCGTCGACCCGGCCTACGAGAAGATCTCGCGGCGCTTCCATCAGAATCCTGATCAGTTCGCCGATGCCTTCGCCCGCGCCTGGTTCAAGCTGACGCATCGCGACATGGGTCCGGCCGTCCGCTATCTCGGCCCGCTCGTGCCGAAGGAAGAGCTGATCTGGCAGGACCCGATACCGGCAATCGACCACGAGCTGGTCAGCGAGCAGGACATCGTCTCGCTGAAGGCGAAGATCCTGGCCTCCGGCCTGTCCGTCTCAGAACTGGTCTCGACCGCCTGGGCCTCGGCCTCGACTTTCCGCGGCTCCGACAAGCGCGGCGGCGCCAACGGCGCCCGCATCCGCCTGGCGCCGCAGAAGGATTGGGAGGTCAACCAGCCGGCGCAGCTGGCCAAGGTGCTCGAGACACTCGAAGGCATCCAGAAGGGTTTCAATAACTCGCAGTCCGGCGGCAGGAAGGTCTCGCTTGCCGACCTGATCGTTCTTGGCGGCGTCGCCGCGATCGAGAAGGCGGCGAAAGACGGCGGCCATGACGTGGGGGTGCCGTTCACGCCAGGCCGCATGGACGCCTCGCAGGAACAGACCGATGTCCAGTCCTTCGCCGCGCTCGAGCCGAAAGTCGATGGCTTCCGCAATTATGTCAGGGGCAAGCCGCCGATGTCGGTCGAAGCGATGCTGGTCGACCGGGCGCAGCTGCTGACCTTGACGGCGCCGGAGATGACGGTGCTCGTCGGCGGGTTGCGGGTGCTCGGCGCCAACACCGGTCAGTCGAAGCACGGGGTGTTCACCGACAGGCCGGGCACGTTGACCAACGATTTCTTCGTCAACCTGCTCTCCATGAACACGATCTGGGATCCGGCCGCCGGCTCAGATGAGGTCTACGAAGCGCGCGACCGCAAGACCAGGGCAGTCAAGTGGACCGGCACCCGCGCCGACCTGATCTTCGGCTCGCACGCGCAATTGCGGGCGCTGGCCGAGGTCTACGGCTCGGCGGACGCCGGGCGGAAGTTCGTCAGGGACTTCGTCGCCGCCTGGACCAAGGTGATGAACGCCGACCGTTTCGACCTCGCGGCCTGATCCGGGCATACGAATTTCTCGACGCAACGAAAAAGGCGCGGGCCTCGACCCGCGCCTTTTTCATGAAGCCTTCGAAAAATCAGTCCTTCTCGAAGATACCGGCCTTGGCGACCACGCCGGCGATGGCGCCGCCGATCAGCGGCGCGACGATGAACAGCCAGAGCTGGCCGATCGCCGCAGTTCCCGAAAACAGCGCCGGTCCGATCGAACGGGCCGGGTTGAGCGATGTGCCGGTCACCGGAATGATGGCGAAGTGCAGTCCGGCCAGCGTCAGGCCGATGACCAGGCCGGCGAAGGCCGTCGTGTGCTTGGCGTTGGTGACGCCGAGGATCACCGTGACGAAGGTGAAGGTGCCGATCAGCTCCCACAGGAAGGCCGAGCTGACGCCCCATTTCGTCACGTCCCAGCCATTGGCGCCGAAGCCGCCGGTGTGGCCGCCGACCTGTCCGGAGACGATAATCCACAGCGCCAGCGACGCGATGATGGCGCCGATGACCTGCGCGATCCAGTAGGGAATGACGTCCCTGGCCGGCATCCGCCCGGCGAGGAACACACCGAGCGTCACCGCCGGATTGAGGTGCGCGCCCGAAATCGGGCCGATCGCGTAAGCGGCCGCTATCAGGCCGATGCCGAACGCCAGACCGATACCTTCCTGGCCGAGCGGCAGCGCGCCGCCGAAGCCGCCCGTCACCACCGAAGCCGTGCCGATGAACACCAATAGAAACGTGCCTAGAACTTCCGCCAGATAAGTTTTCATTGCCCTCTCCTCGTATCGACCCGCGGCTCCGCTTTTTCTGCGACGCGAATCACCGCGCAAAGAGTATTCGCAACCGGAAAACTTGCAAAGCAGAGCAGTTTCGCAAGCCGCTATGCTTGTGAGCGCCGGACATGCACATTAGAAACGTGTAATATATTGATCGAATTGTTTCGTTCCGCATGCCGGCGCCCGCCTGGTGGCCGCGGCTCGCTATGCTACCAACCCACATTCGTCACCCCTCGGCATGGATCGTCTCGCGGTCGGCGAAACAGAACTGTTTCAATCAGGGCACGAAAAGCTCTAAGAGCAGGGCCGGAATTAATTTACTGAGTAATGGAAGACGACAATGAGACTGGGCGGGCGGCTGGCGGCAGCCATTGAAGTGCTTGACGACATTGGCCGGCGCCACCGGCCGGTGGCCGATGCGCTGAAGGACTGGGGCCTGTCGCACCGCTTCGCCGGTGGCGGCGACCGCGCCGCGATCGGCAACATCGTCTACGACGCGCTGCGCCGCAAGCGCTCGGCCGGCTGGCTGTTGGGCGAAGACACACCGCGCGCCATCGGCTTCGGCGCGCTGCTGCTCGAATGGGGCCAGACGGCGCAGTCGCTGAACGAGACGCTCGAGGGCGACAAGTTTGCGCCGCCGCTGCTTACCGCCGACGAATTGAAAATGCTCGGCGGTCGCCGGCTTGCCGATGCGCCGCCGGCCGTCAGGGCAGACATCCCAGACTGGTGCATGCCGCTGTTCGAGCGGGCGTTCGGCACGGCCTGGGTGGAAGAGGGCGCCGCGCTGGCGACGCGCCCGCCGCTCGACCTCAGGGTCAACACGCTGAAGGCCGATCGCGGCAAGGTGCTGGCGGAACTGGCGGAGACCGGCGCCAAGCCTGCGCGGATCGCGCCGCACGGCATCCGCATCCCACCGATCGAGGGCGACGGCAGGCACCCGAACGTGCAGGCCGAGCCGGCCTTCCAGAAAGGCTGGTTCGAGGTTCAGGACGAGGGTTCCCAGATTGCGGCCGAACTGGCCGGCGCCGAGCCTGGGATGCAGGTGCTCGACTTCTGCGCCGGCGCCGGCGGCAAGACGCTGGCGCTGTCCGCGGCGATGGACAATCGCGGCCAGATCTTCGCCCACGATGCCGAGAAGGCACGGCTGGCGCCGATCTTCGACCGCATCCGCCGTTCGGAAAACCGCAATGTGCAGGTCGTCACCAGGCCGGCCGAGCTGGCGCCGCTCGGCAAGCACATGGATATCGTCTTGATCGATGCGCCCTGCACCGGCAGCGGCACCTGGCGGCGCCGGCCGGATGCTAAATGGCGATTGACGCAGAGACAGCTCGACGCCCGCAAGGGCGAGCAGGAGACGATCCTCGATGCCGCCAGGGACTTCGTCAAACCCGGCGGCCTGCTGGTCTACATCACCTGTTCGGTGTTCGACGAGGAGAATGGCGACCAGGTTTCGGCGTTCCGGGACCGCCATCCCGATTTTGTCCCGGTCGATCACCGCCAGCTTTGGGACAGCCGTTTTGCGGGCCACGAAGCGGCAATGCGCATTGGCGCTGCGGGCGGCATTTCGCTGTCGCCATTGCTGAGCGGCACCGACGGCTTTTACTTCTGCGCGCTGCGGCGGGCCGGCTGAATCGTTGCCATCGATACAGGCTAAGCCGAATGCTGCAGTGCAGCATTTGCGATTGCCTGCCGCCCACCCCTCTGCGATAAATGCCTTTGCAATAAGATTTGCCGAGAAACGAAGGGCGACGGCCATGGCAGCAAAGATCGTTCCTGCTCCCGATTATGAGGACCGCGTCAGGACGTCCTTCGCGCGCCAGAACGCGATGATGACGATTGGCGCCGAGCTGACGCTGGTGACGCCCGGCATCATCGAGATCGAAATGCCCTATTCTGCGGCGCTGACGCAGCAGCACGGCTTTCTCCATGCCGGCGTCATTTCGACGGCTCTCGACTCGGCCTGCGGCTATGCGGCATTCTCGCTGATGCCGGAAAATTCCGGCGTGCTGACCATCGAGTTCAAGGTCAATCTGCTGGCGCCCGGCAGGGGCGAGCGCTTCCTGTTCCGCGGCTCGGTGACCAAGCCCGGCCGCACCATCATCGTCGCCGATGGACAAGCCTATGCGTTCGCCGTCGACGGCGAGGCCAAGCTGATCGCCACGATGACCGGAACGATGATGACAGTGCTCGGCCGCGACGGAATCGAGGGCTGAGGAGCGGGTAGGGAGGATGGACGATCATGGCCGGCAAGACACCTGGTGAGCTCACCCCGATCTCCGGCAAGTCCGTTCTCTTCGTCATGGCGGCCGAGGCCGAATACGGTCCACACCTGCAGCGGCTGTTCACACCGCTGATGACCGGCGTCGGACCGGTCGAGGCCGGCGTCGGACTCAGCGCCGAACTATCCCGGCTGCATGCCGGGATGGCGCTGCCGGATCTCATCGTGTCGCTCGGGTCGGCGGGCAGCCGGACGCTGGAGCAGACGGAAATCTACCAGGCCGTTTCAGTCGCCTACCGCGACATGGACGCCTCGCCCCTGGGGTTCGAGAAGGGCGCCACCCCGTTCCTCGACCTGCCTGTCAGCGTGCCGCTGCCGTTCAGGATACCAGGCGTCAGACAGGCGACGCTGTCGACCGGGGCGGCAATCGTCTCCGGCGCCGCCTACGACGCGATCGCCGCCGACATGGTCGATATGGAGACCTTCGCCTGCCTGCGCGCCTGCCAGCTGTTCGACGTTCCGCTTATCGGCCTGCGCGGCATTTCCGACGGCGCGGCCGATCTGAGACACGTTGGCGACTGGACCGAATATCTGCACGTCATCGACGAGAAGCTGGCCGCGGCGGTGCAACTGCTGCAACTGGCGATCGCCTCAGGCGCGATCGACTTCAAGCTTGTTGGGGCGGCAGGTTCTTAGCGTGCCGAACAGCACGCCGATCATCCTGAAGCGAACGGCGTTGTCGCGATTGATGTAAGTGACTGACCCGGGCTCGTGATCGAGGGTCCACCGTCCGGTCGCGCCGGTGTCCCATTCGGCGACATAACCGTCATCGAGCATCCGCCAGCGCCCGCTTCGCGCCTCGCCATCGTCGAGCAGCATGTGCGCGGCACCCTCGCTTTCAAAATAGACGTAAGCCTCCTTGCCGTTTCGTTCCAACACATGGGTCATGCCCGGAATGAGCATTGCAAGGGTTTCCTTCTGAAGTGCTGCCATGATTTCCTCCTGAATTGAAGTCGCCGATTGCCTTGACCGGCATCGCCACTTAGAGTGAACTAGTAGTCAAGATGCTTGACTATGTATCGGGTGAGAAGAATTTGGTCAAGGGCCTTGACGAAAAACCTGAAGCGCTGCCGGATCACATAGGTTGGCGGCTGTGGCAGGCGAGCCGCGCCTGGCAGACCGAGTTCGCCGCTGCGATGCGCGCTGCCGGCCATCACTGGTTCACCGAAGCGCGTGCCGGCCTGCTTGGACATATCCCGCACGGCGGCATGCGCCAGTCGGCGCTGATCGAGCGCTCGGCGATCTCAAAGCAGGCGATTCAGCAATTGCTCGATGGCCTGGAGACGGAAGGTGTGTTGCACCGTCTGCCCGATCCGCAAGACGGTCGCGGCAAGCTTGTGCGCTACACCCGCAAGGGCCTGGACGCCCTGCGCGATGGCGACCGCATCAAGCTGCAGATCGAACGGAGCTATGTTGCCCGCCTTGGTCACGAGCGTTTCGCGGCGCTGATGAGCGCCTTGCGGTCACTCGATACAACGCAAACTGATGCATTGGACAAAGCCTCTGGCGTTCAGGACGATACACCGGAATCGAAGTGAAAGCGCGACCTCACAACCCATTGCGCCGACTCGTTTCTTTCTCTAAACGCTCGCCATGAAAACAGCCAATCATCCCGACACCGTCCTGATTGTCGATTTCGGCAGCCAGTTCACCCAGCTGATCGCCCGCCGCATCCGCGAGGCCGGCGTGTTTTCCGAGATCGTGCCCTTCCAGTCGGCCGAGGCGGCGTTCAAGCGCATCGATCCGAAGGCGGTGATCCTGTCCGGCGGCCCGGCCTCGACCGGCGACATCGGCAGCCCGCGCGCGCCGCAGATCGTCTTCGATGCCGGCGTGCCGGTGCTCGGCATCTGCTATGGCCAGATGGCGATGTGCGTGCAGATGGGCGGCGTCGCCGAAAGCTCCGATCATCGCGAATTCGGCCGCGCCTTCGTCGAGATCGCCAAGGACAGCCCGTTGTTCGAGGGCCTGTGGGCGCCCGGCCAGCGCCACCAGGTGTGGATGAGCCATGGCGATCGCGTCATCTCCCTGCCCAAGGGGTTCGAGGTGCTCGGAAAATCGGAGGGCTCGCCCTTCGCCATCTTCGGCAATGTCGAGCGCAAAATGTACGGCCTCATGTTCCACCCCGAAGTGGTGCATACGCCGGACGGCGCCAGGCTGCTCCGCAACTTCGTCCACAACATCGCCGGCATCGAAGGCGACTGGACGATGCGCGCCTACCGCGAGCACGCGGTCGAGACGATCCGCAAGCAGGTCGGCAAGGGCAAGGTGATCTGCGCGCTGTCGGGCGGCGTCGATTCCTCGGTCGCGGCCTTGCTGATCCACGAGGCGGTCGGCGACCAGCTCACCTGCATCCTTGTCGACCACGGGCTGATGCGCAAGGACGAGGCATCAGGCGTGGTGGAGATGTTTCGCCAGCATTACAATCTGCCGCTGATCCTGGTCGACGCTTCGGACCGTTTCATCGGCGCGCTCGAGGGCGAGTCGGACCCCGAGAAGAAGCGCAAGACCATCGGGCGGCTGTTCATCGAAGTGTTCGAGGAGGAGGCCGAGAAGCTCGGCGGCGCCGATTTCCTGGCACAAGGCACCCTCTATCCCGACGTCATCGAAAGCGTCTCTTTCAGCGGCGGCCCGTCGGTGACCATCAAATCGCATCACAATGTCGGCGGCTTGCCCGAACGCATGAACATGCAGCTGGTCGAGCCGCTGCGCGAATTGTTCAAGGACGAGGTGAGGGCGCTCGGCAAGGAGCTCGGCCTGCCCGACAGCTTCATTGGCCGGCATCCGTTCCCCGGTCCCGGTCTCGCCATCCGCTGTCCGGGCGGCATCACCCGCGAAAAGCTGGAGATCCTGCGCGAGGCCGACGCCATCTATCTCGACGAGATCCGCAAGGCCGGACTCTACGACGCCATCTGGCAGGCCTTCGCCGTGCTGCTGCCGGTGCAGACCGTCGGCGTGATGGGCGACGGCCGCACCTACGAGTTCGTCTGCGCGCTGCGCGCCGTCACCTCGGTCGACGGCATGACGGCAGACTTCTACCATTACGACATGGCATTCCTGGGAGCAGCCGCCACCCGCATCATCAACGAGGTACGCGGCATCAACCGCGTCGTCTACGACGTGACGAGCAAACCGCCAGGCACCATCGAGTGGGAGTGAGGGGTACAAACGGCGGCAATATCTAGTTTGGGCGGCTAGTTTCATCGCCGCGCAATTACCGTTCTAGTCGAGTTTTTCACTCCGCTAAGCTGGCTTTCTCCATCTTTGCCCGGCAACTCCGATCTGCGGCCACTTCTACTGGATTGATTGGGACGAAAGAGTCCTGTTGGGATTTCTGTTGTCGCCGCAGCGTGCGACGTTTGGGGATGCGTACTGGCATCAGCATTTCTGTAACGGCCTCGGACAGGGCTCGGCTTGAAGCGATCGTGGCGGGGCGGAGTTCGCCGCAGAAGCATGTCTGGCGCGGATCATTCTGCTGACCGATCAGGGGCTTGGAACGCTCGCGATTATGGCGGCGACCGGCAAGTCGAAAACCTGCGTGTGGCGATGGAAGGAACGCTTCATGGCCGAGGGTGTCGAAGGACTGCTGCGCGTCAAGACCCGGCCTCCGGGCATCGCGCCGCTTGAGGCCAGGCTGGTCGACCAGGTCGTGGCGCTGACGCTGGTGCGCAAGGCCGGTTGCTCCAACGCTCGGGCCAAACATTTATGTTTGGATGTCGTGCAGTATCGTTAATCTCCAAGCGGCTTTAAATGGGGCAACGTAAGTCCGTCAACAAACAACGGAGTACGTCAATGTCCCAATCCACTCACACCATGCATGCGCTGATCTTGGGTCAGTTCAAACAGCCCTTCAGGCTCTCGGAAGTCTCGCGGCCCGTTCCTGGCGACGGCGAGGTTCTCGTCAGGGTCAGAGCGAGCGGCGTCAATCCTCTCGACACTAAGATCCGCGCAGGCGCTGCGGCACATGCGAAACATCCGCTTCCGGCGATTCTCGGCATCGACCTTGCCGGCGTCGTCGAGCAGGTTGGTCCGAGTGTCACCGCGTTCAAACGCGGGGACGAGGTCTTTGGCATGACCGGAGGCGTGGGCGGGAACCAAGGTTCGCTGGCCCAGTTCGCAGCAGTCGATGCGCGGCTGCTTGCACCGAAGCCCACGAACCTGTCCATGCGCGAGGCGGCAGCGCTGCCGCTGGTCTTCATCACCGCATGGGAGGGCCTTGTCGATCGTGCCAAGGTTTCGGCAGGTCAGAAGGTCCTGGTCCAGGGCGGTGCGGGCGGCGTCGGTCATGTTGCGATCCAGATCGCGAAGGCGTTCGGCGCCGAGGTGTACGCCACTGACGCAGCCGCGAAGAAGCCGTTGATCGAGCGCCTGGGAGCGGTCGCGATCGATTATCGCGAGAAGACGGTGGAGCAATATGTCGCCGAATACACGGACGGTCGCGGCTTCGATGTCGTCTACGACACCGGCGGCGGGACGGTGCTGGACGCGTCATTCGCCTCCGTCAAGCGGTTTGGCCATGTCGTCAGTTCCCTCGGTTGGGGTAGTCACGCACTGGCGCCACTGTCGTTCAAGGCGGCGACCTATTCGGGCGTGTTCACGCTTCTTCCGCTGCTGACAGGCATTGGCCGTGAACACCACGGCGAGATCATGCGGGAGGCCGCGCGGCTGGCCGAGGCTGGCAAGCTTGTCCCGATCGTCGATCCGCGTCTCTTCACACTCGAAACAGCGAGCGACGCCTACGCTGCCATCGAAGATGGCAATGCCCAGGGCAAGCTGGTCGTCGACATAGACGTCTGATGCGCAACGTCGAAGCGGGCTGTTCCGGGACCGTGACAGCCTCCCAGACGACGTCTCCGTTCACGGATCCCAAGAACCTAAAAGGAAAACATCATGCCTTATATTCGCGTTACGTTGGTCGACAACGTCTTCTCCGCCGAGGAGAAGCATGAAATGGCCAAGGCCCTCACAGACGTCATGGTTCGCTTCGAAGGTTCCGAGGCGTTTCGCGAAGTAGTGTGGGTCTTGATCGAGGAACTCCACACCGATGGCTGGCACATTGGCGGACGCCCGTTCGAAGGTCCGAAGTCTCTGATGGGCATGCTCGAACGAAGCAAGACGGTTTACGAGTCGATTGACGGAAATCCCGCGACGCGGGAGGAATTTGCTCGGTTGGCCCCACCCATATCTGCGTGACGGGCGGCGTGGATGCTCAAGAATCCCACGATTCGAGCCGGCGCTTGCATTCCCGGCTCGAATATATCGCGCCTCCCATGGCGCCCCGCCTCGATCTGCTGCATATGAAATCGCATGAAGATGGGCGATCTTCGTGAGAATCCATGCGAGCACGTTTGAGTATCAAGGATGGAATGGAGCGATCTAAAGATATTTCTGGCTATTTCCCGCGAGGGCACTTTGGGCGCAGCAGCGCGCCGACTTGGGCAGACGCAGCCGACAATGGGTCGGCGATTGCGCGCGCTGGAAGAGGCTGTCGGCCATACGCTTTTCCAACGCAACTCCGACGGTTTTGTTCTGACCGACGAAGGTCAAGCGGTGCTCGGCCATGCCGAAAAGATCGAGGAAGAGGCGCTCGCCTTCGAGCGGCGGCTTGCCGGCGCCGAGGCGCATCTCGAGGGCAACTTGCGCGTTTCGTCGTCGGATTGGTTTGGTCACATCATGCTGGCTCCCGTTCTAGCCGAGTTTGGCCGCCGGCATCCGAAGCTATGCGTGGAGTTGCTCACCGACGCGCGCCTCTACAGCCTTCCCCGGCGAGAGGCCGATCTGGTGTTTCGGATTACCCCATTCAGCGATGTGGAAGTGATCTCGCGTCGACTGATGCACATTCCCTATGCGCTCTACGCACCAGCAGGCATGGCCTCCCCGTTGCTGGGAGACGGTGCGGGCGCGCGTTTGATCACCATGGATATGGCATACGCAGAAATGCCCGACGCAGTGTGGCTTAAACAGAAGCTGCCTAACGCTGAAGTCTGCCTGCGCAGCAACAATCGCGAGGTCCAGGCGCAGCTTTGTGCGCAGGGCGCCGGGCTTGCGGTTTTGCCGAGGCCACTGGGCGACCGCACGCCTGGGCTCGCAGCGATACACATCGGCGAAACGCCACCCGGCCGGGATACCCATGTGGGCTACCACCGGGACTTACGGCGGCTCGCACGGTTACGAGCCTTGCTCGACCTAGTCATAGAGCGGCTCGCAAATTGATCTCTCGTCGATTCCATTCAGTGCACGTCGATGTCGTCGCGTCGAAGCAACGTTCTTGCGCGGCCTGTTCGAACCGGCGCAGGCGCTTCACGTCGCGCAGAGGGGGAGCGCCAAACAGACGCCGGAACTCACGATTGAATTGCGTCGCGCTTTCGCAGCCCAATTGAAATGCCGAGACGTTCCCCTCGATGCCCGCCGACGTTGTTCTGCCAGGGTTCGCGTGCGTCGGCGA
Source organism: Mesorhizobium sp. M0664 (assembly GCF_040320565.1). Taxonomy (NCBI): domain Bacteria; kingdom Pseudomonadati; phylum Pseudomonadota; class Alphaproteobacteria; order Hyphomicrobiales; family Phyllobacteriaceae; genus Mesorhizobium; species Mesorhizobium sp. M0664. Next base: position 19,811 of record NZ_JAMYPW010000057.1, read on the forward strand.
CGAGCTGCTGGTCCGGGTGGACATCGAGGCATTGCCGTAGGGTGATGTGCTACGCCTGGTCGATGTTCTGGACGTTGTACGCGACGCGTTGCGCTTCGCCCAAAAGCTGCTGCGTGCGCTGGACAGACTGCTGGAACTGTAGAGAGACGAGAACGGCAGGTTCGTAAAGCTAGTCTAGTTATTCGAGATCGGCGTCAATGCGAACGATCAGCCCGGCGGCATTAACCGAGATGTCAAGAAGGCCGGTCTCGTGACCAAAGTCTCCGGTGAAATTGACCCGCACGCGCGCTTGGCCGGCGCCGATGCCGTCGATCGAGAGGAAGCGGGTGACCGTGTGATAGCCTACGAAATACCGCTCGATGTAATCGCGGACGCCGGCATGACCGTCGAATCGGTGGCCGGTCGACGGGTCGTCGATCACCGCATCTGGCGTGAACAAGGTCACCGCCGCGTCGGCGTCGAACGCGTTGGTTGCCGCGATCAGCGCATCTGCCGCTTTGCGCAAGGTGTTGGCGGTCATCGCTTTAGCTCCCGTGCTGCCAGCTCTTGAAGACGAATTCGAGGCTGCAACCGTCCAGGTCTCTGACCTGCGCCGCATAGTAGCGGGGATCGTAGTGCAGCTGCGGTCCCTGTGCGTTGATCTTGGTCGCACCGGCCGCCAAAGCTTCGGCATGGGAGGCATTCACCATCGCTTCAGAATCGGCGGCGAAACCGACATGCACCGCGCCGGGTGCTGCCGAGCCCTCCCTCAGCCAGAAGAACATCCGGCCCTTGGCGCCGAAGCCCTTGAGGTCGGGATGCCCCGCCGGTCCGTCCTTACCGTCGTAGTCGAGGCGGTCGGTGACCCCGAGCATAGGAAGTGGCCTTTCGCAAAAGGCGATCGACCGCGCCGTATCATTTACTGTCAGGAGCACATGATCGAGCATGTGAGCTTCCTCAAATCATGTAGCCGCCGCCAATTTCGATGTTCTGGGCGTTGATCCAGCGGTTCTCGTCTGACAGCAGGCTGGCGACCATGCAGCCGACATCGTCCGGTTCGCCGACGCGACCGAGCGCAGTCTGCCCGGCGAGTAGCGCCTCGAATTCTTCGCTTAGCCCACCGCCAAGCTCGGTGCGGATGGGCCCCGGCGCGATCGAGTTGGCACGGATGCGGCGCTCGCCGAATTCCTTGGCCATGTAGCGCGTCAGCACCTCGAGGCCGCCCTTGAAGGAGGCGTAGGGCGCAACGCCGGCGGTCGCGACGCGGCTGGTTGCGCTGGTGACGTTCACGATCTGACCGCCATCGGCGATCAGGGGAAGCAGGGCCTGCGTGAGAAAGAATGGCCCCTTGAGATGCACGCGGAACAGTCCATCGAACTGCTCTTCGGTCACCGAGGCGATGGGGTTATAGAGCCCGTACCCCGCATTGTTGACGAGGAAATCGAAGGTCTTTCTGTTCCAGGTCCTTGCCAGCGCTTCGCCGACTGCGTCGCGAAACGCAAGGAACGCCGAACTGTCGCTGACGTCCAGCTTTATGGCGACTGCCTTGCCGCCATCCGCTACGATCGCCTTGCCGACCTTCGCTGCCGCATCCGGATTGCTGTTGTAAGTCAGGATGACACCCATGCTGCGCCTGGCGCACTGGATCGCGACGCTGGCGCCGAGGCCGCGGCTGCCGCCTGTGATGATGACGATGCTCATTTGGTGCTCCTTGGATTTGCTGACCAGGTGATAGGCGCGGGGGATCGCGGCCGCTCGCACGATCCTACTCGGATCTTGCCTATTTCTGCTTCCCTGTTGATCGGCGTGCACCGCTGTGAAACAACGATGCCCATGGGCACGCAGCTTCAGGAACTCAGGCAGCTGGCTTCTCGCGCGGAAAACCGCCGCACGGAGACGGGCATTCCGCGTGTCGCCATGGTTCAGGGCGACATACCGGAACATCAGCTTGCCGCCGTCTACGATCCCATGGTCAATCTGATCCTGAGAGGGTCGAAGACGATGACGGTCGGCGATCGGACGTTTCGCTACGATCCCGCGACCTATTTCGTGATGTCGGTCGATCTGCCGGCGGTTGGCTCCGTGCACCCATCTGAAAACGGAGAACCCTATCTGGCGATCAGCCTGACTCTGGAGCCGGCGATCGTCGCCAATCTGCTGGCCGACCTGCCCAAACCTGCTGGAGGTGAGCTCTACAGACCCGGCTTCTCCGTCGCGCCGGTCACACCGGACCTGCTCGACTGCTGGCTTCGCATGCTGCGCTTGATGGAGCGTCCGAACGAGATCGCAGCCCTGGCGCCTGCCTACGAGCGCGAGATCCTCTTCCGCGTGATGCAGGGGCCGCTCGGCTGGATGCTGCGTGATGTCGCCACGCCTGACACTGCTCTCTCGCGGATCGGGATCGCCATCCAGTGGATCAGGGAGAACTTCGCCAAGCCGTTGCGCGTCGAGGCTTTAGCGGAGATGGCGGCTCTCAGTGTTTCCGCGTTCCACCGCCATTTCAAGGCCGTGACGGCGCTCAGCCCGCTGCAGTACCAAAAGCACGTGCGCTTGCTACACGCCCGATCCCTGCTCATTGCCGGAGAAGGCAACGCCACGTCCGTCGCGTTCGGTGTGGGTTACGAAAGCCCAAACCAGTTCAGCCGCGAATATGCTCGTCAGTTCGGGTTGCCGCCGTCGAGAGATGTGGCGCGATTGCGCCAGAGAGGCCCACGCAACGCCGAACATTTGCTGGCGATCAGCAATGGATGAATGTCGCGGGGCGAACTCGCGGACGACGAAGGACTACACCGTAGGCAGGGCTTCAATTCAATCCTGCTCCGACGTGGAGATGATATCCTTGTCGAGTCACATTCTTTTTTCTGACACGCAAAGGGTGAGCGATAGGGGAGGGCACAGCAGGCCTCACAACGCGACCTTCACTTCGCGCGCCTGGCCAAGCGGTTGTTTGAAGGTGAAGGACGTTCACGCGCCGGGGATGGCGGACCGAGCCGTGACGGTATAATTCCGGGAGGAATCGTGGGCGGCGTAGTCTGGCGTAGAGGCGGCGGTGCGGGCCAAGGAGTGATGTCGCCGCCGCGCCTGCCGATAGATGGCGGAACCATAATTTCCGCGATATGCCAGAAAAAACCAATGATTTCAAAAGCCGGTACTTTTGGCGGTCTATATGACGGTATGCAGAAACCGAAAAAACATTTTGTGAAGCGAATTCAAGTTCTTAAGTTAACGATTGATAATCGAGTGGGAGTGACGAGGAGTACTGCGGAGTAGAAGAGGATAGAGCAGCACGTTTAAGGCGATGTTGGCTCGGCGATAATAGTCAATAGTCCCAGCCCCGGCCACCCGGCGACGGCATAGACGAAGCATCTGGCCGATCGGCGAATGTCTGGAACGAACGTCCCACAGAGAAGGGTGGAGCAGCCTAGCCTTGCTGGGTTTGACACCCGGGGTCCGCGGCAACTGCCACCGGCGAGGCGTTGCATCTGCCGGCCACGTATCCTTTCGCTGGGTTCATCCGTCTTAGCTGTTCATGGGCACGGTCATCCTTGACATCGCCCTCCTGGACGAATTGGAGCGTGACAAATGAACAGCAAGCAGAGCCTAGCGAACAAGATACACTACGAAACGCTCGCGGAGGCTTTTCGCAGCGGTCGAGAATCGCCACAGGAAGCATCCGAGTGGTCCGTTTTGACGGCAGAACCGGGCGGCGTCGATTACGTCGAGACGAAGGTCGGCGACAAGACCGCGCTGTGGGTTCAGCCAAAAACGGCGGCCAAAGACCGGGTCATGCTTTACCTGCACGGCGGTGGCTATGTCGGCGGATCGATCTGGACCCATCGCAAGATGGTCGGACACCTTGCTAAGGCGATCGGCTGTTACGCTCTGCTCGCTACGTACGACTACGTTTTCCAGAGCAAGTTTCCGCGCCAAATCGAGCAGGCCGTGACCGCGTTCGAATGGCTCGCCGAGCAGGGTGTCGCGCCGAAGCACACCATAGCTGCAGGCGATTCCGCTGGTGCTGGCCTGATCGTTGCGGCGGCGATGAAACTCCGCGATGCGGGACGGCCGCTGCCGGCCGCGATCCTCAGCATCTCTGGCTGGTATGATCTGTCGGCGAGCGGGCACTCCTACGAAAGCAACCGCGAGAAGGACGCCTTCTTCCAGAAGGCGGTCGTGGATATGCTGGTATCGCAAGTCCTTGCAGGGACCGATCCCCGGCATCCACTCGCCAGCCCGATCTTTGCCGATCTGAAGGGCCTGCCGCCGATCTATCTGCAAGTGGGTGGAGACGAAACCCTGCTCGACGACAGCCGAGCGCTCGCCGACCGCGCGAAAGCCGCCGGCGTCGAGATGCGCTTAGACGTATTTCCCGGGATGCTGCACTCGTTCCAGATGATGGCCGGCCGCGCTCCCGAAGCCGACGACGCGATCGCGCGGTTGGCACAATGGGTTCGGCCCAAACTTGGTCTGGCCGCAACCGCGGCAACACGCGCTGAAGGTCAGGAGGTCGCATGACTGGCAAATTGAAACCAAGATGTGGCAGCTGAAGGACATGCCCGAGCGACCGACCGGCCTGTTCGATGCGCGATATCGCGCCTTCCTCGAGACGGTGTCAGGCGCCCGCGCCCAACTGCATCGCTACTGCGCCCGCATGACGGGCTCACGCCTCGACGGTGAGGATCTCGTGCAGGAGACGCTGTTCGAGGCCTACACGAAGATCGAGACCCTCGATGATCCCCGCAGGCTAAAACCCTGGTTGTTTCGCATCGCTCACAATCGCTGCATCGACTTTCTGAGGCGACGCGATGTGCGCGAGCGCGCGGAGCACGGCTATTCGGACGACATCGGCGTTGTCTCTGCAGAGCCGGCAGCGACCGATGCACGCCGCGCCATCGAACGGCTGGTTGGCCGCTTGCCGCCCAAGGAGCGCGCCTGCATCCTCTTGAAGGACGTGTTCGACTATTCGCTGGAAGAGACCGCAGAACTGGTGGACTCGACGGTTGGGGGCGTCAAAGCCGCGCTCTCCCGCGGACGGGCGAAGCTCGCCGACTTGCCCGCTGAACCTGCCGGTGAACCGAACCGTCCGCTTGATCCCGACACCGCGCGGCTCTTGCAGCGCTATGTTGACCTCTTCAACCGCCATGACTGGGATGGCGTGCGGAGCCTGACCAGCGCCGATGCTCGGTTGCGGGTCGCCGACTGCTTCGACGGCCTGGTCAGAAGTTCTCCCTATTTCGTCGAATACGAGCGAAACCCGGAGACGTGGACCATGGAGTTGGGGGCGATCGACGGAGAGCCTGTCCTGATCGTGCTCTTCCAGCGAGGCGACCGGTGGCAGGTCGCGTGGCCGGTTCGTGTCCATGTCGCCGGTCGCGTCATCGATCGCATCGAAGATTATTATGCCTGTCCATGGATGTTGGAAAGCGCCGCGGAATCCGACCTGAAACTCATGACTGGGCCGGCCGTTTTGGGAAGAGCATAAGGCGACGATTTCTCACTCTGGCTTGGCCGAGTCACGATGGTGAATTCTCAACGAAAAATCGTGGCGTGCCTCGGGTCGAGCAGCACGGCGGGCAAGCGCCAGGCATTCGATTGGATGGCGGAGCTCCGCCGGCGGCCGGGCAACGGGCAATTTGAGTTCCGGAATTTTGGTGTCGGCGGCGACTTGGCCTACAACGCGCTGCAGCGCTTGCCGGATGTGCTCGCCTGTCGTCCCGACAAGGTCATCGTCTGGGTCGGCGGGAATGATGTTCTCACGCTCGTGTCACGCAAAGTGCGGCGGTTCTTTACGTTTTGGAAGCGTCTGCCCCGCACGCCTTCGCCCGATTGGTTCCACGAGAATCTGGCCGAGATAGCACGCAGGCCGAGGCGCGAGACGGCGGCGGAGATCGGCCTTTGCTCGCTCCCTCCGATAGAAGAAGCGCCGGATTCGGACGACCCGTTCCAGAGCGAGCTCAACCGGCGGATCAAGGAATATTCTGCGATCGTGGCGGCCATCGCGCACGAGGAACGCTGCGGCTATGTCCCGCTCCATGAGGCGCTCACCGAGGAAGTTCGCGCCTCGCCTGGCCGGGCCTACACGGCGTTCAACTTTCTTCCATTCTATCGCGATGCTTTTCGCGTACTGGTGCTGCGGCAGCGTCCGGATGATGTCGCCCGCGTAAATGGCTGGCTATTTCACACCGACGGCGTGCACTTGAACAGCCGGGCAGGGCTGATCGTGGCGGATCGCCTACAGAAATTCGTTCAGGCCTGAACCCTGAGCGGCAAGGCTGTATCCGATTTGCGCACCTATCTGAATGTCTTATCGCGCAGGCTGGCGGCCGGTTTATCGACCTAGCAACATCGCCACGCGCGATGCCAAAAGTTTAACGACGAACCCTAGAGGATAACCCCGGTGGCTCGGCACGTCGTCAGGAATGACATCGCTGTCCGACTTGAACTTCGTGCAAATCCGCAGCTGCAGTGGCGGGAGTTCTCCGTGAAACCGCGCTCTGTATACCGAGACCCAATGTGGACCTCTATCGAAGTTCATTAACATCGCTGAATTGCAGCACATGGCGATGACCCTATTCGTGGCTGAAGTTTCCTTAAGCTTGTAACCCCTCAGCAATTCGGCCCCCTTGGAGCACTCGATGCGGTCCTTTCGATAGAGGATGTATGCGGTGCCGCCATCGGGATCGCGTATAGCGCCAGCACCTGGCAAAGCTTCGATCTGATCAGCTCCCTTCCGGCAGTCGTCGCAGTAGCAGGCACTGCTCACGATCGGCCTGCCAAAGGCTTTGAGTTCGACGCCACCGCAAGAGCAAGTTGCGGTCATGATAGGTGAGTGCGTCATCTGCTGGTGATCATCATGCGATTGCCCTCGCTGTCCCGAAATTCCGCGATCGTGCGCCCCGGTTGCCATGGCGCGGGGCGCGGTTCTGCTATGATCTCGGCGCCTCGCGATTTGAGTCTCTGAACGGTGACTTCGATTTCGTTGTCAACCAGCACGAGGACGGGCCCCTCAGATGGTGTTTCGTCCTTGCGCCTTAGGAAGTGGAGGGTGGTTTCGGCCCCTGGAAATCCGAGTTCGATCCATCGCCAGCCATCATTGCTCATGGGCTGATCGGCGACGATGCGGCAATTCAGGTGATCGATGTAGAACGCCTTGGCGCGTTCCTGGTCGAACACTGGAAGCTCCGCGAAGTGGATGTGCATTGTCGATCTCTCCCCGTTGCATCTCGGTCCAAATCAAACTAGACGGTCCAGTACCCATGAGTCAATCGGCAGCGGACACGCCAGGAGCATGACCACGACGCGTTCAGCAGGTGCTACAGAAGAACTCGAACCGCACGGACGGTCGGCGAAAAAGCGCCGGGCCATCCTCGATGCGGCTACAGAGGTGTTTCTGCAAAAGGGCTATCTGGCCACCAACATGGACGAGATCGCGGCGCTTGCGGCGGTGTCGAAACAGACCGTCTACAAGAATTTTCCGAGCAAGGAGACGCTGTTCGTAGAGATCGTGAGCAGCGTGACCAATCGAGCCAGCGATAGGGTCCACAGTAAAATGCCCGAACTCGCCGAGGGCGAAGATATTGCCGATTATCTTCAGCGCTATGCTTACCGACAGCTTGCCACCGTGCTCACGCCGCGCGTCATGCAGCTGCGCCGTCTGGTGATCGGCGAGGTCGGCCGCTTCCCGGAACTGGCAAAGGCACTCTTCGATGGCGGACCCGGGCGCGCAATTGCGGCGATGGCAGTGTTGTTCGAGCGTTTGGCTGATCACGGCCTGCTTGCGATCGATGATCCGGCCGTCGCCGCTTCCCAGTTCAATTGGTTGATTATGGGCGAGCCATTGAACAGGGCCATGCTGTTGGGTGACGAGTCGATTCCGAAACCGGCGAAGCTTCGACGGCACGCCGCGGCCGGCGTACGGGTGTTCCTTGCGTCATACGGCAAGTGAGGCACGCCACGGCGACGAGCGAATGCCGGGCGCAACCGTGCGGACCGCTCGGCCGTGTTTGACGGTCCTTTTTTTGGTCCCCAGTGGGTCGCGGCTTGTTGCGGCGCGGCTGTCGAAAATAGACCGATTGTTGTCGATAGTCGCCGAAACCGAGCCGATCCCGAATCGCCGAAATTCCCTTTTGAAATCAAGAGCGCAGATTTCTGACGGATCGCAGAGTCGGTTCTTTAGGGCGTGCAGAAAAGTTTGTGCTGCCGCGTCAACGCGTTACGATGGCTCAAAACGATCGAGTGGGAGTGAGGGGAGCGTAGTTTCGGACACTGCGGGAAACTGTGTCGTAGTGTAGGCGGCTCACACATCTCGATAGATACCGAGTAATGTCCGCTTGTGGTGCCGTTCACGCTTTTGGATTGGTCAGGGCTGGGCGTGCCATCACCTGCTCTCATCGAAGTAGGCATGATGATGCCCCGGGGACTGCAATCAAGGCCCTGAATCCAATGCATTTCCCTTTCGACAGACATCTCGATCCCCACTGCGTCCCTTATTGAAAAGGCAGCCGCAGCCTCATGGTGTGTGCCCACACAATCTTCATTCGAGCTTGGTCGGTATGGACCGCGAAAGATGCGGGGCTGCATCCCTTGACCAATCTCATGCCATCCCCTATTATTGAGTATCCACTCACTCAATATCGTTAGACGGAAATATGGCGCGTCCCCTCAGTGAAGAAAAGCGACAGGCACTGCTCGATGCAGCGGCCGAGTTCGTCGCCAGCCTGGGCACAGGCGCGTCCACGGCCAAGATCGCAAAGGCTGCTGGCGTGTCTGAGGGAACGCTGTTCACTTACTTTCCAACCAAGGACGATCTGCTCAACCAGCTCTTTCTCGAGATCGAGGCCGACTTGGTAGAGATGATGCTGGCGCCATATCCGGCGGACGCCTCCCCCAAAGACCGACTATTCGCGGTCTGGAACCGTCTGATTGACTGGGGACTGGCTCACGCCACGGCGCGCAAGGCCCTTCGTCAGTTGAAGGTCTCGGATCGCGTGACAGCGGAAAGCCGGAACCGGTGTCACGCCATGCAGCGGGATGCGCGGACGATGGTGGAGGAGTGTCTCGCCGGCCATGCCGCGCCTGACAGGATCGCCTTCTACATCGATACCATTCTCTTCGACTTGGCCGACATCAGCATCAACGCGGTCACAGCCAAACCTCAGGAAAGTGACGCCATCCGGCAGGCCGGGTTCGACCTTTTCTGGAAGGGGTCTGCCGCCTGAGTTTTACCCCATAAATGAGTATGTAGTTACTCATAGATAAGGATCGAAAATGTCGAATTGCAAGGGTTTCACCGAAGCTAACGTTCCCAAGCAGACGGGAAAAAGCTTCATCGTCACAGGCGCCAACGCCGGCGTCGGGTTCGAAATCGCGCGGGTGCTTGCCGCCAGGGGCGCGCGCGTCCTGCTTGGCTGCCGCGAGCAGACCAGGGCGCAGGACGCCATCGCGCGGATCAAGCGGATCACGCCGAATGCCGATCTCGTCTGGTTGCCGCTCGACCTCGGTGACCTGGACAGCGTTCGCACCGCAGCCGAGATCGCGGCGAAGGAGCCACGGATCGATGCGCTCATCAACAATGCCGCGATCATGAATCCGCCGCTGACGCGCACGAAGCAGGGGTTCGAATCGCAGTTCGGCGTCAATCATCTCGGCGTGTTCGCGCTCACCTCGCTGCTCCTGCCCAAACTGGCGGAGACGCCGGGATCGCGCGTGGTCGTGACCTCGAGCATCGCGCATCTGAAGGCCAAGATCGACTGGGACGACCTCAACGCCGACAAGAGCTACATCAAGACCGATCGCTACGGCGGCAGCAAATTGGCGAACGCGCTGTTCTTCTTCGAACTGGATCGTCGCCTGCGCGCGCCGAAGTCGCCCGTCACAGCCATCGGCGTTCACCCTGGCGTCGCCAATACAAGTCTTGGCCGCCACATGGGGATTGTCCAGATCGCAGGCCCAATCGTCGGCCTGCTGCTCAATAGCTCCGACAAGGGCGCGTGGCCAGCACTTTTGGCTGCGACCGGCAAGGTGAAGCCCGGAGGCTATTACGGTCCCACCGGCCTTGGCGGAATCCGCGGTGTAGCCGGCGAAGCAAAGCGCGCGCCGCATGCCGAAGATCCCGCGCTTGCGAAGCGGCTCTGGGACGTCTCCATCGCCATGACCGGCATCGATCCAGGCTTGCCGGCCACCTGACTTCACGGCGACACGGTGCGTCAGGCCCTCGTGTAGGCTTGCTCTGGGGCGCGGATTGGACGAGCCTCGCCCGGGCGACGAAACCTTGCTATAAGAGACATGACGGTACTTTTCCGCTGTTAGCGGAGCGGCTCCCAGCCGCTAAAAATCGGCTCTCAGAGGCAATCGACCTCGATAGATGCCGAAACCATGCGAAAAATATTCAGTGAAAAATCTGTTTAAAATCAACAGCGTAGATTTTTGACAGCCCCCATGTCGGCTTATTGTCATCTAAACTGAGAAATTTCGAGCGAAATCAGATGCTTATGGTCCGTCCGAACAATCGAGTGGGAGTGAGGGGGCGTGCGGTGGAGTAGGTTGGAGTACTGTGGGATATATTCGGAAATTGTTGGTCAACGATAGGAGGCGATAGTTCGCGGGCGATTCTGCAAGAACAAGCAGCCGTTTTGCAGGTCGGCGATAGACCTTCGATTATGTGTAGAGATGCTCAAAGGGATCGATCCACCGCGCCGTTCACAGCACATGCTTTGGATTGGGATCGGAGCGCCGATCAATTCCTCGGACAATAGACATTATGTTCCGTGGATTTGTATCATGGTCTAAGCCCCGGGGCGGGACCAACGAGACGAGCACACAGCCGCCGAGCACAGCGGGGACGGCGCCGTAGCTGAATACGTTCTCGTGCCTCGCATAGTTTCAGAGTGCTCCCGCAATGCGTGGACCGTGCGCATGCCGTGCGCCAGATCCCTGTAGGCTTAAGCGTGCCATGCTTCAGCAGCTTGGCCGACAGCGGACCCGAGTTGGCGAACGGCACAATTTGGTCGTCCTGCTACGCGACGAAGCGGACCACGCCACCATCCACCCGCAAAGCCGCGCCGGTGGTCGCCGAAGCCTGCTCCGAGCATGTGTAGATGATCATGTTGGCCACCTCATCGGTGGTCGCGAAGCGGTGGATGAGGCTCGTCGGACGCATCGCCTGCAGGAAGCCCCGCTCGGCTTCGTGCTGCGTGATTCCATTTGCGTCAGCCTGTCTCGCCATGAAGTTGTCCAGGATCTCAGAGCGGGTAGGTCCCGGCAGGACGGCGTTGACGGTGACGCCCGTGCCCGCGACCGCCTCGGCAAGCCCGCGTGAGACCGCGAGTTGAGCGGTCTTGGTCATGCCATAGTCGAGCATTTCCTTAGGGATGTTGACCGCGGATTCGCTACTTATGAACACGATGCGGCCCCAGCCTTTCGCCACCATCCGCGGCAGGTAATGACGGCTCGCGCGCACGCCACTCATTACGTTCAACTGGAAGAGGTCAAGCCAGTCCTCATCGGGGATATTTGCGATATCCTCGACGCCGTTGTAGCTCCGGATGTGTGCTGTACCGACGTTGTTCACAAGGATATCGGCGTCAGGCGCATGCGCGATCAAGGCCTTTGCCCCCTCCGCTGTCGCAAGATCAGCGGCGATACCCGAGATGTCGCTGCCGGGGAAGGCCTGCCGCATCTGCCGCACCACCTCATCGACCCGAGCGTTTCCACGGCCGTTGACGACGACCGATGCACCGGCACGTGCCAACCCCTCCGCCGTCGCGCGGCCGATACCGGCGGTGGATCCGGTAACAATGGCCTTGCGGCCTTTGAGTTCGATATTCATCTCATTCATCTCCAAAATTAAACAGGAAGCGCAATCAATCCACTGTCGTCTTCGCTGTTTCCGCCTCCGCTGCGTGGGCGAGGCTTTCGACCCAGTCTTGGTGATACCGATAGAGTGCGCCGGGATGTTTGCGCCCGAGTTCATCGAGGAAGAAGGGGCCCTGCTGCGTTTCCTCGGTCAGCACATGGCAGCCATGGTCCGTAGGCGTGATGACCCAGCCATGGTATGCGCTTGAGCCGGTCTCGTCGCCATCAACTGTCGTCGCCCATGCGAGCCTGCGAAGGGGCTCGCATTCCGTCACGACCAGACTCATCGGAAATCCAACCGTCACACGGCTGTATCGCGTTCCGAGCGCCAGTTCCGGCTCCCCCGTCAGAATCTTGACCTGATCCTCGGCGGGAAAGTAGCTCGACCAATTCTCGGCTTCGACGAGCAGCTTCCAGACCGCTTCAGGCGGCGCCTTCACGTCAATGTCGTTGAGTGCGTAGATGGCCGACGTTTTCGGATCATATCGCTCGGGCCAAGTCACATGGTCGTACATCGATTACTGCTCCTTCTTGAACAAATCCTGGAAGATGAGCTGGCCCCAAGTGCGGCCGCGCGCGTGCACCAGCGCGCCACCCTCGTTGAGCTTTCCCAGCTTGACGGGTGCGAACCCGAGTTGTTTGGCCAAGGCCGCCACGGGAGCGGTCGCGTCCTCGTCGTCGCTCGACAGAAAGACGACACGGTGCCCGCCCTGGACGATCGGATCGGCAGCCAGAGTGGCCGCACCCAGATGATTGAACCCTTTGACGAGCTTGGCGCCGGTGAACGCCTTCGCGACGAAGGCGGAGGACGGGAGACCGTCCAGCTCTTCAGGCACTGGAAACGCGTTCATCGCGTCGATGACTGTCTTGCCTTCCCAGCTCGGCAGAGCCTTCGCAACCTCGCGATGCTCCCCGAACGGGACTGCCAAGATGATTGTGTCGGCCTCGAGTGCATCCCGCAGCGACTTGGCGACTACCGTGGGTCCAATCGCCCGAGCCTGCGGCGCCAACGCCTCGGGCGGTCGGCGGCTCGCGACGGCCACGTCGATGTTTTTACGGGCGAAGGCGTGGGCGAGGGCCTGGCCTATCTTACCGAATCCTACAATTGCGTAGCTCATGCTCTTCTCCGATCCGTGTTGGTATTGATTTCCCCGGCCTTCAACGGCGCTGGGTTAGCGCGTCAGAGTTGCGCAAGACCGCCGTCAACGGCGACCTCGCTGGCAGTCATGAAGCTGCTGTCCGACGACGCGAGAAAGGCCGCCGCCGCCCCGATCTCCGCCGGATCGGCCATGCGCTGGAGCGGAGTCATCGAGGCGAAGACCTTCTGGCCCTCCTCGCCTAGTGCTTCCTTCGCTAGCTCGGTCGCAGTGGCCCCGGGCGACAGCACGTTTACCCGGATGCCGGTGCCCTTTAGGTCCTCCGCCCAGGTCCGCGCGAGGTTGCGCACTGCCGCCTTGCTCGCGCTGTAGGCGCTCATCCCCGGGGCGCCCGTGGTGCCAGCGCTCGATCCGGTGAGGATTATCGAACCGCCCTCGCTCATCAGCGGCAGCGCCTTCTGGATCGTGAAGATCGTACCCTTCACATTGGTGTCGAAGGTTTCGTCAATGTGCTCGGCGGTGATCTCGCCGAGCCGAAGCTGGCTTCCCGCCCCGGCATTGGCAAAGACGATGTCGAGGGTTCCACGCTCGGCCTTCACCGCAGCGTAAAGTCGGTCGAGGTCGGTCAGATCGGAGACCGAGCCCTTCACCGCGCGGGCATTGGGCCCGAGGTCGGCCACAGCGGCGTCGAGCGCTTCCTGCCGACGGCCGAAGATGAAAACGAAGGCGCCCTCCTCGATGAAGCGCTTTGCTGCGGCGCGGCCGATGCCGGTAGCGCCGCCGGTGATGACTGCAACCTTCCCTTCAAGCTTTCCCATGACTTATCCTTCCAGGCCTTCGCCTTTGGTTGTGCGGGGACACCCCCGAGAACCTCGAAATGGGTCCGCCGGCGTCAGTTGTTGAGTGCGGAAGCGCGCACATCGGTGGTGCGAAATCGATCCGGCTGGACGACTGACGCCAGCCGCGACGATCGGCGTCCGCCGTTCGGAATTGAGCCGCGCGCGTCGACATAGGCTATGATGACCGCCCGTACTGCTGTTCGATGTGTTAGATACGGGCTTTGGAAGGCGCACCGCGCGGTGCCGGATTGCACCATGATCGACTGGGATGACGTTCGCTACTTTCTTGCCGTCGCGCGCGGAGGCTCGGTGCGGGCCGCCGCCGAGCGCCTCGGTGTGAACCACTCGACCGTGCTGCGACGTGTCGCCCAGCTCGAGGAACGCCTCGGGGTGCACATGTTCGAAAAGCTGCCTTCGGGCTACCGCCTGACGACTGCGGGCGAGGAGGTCCTCGAGTTCGCGGACCAGATGGAAGTGTCGTCGCACCTGCTGGAGACGCGCGTCTTCGGGCGCGACCAGAGCGTGCGCGGGCTTCTGCGGGTGACGCTGGCACCGCCCCTCGCGACACACCTGCTCATGCCGGACTTCGCCGACTTCGCGCGTCTGCATCCGGACATCGAGATGGAAATCTTGTCGTCCGGCGAGCTGGCAAATCTGACCAACCGAGAGGCCGACGTCGCGATCCGCGTCGTCTACGACCGCAAAACCCTGCCGCTCAATCTTCACGGCCTGAAGGGACCGGAGCTGTTCGGCGGCGTCTATATGTCCTGCGATCGACTAGCCGCGTGGCGTGCGGGCGCACCTGATCCCATCCGGTGGATCGTCATAAGCATTCATGGAATTCCGGAATGGGCCAGCGAGGGTGAGGTTCGCACCACGGCGGTTCCCTTCAGGACCACGGACGCCGAGGCGCAGATCGTTGCTGTACGGCAAGGGCTCGGGATCACGACACTGCCCTGCTTCGTCGGCGATGCCGACCCCCTGCTGGCGAGGGTGCCGGGCACCGACCTGCACATGTACGGAACGCTCTGGCTTCTCACACAGGGGGAGACACGCAAGACGAAGCGCGTACGGCTCTTCACGGAGTTCGTATCCCGCAGGCTCGCCGCGTACGCGCCGCTTCTCGCGGGGCTGTCCATATCGCGCGACTGACGCCTGGCAGGTCGCCGATGGCGCTGTCTCGAGCGGTCGGCGGCCGTCAGAAAGAAATCGACCGATTGATACCGATAGTCGCCAAAACGAGCAAATCGTGGACCGTCGAAATTGGTGTTTGAAATCAAGAGCGCAAATTTCTGACGGATCGCAAGAGGGTTCTTCGTCATGCGCAAAGGATTTGCGATAGCCAAATCAGCGAGTTACCATAGCTATGAACCATCGAGTGGGAATGAGGGGGAGTCTTAGCGAGCTGCCGAGAGCAGAGTGGCGGAAGCGATAATACCCCGGCAGATGTAGGCGATTGTCCTTGCATGGTGGCCTCTAGTCCCTCAAGGCGACGAGAAGGGCCATTCTCGGCGTTGAAAAACAATTGCTCTTTGAAGACTGTGGCGCGTACAGCTATTTCGAAATCCCATGATTGGTATGAGAAGCTTTGCCCGAGCACCGCGCCGCACGAATGATGACGCGCAGCGCAACCAAATTGGGGAGGATTCAAAATATTAGTATGCGATGTTTGATTGTCACGGCTCATCCACTCAATCCAAGCCTTTGCCAAACGCTTTCGAACGCAGCTATCGACACCCTGGTGGATGCGAAGCACCAGTGCCGACATGTTGATCTGTATCGATCTGGCTTCTTCCCGGCTCTTACACCGGCGGAGCGTGCGAGCTACTATTCCGGATTCGAGACCACAGAGGTAGCTAAAGAGATTGAGGATCTTCTCTGGGCCGAGACTATCGTCTTGATTTTTCCCACGTGGTGGTTCGGACCTCCAGCTATATTGAAGGGCTGGTTCGACAGGGTATGGGTGCCTGGTATTGCATACGATCACGCAGCCGATCTTGGTGCCATACAACCGCGACTTCACCAGTTAAGGAAGGTGGTTGCAATAACAACTTTGGGCTCACCTTGGTGGGTCGATTGGCTGATCCTCAGGCGGCCAATGCGGCGTGTTCTCAAGACAGCTATTCTGAATACCTGTGCTCCTCAAGCCTCGCTTACGTTCCTTTCATTTTACAAGGTTGAAAGTCTGCCTAGGCAAGGCGTCGATGCTGCGATAAATCGCATTAGATCAATGCTACAGCGTCTATAGCTAAGCCCCGTCACAATGCTCCTTTTCCTTGAAAGGCGCACGTAGAGCAATGCCCGTGGGGACAGCGCGGCTCGTGACCGCTGCCCTTATCGGTATGTACGCGCATCACCATCGGTAGATGGCAGCACCGCGGATATCTACCGTCACGACATGGCATTCCTGGGCGCAGCCGCCACCGGCATCATCAACGAGGTGCGCGGCATCAACCGCGTCGTCTATGACGTGACGAGCAAACCGCCAGGCACAATCGAGTGGGAGTGAGGGAAACGGCGATGATAGGCGGCTCTAGCGTAGAATTTCGCAGAAAATACAATGATTTGCGGGCAGAGAAGACTGCTAGCCAGGGCACATTATCAATGGAATTGACAAACCTATCAAATCATTGAAATCGTTAAGTTTATCGGAGCGCCTGGCGCGGCTCGCAGCTTGTAGCAGATCACTCTGACGGTACTTTTGACGGTACTTTTCATATCCGACAGGGCATTCTAAAAAGTACCGTCATTCGTTTTTGGGATTTGACGGTACTTTTCTGTGCGTCAACGCTTTGAAATATAACGAAAATTGCCCGTAGCATGACATTTCTGCGCTGACGGTACTTTAGTTATCGACATACATAGTTTCAGCTTTGGCTGCGGTACCGATCGATGTTCCGGACCCGATAGCATATCGTCGGATGGCACCGTCGCATCACCTATCAAATGTTATCCCGACTGCTGCCGGATCTGCGATGGAGAGAAGCGTCGACCGCATCCAGGCGGGAGCTTGGACCGCGGTAGATGCGAGCGTCTTTTGTCGTTGGGAGAAAGATGAGGTGCCGCGATCTGTGCAAGCTCGGCCGCGCGCGCCGGCCCAATATGACGAAGCGCCTGGACGACGGTCCCGGCCAAGCTGCCCGGAGCAATCAAATGCTTATCCGCCCGCGTGGTCGTTGCCACCGTGCGCGGCGATGAACATGGCGACGGCCGACCGGCAATAGGATTCGATTTCGTTGTCGTCCTCTGCTCTCGCCTCATCGAAGCGTGCGATAATCAGGAGATCGGATCCTTTGAAAAGCGCGGCAAACAAGCGGGCGGACCGGAGAGGATCGGGCACGTTCAGAACCGCCTTCGCGTGCAAGTGACGCAACAGCGCCTCGATTTGGGCGATGACATGGGCGGGGCCGGCTTCGTAATGGAGCTTGCTTGACGACTTTTGATTCGTCTTGTCGGCCATGATCATGGCTTCGACACTGCGGACGTCCGAGCTCAACAGCGTGCGAAGCAGGGATGATCCCACCGCCATGAGCTGATCTTCGGCCGAACCGTCGACGCCTTCAAGAAGGGCCTGTGGTGCAAACAACTGATGGCAGCCGGCCGCGATGGCCGCGCTGAACAGCGCCTCCTTGTTCTCGAAGTGCCGATAGATGCTGAGCTTGGATATCTTCGCCCGCTGGGCGACCTTGTCCAATGTCGTCGCTTGAAAACCCAATTCCACAAAGAGTTCGCACGCGGCGTCGACTATCGTTTGGCCAAGCGCCTCGTTGGCGGGCCGGCCGCGCCGGCCCTGGCTGTTTACAGTCACGACAATTCCAGTACTTGACAGTATCCTAATTCTTGCATTACGATACCATGTAGTATCTGAAATGTGCAAGCCAATGGGTAGGTTTCAACCTGTCCTCCAAATCAAGTTTCCCGGGGCGCCCGGCGATATCGAATGCGGCATTGTCCGGCCGGTCAACACAGTGATGGGCGACTGTCTCGTCGATGCCCAAGCCCTGCTCGCTGCCCGTCTCGAGCGCGTATCGCTGGACGATATTTCGCGCTAGGCCCAGCCCAACCCCCTCCATCGACAACACGGAGCTTATCACCATGGATGACGTCATCATCATCGGCGGCAGCTTTGCCGGTCTCGCCGGCGCCCTGCAGCTCGGCCGTGCCCGCCGCAAGGTCACAGTTCTCGATACCGGCCTGCCGCGCAATCGCTTCGCCGGCCACTCGCATGGCCTGCTCGGTCACGATCACAAGCCACCGCTGGACATCCTGGCCGAGGCGCGGCAGCAGCTGGCGCGTTATCCCACGATCAGGCTGGTCAGTGCCCGGGCCGACAGCGTCTCCGGCGCCATCGACGATTTCTCCGTCCTCACTGGCGATGGCGAAAGCCTTGGGGCGCGGCGCCTGATCCTGAGCTATGGCGTCGCCGACCAGATGCCTGATGTTCCGGGCTTTGCCGAAAGCTGGGGCACGTCCATCGTACCCTGCCCCTATTGCGACGGCTTTGAAGCCGCCGGCCAGCATTGGGGCCTCGTCTGGTCCGGCCCGCAGTCGCACAATTATGTCAGGCTGTACCACGATTGGACCGACACGTTGACGCTCTTCGCCGATGGTCACGACATTCCACCCGATATCCGGGCCGATCTGGCGCGCCGCAACATACCTGTCGTCGATGGCCGGATCACCGAGATCGCCCATCACGGGGGCCATATCGCCACCGTCAATCTCGATACCGGCCGCAATGTCGCGATCGACATCCTGTTCGCCCATCCGCGCAACAAGCCGTCCGCAAGCCTGCATGAATCACTGGGCCTCGCCACGGTCGATACGCCCCTCGGCATCGCCCTCAAGGTCGACGAGCGCCGCGAAACTAGCATTCCCGGCATCTACGCTGCCGGCGACCTCGCCAACCCTCTCATGGCCTCAGTCACCCTGGCAACATCGCATGGCGCGACGGCGGGTATCTCCGCCCAGCAGTCGATGCTGGTTTGAGAGCACAGAGTCCCTTCTCCGGTTGCCGCGGGCTATCATATTCTGAAGGTTGCGGGCCGGTGCCACGGAACGCGGGGCCCCTCTCCCCTGAGGGACGTCTTTGGCCGGTCAGCCGTCTCGAAGGGGCAGTTGAGCAAAACGATTCCTAGGCTCAGGCCGGTCCGCAAACGGTCCCAAAAAGATAGTGTGCTGAAGGTTCTGCAAAAAGTTTTGGATGGAGAACGGCGCCTGCTCTGAGGGCGAGCGGCCATGGCACGGTGGTGA
>NZ_JAMYPW010000058.1:0-32151 GCF_040320565.1 Mesorhizobium sp. M0664
GCTTCTCGACCTGTTCACGCCAGCCGAATGCGCAAACTACTTTAAGGCCGCAGGATATGAACCGGATTAAACAGGACGTGCTCTAATGCGCTTGACTTCAAAGCGCCGAATAGAGAAGCCAATCGGACGCGAAGTCCGGCTGCGGCGAGAATATCTGCGCGAAATAGTGCCGTTCGAACTGGCGCACGCGAGCCCGGTAGAAGTCGAAGAAGCGATATCGGCGGGCCTCTATCCACAGCAGCAGCAGAACAAGCAGCATGGCAAACAGCAGCACACCATGGTGAGCGCTGGCTGTCGAAAGCGAAACGGACAGCATTGCTGCGACAACGGTTATCGCCCAGTTGCTCGTCCGGTCCAGGCGGTCACGCCACCCAGCCATGCGCGCAATCTCGGCGCGATGAAAGTGGGACATCGTGGTTACGAGTTCGCCGGACGACAGTGTCCTTCCGATGGGATCCGGCGCCGGCAACACTTCTGCCATGACAATGCCTCCACCCGCCACGCGAAAACGGCCGGATGGAGATATCGTTCCGACGCTCAATCCGCCGGGCGCAGCCAGACCTTGTTGTCGTGGAAGGCGGCGCCGCCATAGGGCGCCGGCGCATCGGCGCCGGTCAGCACGTTGATGCCCTCGCCGCGCTCATGGGCGCTGTTCGGCCAGATGCCTTCGGCGACGACGACGCCGCGCTTGATGCCGTCGAACAGCTTTGCGTGCAGCACCACCTCGCCACGCTGGTTGCCGACTTCGACACGGCCGCCGTCGGCGACGCCGAGTGCCGCCGCATCATCGGGATGCAAGAGCAGCTCCGGCCGGCGCTCTTTTGCCTGCGATACCGGCGTTTCGGCAAAGGTCGAATTGAGGAAATTGCGCGCCGGCGAGGTGGTCAGCCGGAACGGGTGCGCCTCGTCCGCCACTTCGATCAGGTCGACATGGTCGGGGAATTCCGGCAGGCTCGCCACCGGCCCGAACAGGCCCATGCTTTTCGGTGGCCGGTTGGGCGCGGCCTGGCCCGTCCAGTCGGCGCGAAAATGGAACTTCTTGTCGGCATGGCCGAAGCCGTCGAGGAAATGCGCGGCCGCGAAATCCGGCTGCAAATCGACCCATTTCTGCTCTTTCAGGCTCGAAAAGCTGCCCAGCCCGCGCTTGCCCAGAATGATGTCGATATGCTGCTGCTCGGTCATGCCGAAGCCAGGACGATCGGCGACACCGAGCCTTTTGCCGAGCTCCTCGATGACGAAATGGTTGGTGCGCGGACCTTCCGGCGGGTCGATCAGCTTCGGCCCGAGTGTGATGTGCTGGTTGCCGCCACCCTTGTAGACGTCGTCATGCTCGAGAAACATCGTCGCCGGCAGCACCACATCAGCGAGCTTGGCGGTGTCGGTCATGAACTGCTCGTGCACGCAGGAAAACAGATCGTCGCGCAGAAAACCTTGCTTCACCAGCCGCTGCTCCGGCGCGACATTCACCGGATTGGTGTTCTGGATCAGCAGCGCCGTCACCGGCGGGCCGCCATAGAGCGCATCCTCAGCCCCGGTCAGCACCGGGCCGATGCGCGAATGATCGAGATGGCGGATCGAGGGATCGCGCATCCGCGTGCCTTCCAGCAGTTCCTGGTTGAGCTTGAAGATGCCCGAGTTGGAATGGAAGGCGCCGCCGCCCTCATATTGCCAGCAGCCGGTAACCGCGGCGATCGAGGCCGCGGCATGCATGTTGACCGAACCGTTGCGCTGCCGCGAAAAACCGTAGCCGAGGCGGAAGTAGGTCTTCTTCGTCCTGCCGACGAGACGGGCGAAGGCCTCGATTTCGTCGACAGAAAGCCCGGTGATATCAGCGGCCCATTGCGGCGTCTTTGTGCTGAGATGCGCTTCCAGACCGTGAGGATCGTCGGTGTATTGTTCCAGATAGGCGCGGTCGGCCATGCCGTCACGGAACAGCACGTGCATCACCGCGCAGGCCAGCGCGCCGTCGGTGCCGGGCTTCAGCACCAGGCCGAGATCGGCCTGCTTCATCGTTGCATTTTCGTAGACGTCGATGACGACGATCTTGGCGCCGCGTTCCTTGCGCGCCTTGATGGCGTGGGTCATGACGTTGACCTGCGTGACCACGGCGTTGGTGCCCCAGATCACCACGCAGTCGGACTTCGCCATTTCGCGCGGGTCGGGGCCGCGCAGCGCGCCGGCGCCCATCATCCAGCCGGTCCAGGCCAGATTGGTGCAGATCGAGCCGAAGAAGCCGGAATATTTCTTGGCGTGCCTGAGCCGCTCGATGCCGTCGCGCTGCACCAGCCCCATCGTGCCGGCATAGTAATAGGGCCAGACCGTCTCCGAGCCGTATTTTGCCTCCGCCGCGATGAATTTTTCAGCGACCAGATTAAGCGCCGCCTCCCAGCTCGCTTCCTTCCAGGCACCCTCGCCCTTGGCGCCGGCCCGGATCAACGGCTTCAGCAGGCGGTCGGGATGATGGACGCGATCGGCGTAACGGGCGACCTTGGCGCAGATGACGCCGGCCGTATAGCTGTTGGCCTTGGCGCCATGGACGCGGCCGATGCGCCTGGCGTCGAGCAGCTCGACCTCGAGCGCGCAGGTCGAAGGGCAATCATGCGGACAGGCCGAATGGCCGATTTTGAGCTTGGCGTGCTGATTCATGGGAGCAAACTAGCTGGTTGATATGGCGACGTGTAGGGCCAGATGGGCGGGCCTACATCCCCCTCTGGGCTATTCGTCGGAAAGGCCGATCAAGTCCAAGAATGCATCAAAGTCCGGCGCAATGGGCCAAACGCTTTCGACAAGATCGATATTTGTCATGTCAAACGCAACGAGCGGATAAAGCCCCACTGTGCGTAGATCGAACGCAATCGCCTCGCCGCCCCCGTTGCTGCCGATAACGAAAAAACCCGGAAAGAACTCCTTGAATGTCCCCTGTTGCTCTATTTCGATCACCTCTTCCGCAGCGTGCAAGGCAAGCCATAGCGGCTGGACTGGCAGGGGGCCCTCACCACCGTTGCTGAAAGAGAGAAGGGCAACATAGCCTTCAGGCAGGACCAAAGGCCCCACGTCCCTGAGTTTCTCGATCGCTTCGTCTGACGCTCCATCTTTTTTGCGCCACTCCCGACCTTCAAGCATCTCATTCACCCCCTACGGCGAACCACGTGGGTATCCAGGAACGTACCCGGCCATGACCGCGACAGGCTTGAGCAACGCGTCGTAGGCGCGGCATCTCCCCCGCGAGGGGGGAGATTGCGCTCTCCCTACTCCGCCGTGCCTTCCTCGTACTCCGCCGACATCGACAGCCATTTTTCCTCATGGCCGGCCAGCTGTTGCGCAAGTTGTGAGCGCTCCTTGGCCAGCCTTGTCGCGGTCGAGGGGTCCTTTTCGTAGATGGCCGGGTTGGCGAGTTCGTCCTCGATCAGGTCGATGCGCTTGCGGAGGCGGTCCATCAGCGCTTCGGTGGCGCGGATTTCCTTGGCCAGCGGCTCGAAGGCGGCGCGGCGCGCGGCTGCGTCGCGGCGGCGGTCGGCCTTCGACGCCTTTTCCGCCTCGCGCTTGCCGCGGCGGTCGCCGGAGACGCCGGTAACCAGCGTCTTGTAATCCTCGAGATCGCCGTCATACGGATTAACCGCGCCGTCCTTGACCAGCCACAGCCGGTCGGCGGTCGCTTCGAGCAGATGGCGGTCGTGCGAGATCAGGATGACCGCGCCGGGAAAATCGTTCAGCGCATGGATCAGCGATTCACGGCTGTCGATATCAAGATGGTTGGTCGGCTCGTCGAGGATGAAAAGGTTCGGCCCCTCGAAGGCCGACAGGCCCATCAGGAGCCGCGCCTTTTCGCCGCCGGACAGATCCTTGGCGGCGGTGTTCATCTTTTCGGTGGTCAGGCCGAACTGGGCGACGCGGCCGCGCACCTTGGATTCCGGCGCATCCGGCATCAGCCGGCGGACATGCTCATAGGCGTTTTCGTCGGGCCTGAGGTCGTCGAGCTGGTGCTGGGCGAAGATTGCTACCTTGAGGCCGGGTGCCACCGTCATGCTGCCGGTCTCCGGCTTCAGCCGGCTGGCCAAAAGCTTGGCGAAAGTCGACTTGCCGTTGCCGTTGGCGCCGAGCAGCGCGATGCGATCGTCGGCATCGATGCGCAGCGTCATCTTCTTCAGGATCGGCTCGCCCTCGACATAGCCGACGTTGACGTTGTTCAGCGCAATGATCGGCGAGGCCACCGACTTCACCGGCTCCGGAAAGGAGAACGGCCGCACCGTGTCGTTCACGATCGCGGCGATCGGCTTCATCTTCTCCAACGCCTTGATGCGCGACTGCGCCTGCCTCGCCTTCGACGCCTTGGCGCGGAAGCGCTCGACAAAGGATTCCATGTGCTTGCGCGCGGCTTCCTGCTTGACGCGGCCCTTCTCCTGCAATTCGCGCTGCTCGGTGTATTGGCGCTCGAACTGGTCGTAGCCGCCGCGCCAGAAGGTCAGCTTCTTCTGGTCGAGATGGACGATCGAATTGACGGCGCGGTTGAGCAGGTCGCGATCGTGCGAAATCAGCAGCACGGTGTGCGGATATTTCGACACGTAGTTTTCCAGCCAGAGCGTGCCTTCGAGGTCGAGATAATTGGTCGGCTCGTCGAGCAGCAGCAGATCGGGCTCGGCAAACAACACGGCGGCCAGCGCGACGCGCATGCGCCAGCCACCGGAGAAGGACGAGGCCGGGCGCCGCTGCGCGGCATCGTCGAAGCCGAGGCCGGCGAGAATGGTGGCCGCGCGTGACTCGGCCGAGTGCGCATCGATATCGGCCAGCCGCATGTGGATGTCGGCGATGCGGTGCGGATCGGTCGCCGTCTTTTCCTCTTCGAGCAGTGCACTCCGTTCGAGGTCGGCCTTGAGCACGATCTCGATCAGCGGCTCCTCGGTGCCCGGCGCTTCCTGCGCCACCTGGCCGATGCGCGTGTTCTTGGGCAGGCTGATCGAGCCGGTCTCGGAGGCGAGGTCGCCGGTGATCGCCTTGAACAGGGTCGTCTTGCCGGTGCCGTTGCGGCCGACAAGGCCAGCCTTGCTACCGGCCGGCAAGGTCAGTGAGGCATGGTCGAGAAGCAGGCGTCCGGCCATGCGGAGCGAAAGGTCGTTGATGATCAGCATGGCCGGGCTTTTGCACGGGACAACCATGCTTCGCAAGGGCTTGAGCCCCGGTTCGCCGCATAAGCCGCGAAAACCGACAAAGCTGGTGATGTCGACCCGCGCGCCGCGACTTCCCGCAAAACGCAAAAAGAACCCGCTATCCTGAGGGGGGGACAAGGAGAGCGGGCTCTTTCGTGAACGGCGGCCTTGGGAGCGTCCGATCGACATCCAAACACGCAGCAGCCTGGTTTGTTCCATGGGAAGAACGAACTATGTGATGAACAAACGCTGCTGTGGCCGGCAGGTTTGTCCACAGGGGTGTGCCGTCTGTACGCTATCGACCATGACGCTGCGGAAAGACTCGGCTATCCTTGGATGTGCGGCGGGCCTGATCTCCGCCTGGCCGGCGCCATCAGCTTCCTCCCAAGCGGCGCCGGCCACCTTCCTTGACCGGCGCCGCTTGCCCGATCGACGCCATTTGAGGCGGTCATTGTTTCGGCGGCGTGCCGGGCTGATCGCCGCCGGTCGTCGATTTCGGCACCGGATTCTTGTCGACCTGCGGGTTCTGATCGACCGTGTCGCCAGGGGCCTTGGTCGGCTGGATATTGTTGTCGCAACCCGCAACAGTCAGAGCTGCCATAAGCAGCAGGATTGAGCGCTTTTTCATCGCAGTCTCCTCTCGCCCGACAACGAGGCGTCGGCGATTTGGTTGCGCGTTCCTGCAGTCGCCAAGGGGCCTGGGAACAAAATGCCGCGTCTCCGGTTGCTCCACAATCAATGGAGGATGGCATGATCCGTCTGCTCATCGCCGGGGCAATCGTCTATGTTGCCTATCGCGTCGCCAAGAAAGTGATCGATGAGGTGCCCGACGATTTCGATCCGCTGCTGTTGCCACCGCCACAGGACGATCGCGAGGCGCTACGGCGGCAATCGGCAAGGATGGGCGTCGAGCCCGAGCGTTAGTCGACAAGCCTGCCCGCAAGGCTTCTTCGCTCACGGGGCCTATTCCGGCTCCGCAAACCGTTGCGAACAAAGCAGAAACGATGCTTGATGGGCGATGAACCTCGCCGCCCGTGATTCGTCCTTCCAGCCGGCCTATCTGGCGAAGCTCAACGCCGAGCAGAGGCTTGCCGTCGAACATGGCGACGGCAAGATCGCCGGGCCGTTGCTGGTGATTGCCGGCGCCGGCTCCGGCAAGACCAACACGCTGGCGCACCGGGTCGCGCATCTGATCGTCAGGGGTGCCGACCCGCGCCGCATCCTTTTGATGACATTTTCGCGCCGTGCCGCAGCGGAAATGGCCAAGCGGGTCGAGCGCATCGCCGGCGAGGTGCTGGGGCGCGATGCCTCGGTGATTACCGATGCGCTGAGCTGGGCCGGCACGTTCCACGGCATCGGCGCCAGGCTGCTGCGCGATTATGCGCTGGAGATCGGTCTCGATCCGGCCTTCACCATCCACGATCGCGAGGATTCCGCCGACCTGATGAACCTCGCCCGCCACGAGCTTGGGTTTTCAAAGACCGAAGCCCGCTTCCCGACCAAGGGCACCTGCCTGGCGATCTATTCGCGCGCCGTCAACGCACAGGCGCCGCTCGGCGAGGTGCTGGGTTCGGTGTTCCCGTGGTGCGCCGGCTGGGCCGAACAGCTGAAGCAATTGTTCGCCCGATATGTCGAGGCCAAGCAGGCGCAGAATGTGCTCGATTACGACGACCTGCTGCTCTACTGGGCGCAGATGGCCGGCGAGCCGGAAATCGCCGCGCATCTGGGTGCGCGTTTCGACCATGTGCTGGTCGATGAATACCAGGACACCAACCGGCTGCAGGCCTCGATCCTGACGGCCCTCAAGCCCGACGGATCGGGGCTGACGGTGGTCGGCGACGACGCGCAGTCGATCTATTCGTTCCGCGCCGCGGAAGTGCGCAATATCCTGGATTTTCCCAAGCAGTTCGCGCAGCCGGCGGAAGTCGTCATGCTGGAGCGCAATTACCGCTCGACCGAGACCATCCTGGCGGCCGCCAATGCGGTAATCGGCGAAGCGTCGGAACGTTTCACCAAAAATCTCTGGACCGAGCGCAAATCTGCGGAAAAGCCGAAGCTGGTCAGCGTGCGCGACGAGACCGAGCAGGCGAGCTATGTCTGCCAGGCGATACTCACCGAACGCGAGGCCGGCACTGTTCTCAAATCACAGGCGGTGCTGTTTCGCGCCTCGCACCATAGCGGCCCGCTGGAGATCGAGCTGACGCGCCGCAACATCCCCTTCGTCAAGTTCGGCGGGCTGAAATTTCTCGATGCAGCACACGTCAAGGACTTGCTGGCCGTACTGCGCTTTGCCGAAAACCCGCGCGACCGCGTCGCCGGCTTTCGCGTGCTGCAACTTCTGCCGGGCATCGGCCCTTCGGCCGCCAATGCGATCGTCGAGACCATGGCAAATTCGCTCGACGAGACGATGGGGCTTGCCCGCTATCGGCCGCCGCAGCGTGCCGCCGACGACTGGCCGGGCTTTGTCGCGCTCTATAGCGGCCTGCGCGCCGGCGCGCAAAAATGGCCGGCCGACATCGAACAGGTCAGGCTCTGGTACGAGCCGCATCTGGAACGTATCCACGAGGACGCAACGACGCGCCGGGCCGATCTCCTGCAGCTCGAGCAGATCGCTTCCGGCTATGCGTCGCGCGAGCGCTTCCTTACCGAGCTGACACTCGATCCGCCGGACGCGACCAGCGACGAGGCCGGCCCGCCACACCGCGACGAGGATTATCTGATCCTGTCGACGATCCATTCGGCCAAGGGCCAGGAGTGGAAGAACGTCTTCGTGCTCAACACCGTCGACGGCTGCATCCCGATCGATCTCGGCGTCGGCAGCAAGGAGGACGTCGACGAGGAGCGGCGGCTGCTCTACGTGGCGATGACGCGGGCCAAGGACAGCCTGCACCTGGTCATGCCGCATCGCTTTTTCGTCCATGGCCAGGCGGCGCGCGGCGACCGCCATGTCTATGCCTCGCGCACGCGCTTCATCCCGCGCTCTATCCTCGGCGCCTTCGAGCAGGTGGCATGGGCCAGCGTCCAGGCCAGAGACGATCCGCGCCGACAGCCGCAGGTGCGTGTCGACCTCGGCGCCCGCATGCGCGGCATGTGGAAATAGGCACCTGCCTCGACGTCGGCGCTGCTCGCCCGGCGACCGCTCCCGGAGCCGGCGAAAAAACAATCCCGGCAACATGGAACCTCGCGCCGTGATCCGCGTTTCTGCCCGACCCCCAGACCGGAGAACGGCGTCCGCCGTGACCTCCGCCCATTCGAGAGGCCAGAATGCACGACAGGACGTTTTCCACCCCGGTCGCCCTAACCGTTGGCGCCGGCTACAAGCGTACGATCGCTTCGTTCTCCGAGATGCACGAATTCCTGACCGAGTTCCCGCCTTCGCGCCGCCGGCTGAGCTATGGCGCCGCGGTGAAGGCCTGCGAGGCGGCACGTGCCGGCGATATCTCGGCCGAAGCGGCACGCGACGCCCTGATCACCTTTGCCGTAACGGCAGGCATCCTCTGGTCGGCCGCCCAGCCGGCGGTCTCGGTCAAGCCGGTCGCCCGGGGCCTCGGCGGCTACGCCGCCTGACAGAAACGACCATCAATGGACCGTCATCGGGCCGCCGCCCGGCGGGTCGCCCGCTGCCGCGGTTTCGAAACTGACCTGATCGCGGCCGTTCGATTTGGCCTTGTAAAGGTGCTTGTCCGCCACCACGAACATCTCGGCGTAGGTGGTCGGCCCGCTGAAGGCGACGCCGCCGATGCTGACCGAGAGAGGACAGGGCCGGCCGCCAGGCGAGAACTCCGCCTCACGGACGCGCCGGCGAATTGTCTCCGCCACCAGCCAGGACTGCGAAGGATCTGCGCCGGGAAGGAAAACCGCAAATTCCTCGCCGCCGATCCGGCCGACGATGTCGGCGCCGCGCAGCTGGCCCTGGATTGTCCTGGCGATCAGCTTGAGCGCCTGGTCTCCGCAGTCGTGGCCGAGGCGGTCGTTGACGGATTTGAAATGGTCGGCATCGACGATCAGCAAGGCTCCGGCATTTACGACGGAATGGCTGCGGGCCTGTTCGAGATAGGCCTCGACGAGCATGGAAAATGCACCCCGGTTGAATACCGCCGTCAGGCTGTCGGTCGCCGCGACGACGGCCAGTACCTTCTGCGCGATCGCCAGCTGGCGCATTTTCCACATGAGGAAGAAGAAGAACGAGCTGGCCAGGACAAGCGGCAGCAGCAGGTCTGTGAGCTGCGCCCGCCACAGCGCTTCCGGCGACAAATACGGGAAATTGAAGGAATCGACGAGGAATGCGGCTGCAATGCAGACTGCCGTGCCCGCGACGGTAACCGCCACGACCCTGCCCCAGCTCGTCGGGGACAAATCGATCTGCATGCTTTTGCTCCTGCTTCAGCCGGCTACCTTGAAGCAACAGCGCAAACGAAGTCCTAAGACTTTGCTTCAATTCGATCGCAGTCGAAGCGAAACCAGCCGTCGAGATGGCGGCCAGATAAGGAGATCGGTCCTAAATCAGCTGCCGTCTGATGCTCATCCGGGTGACCGCGGTCACAAGAATGGCGCCGATCATGAAATAGATGGTCGCGACAATGTCGCCCTGGTGGAAATAATAACCGGAGTTGAGAAGCGCCAGGACCACGGCGAAGAACGCCACGAGGCGCAAGGGTTCATTGGGCATGCGTGCCAATTCTCGCTGTTGCTGCTGAATGCTGCTGAAGCGGCCGCCCTCACGACCGTCCGCTCCATAAAATGTTTCGGCGCGTTTTGCAATCTCGGCAGATTGTCCTCTATCCACCGTCCGCGTCACCAGCCGCCCCAGATTCAGGCGAAAGCCCTGCCCTCCTCGCTGCGCTGGAACATCGTCAGGTCCAGTCCGAGGCTTGGCTTGCCCAGAATGGTCAGGATCGCATGCGCCTGGCCGCGGTGGTGGGTCTGGTGGTTGAAGAAGTGGTCGAGCGCCGGCGCCAGCCGCTGCGAGACGGTGCGCATATCCGAGACGGTCATGTAGGAGAAGCGGCCCGACAGCGCCTTGTCGCTCAGGCCGTCGACCCAGTCGATGATCCGTTTGTCCTCGGCCTCGCGCGCCAGCCGCAAGCCTGGCAAGGCGCGGTGCAGGACCGTGTCGAGCCTTGCCGGCGCGTCGCCCTCGCCGGTGAAGCGTTTCATCCAGATACGGTCGGCTGCCAGGAGGTGGTTGAGCGTTCCCATCATAGAACCGAAGAAGACGCCGACATTGCGGTCGAACTCTTCCTCGTCGAGATCGGCGGCGGCATCGTAGATGCGGCCGTTGGCCCATTGATTGTAGGCCGCAAACATCCTGAAATGCTGTTTCATTTTCTCTCGACCTGCGAGACCCCCTGCGCGGGTCTGTTTCGGGCATAGTTAGACTGCAAGGACGCTGCCGCCAATGACCATTCTGCTCTATGACCTTGTCGGACGCGATGCCGCCCGCCCATTCAGCCCACATTGCTGGAAGGCGGCGATGGCGCTGGCCCACAAAGGGCTCGACATCACCAGCGTGCCGACCCGTTTCCTTGAAGTGCCGAAGGTGGAAGGCGGCGTCTCGAAGCTCGTTCCGGTGATCCGCGACGGCGAGACGGTGGTCGCCGATTCCTTCGCCATCGCGCTCTATCTCGAGGAGACCTATCCCGAGCGGCCGACGTTGTTTTCCGGCGACGGCGGCAAGGCGACGGCGCGCTTCATCGAACGCTGGTCGCAGCTGACCATCCATCCCTACGTCACCACCGCTGCGATACTGGACCTGCACGCTATGCAGGACGAGGCGAACGCCGCCTATTTCCGGCAGAACCGCGAGCAGCGCTTCGGCAAGCCCCTGGAGGCGGTTTACGCCACCCGCGACGCCGGGCTCGCCGGCTTCCGCGCCTCGCTGGAGCCGCTGCGCTCGATGCTTGGCTATCAGCCCTTCATCGGCGGCCGGTCGCCGCTATTTGCCGACTACATCGTTTTCGGCGCGCTGCAATGGGCGCGCATCGCCACGCCCTACCGGCTGCTCGACGACAGCGACGTCGTGGCGCAATGGTTCGAACGATGCCTCGATCTGCATGGCGGCCTCGGCCGCAACGTCGCGGCGGCAGCGATCGCCCCGCTCGAGAGTTGAAATCGGCAGTTTTTATCGGAGGCGCCACATTTTGTTCTTGCTTTGTGCCGGCAGCTATGCTACTAATCTCGATATGGTGATGATTCGCACCGACGCCCGCCCGGCCTGCCGAGGCGGGTTTTGTTTTGCCGATCGAGGTCCAACGGCGTTGCCGGCAGGGATGTCGTCCGGCCTTAGCTGCAAGTTGCCAGCCGGCGAAATGCGACAATGCGGGTAGACGAAGTGTCGCTCGAAGCGCCTCATCAGTGCCTGGATCGAAGCAAACAAGACGAACATCCGGCGAACCGGGCAATCACAACAAAGGCAGCGCGCCATGACGGCAAACCCAGAGTTCCCGGCCGATTTTCGCGCTGCGCTCGCCAACCTTTTCCTGTGGCGGCGCGACGTCAGGCGGTTCAAGCCGACGCCGCTCCCCGATGGAGCGCTGGAGCGGCTGCTCGAGCTTGCCAGCGCCGCGCCGTCCGTCGGGCTGAGCCAGCCCTGGCGCTTCGTCGTCGCCGAGAGCGAAGCATGCCGCGCCGCCGTCAGGGCCTGCTTCGAGCGCTGCAACGCGGAGGCACTCCAAACCTTTTGCGGTGAACGCGCCGCCCTGTATTCGCGCCTGAAGCTTGCCGGCCTGAATGAGGCGCCCTGCCAGCTTGCGGTTTTCGCCGACCGCGCAACCGAGCAAGGGCATGGGCTCGGCCGCCAGACCATGCCGGCCACCATAGACTATTCGGCTGTCATGGCGGTCCACACGATGTGGCTGGCGGCGCGGGCCGAAGGAATAGGCATGGGCTGGGTCTCGATCCTCGATCCGGCGGAGATGGCGACGATCCTGGATGTGCCGCCGGAGTGGACGCTGATCGGTTACTTCTGCATCGGCTATCCCTCGGAGGAACACAGCGTGCCGGAACTGGAACGGGAAGGCTGGGAAACCCGGCGGCCGTCTATCGTGACAAGGCGGTAGTGGAATGGCGGCGCTGCGCGGGGAAGAATGACTCCTCCCTGCAGGGCTGTGGATGTCATGGATGGTTTCGCCGATCGTCAGCATTGCCAGCAAGACACACCATGGCAAAGCCAGTCGTGACGGGCTTGACCTGAGGGAAGGGCATAGAATGTTTCGCTACGACATGCAGGCCGAGATCTGGGTCTATCCGGGCAAGGGCGGCTGGCATTTCGTGACGCTGCCGCCGGAGCTTGGAGCCCGGATCAAGACGGCGATGGTGGGGATGGCAAGGCCCTGGGGCTCGCTTGGCGTGGAAGCCGTCATCGGCCAGACCAGATGGCGGACATCGCTGTTTCCCGACCAGAAATCCGGCAGCCTGCTCTTGCCGATCAAGACCGCGGTGCGGGTCCGCGAAGGCCTCGGGGCTGGCGACACGGCCAACCTGACGATCGAGATGCAGTTATGACGACGTTGGGTCAGGCTGACGACGACGCGCTATAGCCCAGTCGGTCGGATCCAAAGTGGGTACCGGTTGTCGGAAAATCCGATGCTCAACAAAAAGATGAGCGGCGGCATGGTTCGACTTGAAAGTCCGCTGCCCAGCGCAGAAATGCGCGCTGCACCGGCCTCCCCTTGGCAAGCCGGCGGGCGGCTTGTATAGAGCCCGCCACCCTCAATTCCACTCTCCATCACAAGGACGATCCCATGGCGCTCGAACGCACTTTTTCCATGATCAAGCCGGACGCGACCCGTCGCAACCTCACCGGCGCTATCACCAAGATACTGGAAGATGCCGGCCTGCGCGTCGTCGCTTCGCGCCGGGTGTGGATGAGCCGCCGCGAGGCGGAAGGTTTCTATGCCGTCCACAAGGAGCGTCCGTTCTTCGGCGAGCTGGTCGAATCCATGTCGTCGGGCCCGACAGTCGTGCAAGTACTGGAAGGCGAGAACGCCATTGCCAAGAACCGCGAAGTGATGGGCGCCACCAATCCGGCAAGCGCCGCCGAAGGCACCATCCGCAAGCTGCACGCGCTGTCGATCGGCGAGAATTCCGTACATGGTTCCGATGCGCCGGAAACCGCCGCGCAGGAGATCAAATACTGGTTCTCGGACACCGAGATCGTCGGCTGAGCCGGCATCCCGAACCCCATCAAAGAGGCCGGCGCAACGCCGCCTTTTTTGCTAAAGCGCGTCGCGTTCGACCGGCCTCTTGCGATGCAATTTAGGTTTCTTTTCCTAATTATATACTTGACGTACCAAGCGGATTTTGCGATAACGAATTAGGGAGTTACCGCAATGTTCGACCTGACCAACGAAATTTACCACGACGCTGACAAGGCTCGCGAGCATTTGGAGGCCATTCATTGGCCGCATGGCCCGTTCTGCCCTCATTGCGGCAATGCCAATCCTGAGCGCATTACCAAGCTTATGGGCAAGTCCACACGTCCCGGCGTCTATAAGTGCAACGAATGCCGCTTGCCGTTCTCGGTCACGGTCGGCACTGTATTCGAGCGTTCCAAGATCGGCTTGCACAAGTGGGTGCTGGCCTCGCATCTCTACGCTTCGTCCAAAAAAGGCATGAGCGCGCACCAGCTTCACCGCATGCTTGGCGTCACCTACAAAACCGCTTGGTTCATGGCGCACCGCATCCGCGAAGCCATGAAAGAGGATGTTGCTTCTGCTGGTCCTATCGGGGGCAACGGCAAGACTGTTGAGGCGGACGAACCCTACATCGGAAAGCGCGAGACGCCTCGCGTATCAGCCCAACGTAAGGGTCGTCCCTTCACCAAGAAGGGCAAGGGCGGTGGTCGCGAAAAGCGCATCGTCGTCGGCTGGTCGAGCGCGGCGGCAAGGCTCGCATGTTCCATTTGAACGACGCCACCAAGGCGACCGTCAGTGACGTGCTGGTGCGCAACGTATCGCGCGATACCATCCTCTACACCGATGCGTCGAACCTCTACACGGAGACTGGCGGCGAGTTCGCTACCCACAAGACCACGAAGCATTCAGACGGCGAATATGTCCGCTACGAGGACGGGATCGCATCCATTCGAACACCATTGAGAACGTGTTCTCAGTCTTCAAGCGCGGCATGATCGGCGTCTATCAGCATTGCGGCGAAGCCCATTTGCACCGCTACCTTGCCGAGTTCGATTTCCGCTACAATCGTCGCACGGCGCTGAAAGTCTCAGATGCAGAACGCGCCGAAGACTTGCTTCGCATGGCCCGCGACAAGCGTTTGACCTGTCGGCGGATTGGTGAAGCCGATCACGCCTAAGCAGAAGGCGAGGAAGCTAATGCATCTGCGTAAGAAGCTTAAGCCCTGAGGCCATCCAGCCGAATTTGCATTGATGCTTGTGAAACTTGGAAGACGCGCGCCAGTGCGCCCGCGTCCCCTCCCAGCAAGTCTCGTTGCTTTTTCACCAAGCGGATTGGCATCAAAATATCTGCCGCCATCTTGTTCGCTTGCACCTCATAAACATCGCTCAACGAACTGCGGTACATCGTGTCATCTATGATGCCGCTCTCGATCAAATCACGATGAAGCGCGAAATGTGCGATTTCATGCGCCAATGTGAACCTCTGTCGGTTCGGATGCTGAGTGGAATTGATAAAGATTGAGTATCCGGAATGGCTTCGACCATCACGAATTATCTGGCCGGCGACATCGGATCCAAGATTGACATAGGAAATGCGCAAGCCTAGGTCGGCGCAAATCCTATCCAGAGGCACTGGCGGCTTGTTTTGGTACCTCGCTATTACCTCAAAGGGTTCCATTGCGCCCTTGAATCATGCTTGGTCCTCATTGTCGAGCGCCTGAACAATCTCTGCGGCCTGTTCGTCTGTGGTTGTAGAGGCCGGGACTTCCCGCGCGACTCGCGCGGCTACAGACGATGCCACTTCCGTCGCTACTCTTCGAGCCGCATCTTCAGCGACCGTACGGGCCTCCGTCCGGGAGGCATGTATGGCAGCTTCCTTAATCTGTCCGTACCCAAAGATTGCGAGAATGCCCGCCATAACACCGACGCCAGTTACTACCAGGCTAGCCGCCGTCAATAGCACCGATGACAATTCGAGGCCGCCATCGAAAACGATAAAGCCCTTGTCATGAAGTATCTCAATGACAAGGGCAAAAATAACAATGACCAGAAAAATACTCAGCGCCTGCAATCTCATAATTTTATAGCATTGCTTACGAAGCTGGTTTTTGCAACCTCTTGCGTCTGGTTGCGACTTTTGGCTTTTGGTCTTTTGATGGGGCCGACTCGCCGTGCGGCTTCGGCGGTGTTTTCAACAGGCGGCGCAATACCTCGTCGCCCTTTTCCTGGTCTTTGTCTTTTGAGGTTTCCGGCATGAGTGACAATAAACCTTATTTGCCCGCGCGTGATCTGAAAGTGGAACGCGCTGTTGGTCGCTTCATCTTCGCATGGGGAGCGCTGGAGCGCGAGATAGACGAAGCGATCCACGACCTATTATTTACCAATCTGAGAACGGGCATGATTGTCACAGCCAATCTCGCTATGCGCGCCAAATTGGATTTAGTGCACGCTCTTTTTGAAACGCTGCGATCTGACGATGATTCAGTCTGGCGTCCCATTTCGGGTGACTGGGAAGATCGCTTTGACAAACTCGTGAATATGACAGCCAAGGCCAACGCTGAATCTCGCATCTCGATTGTTCACAGCCAGCCCATGGCAATTAAGCTGGATAAAGGAGACCAGCCAATTTGGCTGCGCATGGCAGCAAGGAAAGGCGGCTTGCGCGGCTCAGGCGTAAGCTACACCAAGTCCTATTTGGACAGGCAAACACAAACAGTTGTCGATCTCATTCATGAGTGGGCAACAGCACGCGTCCACTGGAAATCTGCGGTTCAGGCAATCCGCAGTGCTGATGCAGATGAGTGGCTAGGTCGCACACCAGACGATCAAGATCACCTGACCCTCCAGCTTCAATCCAGTCACGGTTCTCCGAAAGCCACTCCGAAACCAAAGCAGCAGAAGAAGCCAAAACGTCGGGCGTAAGGCACCCCACAAACTCATGATCTCTTTCCGGCCTGTCACGCTCGCGAATCATAGGAAAATTTCCCTTAGTACGTCAAGTATATAATGGGGTTTCTTGTCTTGATGCATGTCGTTATCGCAAAACCGCTGCACAGTTTTGCGCGACATGCAGTAGCGGACATTTTCAGCTTCAGGCTCCTCGACGGGTCACGGGTGCGTTAAGCTCGGAGGGGCGGATCAAACGCGGTCCCGACAATGGAGCCGACCAGGCCATGACCAGCACCATTCCCGGTTTCTTCCAAGGCACCGAAATGCCAACCGGCGGCTGGTGGGAAGCGCTGTGGCCCGAGCCCGCCAGCGTCCTGGCGGCGGTCGGCATGAAGCCCGGCACGGACGTGGTCGATCTCTGCTGCGGCGACGGCTGGTTCACGCTGCCAATCGCCAGGGTCGCCCGTCATGTGATCGCTATCGACATCGATGCCGATCTGCTCGAAGTCGCCAGGCGGCGGCTGGCCGAAGGAGGCGCTGGCAATTGCGAGTTTTTGGCGGGCGACGCCTATGACCTTGCCAGGCTGGTGCCTCAAACCGTCGACTTCGTCTTTATCGCCAACGCTTTCCACGGCGTTCCGGATCGGCCGCGGCTTGCCCGCGCCGTGCGCGCGACGCTTGGCCCTGCGGGTCGTTTTGCCATCGTCAACTGGCACCAGTATCCGCGCGAGCAAACCACGGTCCTGGGCGAGCCGCGCGGGCCAAAGACCGAGCTGAGGCTGTCACCCGAACAGACCACCGCGTCGGTGGAAGCGAGCGGGTTCAAGCTCGCCGAGCTGGTTGATGTGCCGCCCTATCACTATGGCGCGGTATTCAAACTCGCGACGAATTGAGAAATATCGCATGAGATGCGGCATCGTCGCCCGATACATGTCGCCCGCCGCCCCCTAGCGGCGGGTTCTGCCGGTCTATTTCGCCTGGCGTTCCTTCACGTTCGCATGTTCATTCGCCGCTGGCGTGTCGGTAGACGGGGTCTTGGTCTCTTCACCTGAAAACGGGCTGCCCTGCCCCGGTGCGAGATCGCCGCTATGGCCGGCCTTGTTGGTCTGGAACGGTTGGCTGTCCGCTTTGAGACCGTGGTCAAGAGCATTGACGAGATGGTCGTCCGCCTTGGCAAGGCCGGTAAAGGCAAGGAGCGATGCACCGGTGGCAGCAAGGATAAGCGTGTGCGTTTTCATGTCTGGACTCCTTTGAGTTAAGGCCAGAACGAGCCGCAGCCATTCTGGCGGCTTCAACGAAGGGACAACGTCCCTTTTGCCTTACCCGCCATTTTTATGTGGAACTAACGCGCCCTCTGCCCGGCCTATTCCCGCTGAAACACAATGTGATCGGCATGCAGCTGCCGCAGAGAGTAATCGGCTTGGGTGATGCGCTAGCTCGCGGCGTTGAAGCGCAGAATGTCGCGGCCGCCGCTGTCAATGATGACAAGCTTGCCGGTGTCGACGTGGTAGGATGCCGCCTTGGCCAGCGCCTCGAACAGCGCCTTTTCCTCGGCCATGACCTGAGGCGCGCAGGCCTTGAAGGTCGAGCCGATGTCGCTGATGGCGATCGTCGAGCCATCTACCCTGGCGGTGGCGAAATAGACGTTGCAAGGGCCGCTGCCGCCGGCCTTGCCGGCTTCGCTGATGCGGAATGTCGCCCGCGGCTCGGCAATCACGCCGACACCGTCGATATATTCGACCAGCCAGCTTTGGCCGAACACCGAAGCTGCCGCCGGCGCATCGCTCGGCGCCGCCATTTTCAGCATGATGGTCTGTGGCGCGGGTCGACCTGATAGCGCGTATCGGTGGCGAATAGCAGCCGGTCATCGACAGTGATGCGCGCCTGCAGCGCGTAGGTCATATCAGGCCGGATCACCTGCGGATCGAAGCTGATCTCGAACTTGATCGGCACCTGGCCGGCCGGCACCACCTTGCGCTCACCGATGATTGCGGCCGGCGCGTCGGCCAGCGACACGTCGGCAAGCTGCACGGAAAGCACGGCATTGGGCGGCAGCGCGATGCGCTCGCGATACATCACCTCGCCCTTGAGGGACCTTTCGGCAGCCACGGAACGATCCGGGACGGCCAGGATGCCGACGGCCAGCGGCACCAGTCCGAAGATGAAGAACTCGGCGATCCTGTCCAGCATGATCCTGCTCCCCTTCCGGCCAAAGATCTCGCAGGATTGCGGTCAATGAATGGCTGGCGGGGTATGGGCATGGCTGTCCAGGGATTTTATTTGGACGGCGGCTGCTTCCAGCGCCCCGCCGCCTTGTCGTCGGCTTCCTTGGCTTCGACCCAGCCGGCTTCGGAACCGTCGCTATGGTGTTCCTTTTTCCAGAACGGCGCCCGTGATTTCAAATAATCCATCAGGAAATTCGCGGCCTCGAACGCCGCCTGCCGGTGGGCGGAAGCCGACACCACCAGCACGATGTTTTCGCCCGGCGCGATCTTGCCGTGGCGATGGATGACGGTGAGCCCCTGCAGCGGCCAGCGCTCGATTGCCTCGCCGGCGATGCGGGATATCTCGGCTTCGGCCATGCCGGGATAATGTTCGAGCTCGAGCGCGGAGAGCCTGCCTTGCTCGTCGCGGCAAAGGCCGGAGAAGGTCACCACAGCGCCGATGTCCTTGCGACCCCTGGTCAGCCTGGCGATCTCGGCGGCGACGTCGAAATCCTCAGCCTGGATGCGCACGACGGGCACCACCGCGGACATGGTTCAGCCACCGGTCATCGGCGGGAACAGCGCGATCTCGCGCGCGCCGGCAATTTTCTCGCGGTGCTCGACATGTTCCTGGTTGATGGCGACGCGGATCACGTCAGGATATTGCAGCGCGTTCTCGTACTCCTCGCCGCGCGATTTCAGCCAGCGCAACAGGTCGGCGACCGTTTCGATGCCGGCCGGCAGTTCGACCTCTTCCTCCGGTCTGCCGATCCGCTCGCGCACCCAGGCGAAATAGATGAGCTTCGTCGACATTTTATTCATCCATGATGTGCTTGAGGCCGGCGCGGAAATAGTCGTAGCCGGTGTAGAGCGTCACCAGGGCTGCGATCCACAGCAGCACCAGCCCGGTCTGGGTGGTCAGCGGGAAGATCTTGTCGCCGGCGGGACCTGCCAGCAGGAAGGCGATGGCGATCATCTGGATGGTGGTCTTCCATTTGGCGAGCTGCGTCACCGGCACCGAGACCTTCAAGGCCGCCAGATATTCGCGCAGGCCCGAGACCAGGATCTCGCGGCACAGGATGATGATCGCCGCCCATAGCGACCAGCCGGCGATGCCGGCATGGCGGTCGGTGTCGGCGGCAAGCAGCAGCAGGCAAGTGGCGACCAGCAGCTTGTCGGCGATCGGGTCGAGCATCTTGCCGATGTTGGAGGTCTGCTGCCAGGCGCGCGCCAGATAGCCGTCGAAGTAATCGGTGATCGAGGCGAGCAGGAAAATGATGAGCGCCGACCAGCGCGCGAAGTCGCTCGATTTCAGATGGCCTTCCAGGAAGAAGCACAGCACCACCAGCGGCACCGCCAGGATGCGGGCGTAGGTGAGCATGTTGGGCAGGTTGAACGCGCGCTGGGACATGTTTTGGGAACTCTTTCTGCCTGCTTAGTCAAATCAGAAGCGAATGTGGGGGGTCAACAGGCCAGAATCGATTAGCCAGCCGAAATATCGGCAATAGGTCTTAGCTCTCGTGAAAATGATTGTAGACCAATTTCGCCACCTGCTCCGAAATGCCGTCGACCTTGACCAGGTCCTCGACGGCGGCACGGCTGACCGCCTTGGCCGTACCGAAATGCATCAGCAGCGCGCGCTTGCGGCCGGGGCCGATGCCGCTGATCTCGTCGAGCGGGCTCTTGACCATCTCCTTCTTGCGGCGGGCGCGGTGCGAACCGATGGCGAAGCGATGGACCTCGTCGCGCAGCCGCTGCACGAAATAGAGCACCGGATCGCGAACGGGCAGCGAGAATGGGGCCTTGCCCTTGACGAAGAAGCGTTCGCGGCCGGCATCGCGGTCCTGACCCTTGGCGATGCCGATGGCCACGACGCGGTCCTCGATGCCGAGATCGGCGAGAATCTTGCGCACCGCCGTCATCTGGCCCTGGCCGCCGTCGATGAGGATGACGTCGGGCCAGGCGGGGAAGGCGCCCGCGTCCTCGATATCGTCGCCCGGTTCGGTAGGGCTCGCCTCGTCCGCGCCCTCGGTTTGCGGGGCGTCACCATGTTCCTTCAACAGCCGCGAGAAGCGCCGCTGCATCACCTCGCGCATCATGCCGAAATCGTCGCCCGGCGTGATCTCGGTCGAGCGGATGTTGAACTTTCGATACTGGTTCTTCACAAAACCTTCCGGCCCGGCGACGACCATGGCGCCGACGGCGTTGGTGCCCATGATGTGCGAGTTGTCATAGACCTCGATGCGCACCGGCGGTTTTTCCAGGCCGAAGGTCTCAGCAAAGCCAGTGAGCAGCCGCGCCTGGGTCGAGGTTTCGGCGAGCCGCCGGCCGAGCGCCTCGCGCGCGTTCTGCAGCGCGTTGTCGGTCAGGTCCTTCTTCTCGCCGCGCTGCGGCACGGAGATTGACACCTTGCGGCCGGCGCGGGTGGAGAGGGCCTCCGCCAGCAATTCCTGGTCCTCGACGCCATGCGACAACAGCATGGTGCGCGGCGTCGGCTTGTCGTCGTAGAACTGCGCCAGGAACGATCCCAGCACCTCGCCGGCTTCGAGCGCCGGATCGGCCTTGGGAAAATACGCGCGGTTGCCCCAGTTCTGGCCGGTGCGGAAGAAGAACACCTGGATGCAGACCTGGCCGCCCTCCTGATGGATGGCGAAGACATCGGCCTCGTCGACGGTCTGCGGATTGATGCCTTGATGGCTCTGCACATGCGACAGCGCCGCCAGCCGATCGCGGTAGATGGCGGCGCGTTCGAAATCGAGGTTCTCCGAAGCCTGCTGCATGGCGGCGGAGATCTCCGTCTTCACCTTCTGGCTGCGGCCGGAGAGAGAATCCTTCGCCTCGGCGACAAGCCTTGCATAGTCGCCGTGCGAGATTTCGCCGGTGCACGGGCCGGCGCAGCGCTTGATCTGGAACAAAAGGCAAGGCCGGGTGCGGTTCTCGTAGAAGGAGTCGGTGCAGCTCCTGAGCAGGAAGGCGCGCTGCAGCGAGTTGATGGTACGGCCAACTGCGCCGGCCGAGGCGAAGGGGCCGAAATAGTCGCCCTTGCGCGAGCGCGCGCCGCGGTGCTTGTAAATACCGGGCGAGACATGGTCGCCGGTCAACAGGATATAGGGGAACGACTTGTCGTCGCGCATCAGCACGTTGAAGCGTGGCCGCAAGCGCTTGATGAGGTTGGCTTCAAGCAGCAGCGCTTCGATCTCGGTGCGGGTGACGACGAACTCCATCGTCGATGTCTCGCGCACCATGCGGCCGATACGGCTGGTGTGGAACCGGCCTTGCGCGTAGCTGGTGACCCGCTTCTTCAGGCTGCGTGCCTTGCCGACATAGAGCACGTCGCCGGCGGCATTCATCATGCGGTAGACGCCGGGCGCATTGGGCAGCCGCTTTACCAGCGTCTGGATCACCTCGGCGCCGACCATGCCGTCGGCGTCGCCGGCATGCGGGGTCCAGTCGATGGCGGTGAAGGTAACGTCCGGACCGCTGG
This sequence comes from Mesorhizobium sp. M0664, assembly GCF_040320565.1. NCBI lineage: Bacteria > Pseudomonadati > Pseudomonadota > Alphaproteobacteria > Hyphomicrobiales > Phyllobacteriaceae > Mesorhizobium > Mesorhizobium sp. M0664. The sequence goes on from NZ_JAMYPW010000058.1 coordinate 21,856, forward strand.
CTGCGGGCTCGACGACCTCCTCGGCCGCCTCGTCCTCGAGGTCGATTTCGGGCGGCAGGTCGTCGGCGCCACCGCGCGTTTTTTGTTTCTGGTCCATGGGGCTCATTCCGTCATGCCTGTCACATCGGGCGTCTGCCATGCAAGATGCTGGCCGCCGTCAAGCGCGATCATCTGGCCGGTGACCGAGCGTGCCGCCCAGAGATAACGGATAGTGGCACCGAATTCCGGCAATTCCGGGCCGCGTTTCAGGATCAGCCCGGCAATCTGAGCATCGAAATCGCTGTCGTGCTGGCGCGTGTTCTTCAAGGTCGGGCCAGGACCAATGGCGTTGACACGGATGCGGGGACCCAGCGCCTGCGCCATCATCTCGGTCGCCGCCCACAACGTCGACTTCGACAGCGCATAGGAGAAATAACGCGGCGTCGGCCGCCAGACGCGCTGATCGATCATGTTGACGATCAGCCCCTCACTGTTCTGCGGCAAGGCCCGGGCGAAAGTCTGTGCCAACAGCGCCGGCGCCTTGACGTGCATGGCGAAATGGCGATCCCAGGCCGGCCAGTCGAAATCCTCAACGCTGTCGTGCTCGAACAGCGAGGCGTTGTTGACCAGCAGCGACACCGGCCCGAGCGCCGCCGCCGCGCGACCGACCAGGTTGCTGACGGCGTCCATCTCGGTCAGGTCGGCAGCAATCACTGCGGCCCGGCCATGTCGACCAAAATGACCACTGTTGATTTCGGCCGCCAGTGCCTCCGCCTCGGCCAGCGAGCGATTGCAGTGAATGGCGACGGCAAAACCATGCGCGGCAAGATCTTCGACGATCGCCCTGCCGATCCGTTTCGCACCGCCCGTCACCAGTGCCGTCGCGGCGACCTTGCTCATCTGTCAATCCTTAATCCGATGCCGATTCCGGCCTGCCGGGATCGCGCCGGCAAATTATGGCCCGCCAAGCGTTAAATCCCATTTCCACCTGGGGCAGGATTGTGGCAAAGTGCCCGGTGGGCGTTTTGGCTCGACCGGAATTCGGGCCAGCCCGCCCGCAATATAGGGCTCTGGAGCCCTTACACCAAGCCGTGTGCAGTGCAGCACGGCGAACCTGCTGACATTCGCTGTTGCGAAGATGCAACGTCAAGGTTCTGCCTCATTCGTGCCAGGGAATGACCCAAGTTCAGGTTCGCTTCAGCCGCATTTCGACACGACATTTGGAACCGTTGAACGCCGGATCCGTTTCATCCCCCGGACGGGTTGAGGGCGCTCATAAACAACAAGCCTGTGTCCTGTGGCTTAAGGAGTAAAGAACAATGCAAGCCAATCTTAAATTTGCGCGACCGCTCGCGGTGGCGTTTGGGCTGTTCGCCCTCGGCGGAACCGCCTATGCCGCGGACGTGGTTCAGGAAGAGCCGCCGGCACCTGCCCCGATCGCAGAACTTCCGGTCGCATCCTGGGCCGGTCCCTATGCCGGTGTGAGCGTCGGCTACGGCTTCGCCGGCCACGCCAAAGCCAAAGACATTGGTGTCGACGTCGACACCAAGGGTTTTGTCGGCGGCGTCTTCGGCGGCTATAACTGGCAGCAGGAGAACTTCGTCTACGGTGCCGAAGCCGATATCGGCTACAACGGCGTCAAGGGCGACGATGCCGGCATCGAGGCCAAGGGTGGCTTCGAGGGCTCGCTGCGTGCCCGCCTCGGCTACGCTGTCACCCCGGACATCCTGCTCTACGGCACCGCCGGTGGCGCGCTGAAGAACCAGAAGATTGAAGCTGCCGGCGTAAGCGATACCAACACGCAGTTTGGCTGGACAGCCGGCGTCGGTACCGACATCAAGATCACCGACAATGTGTTCGGCCGTGTCGAGTATCGTTACACGGACTTCGGCAGGAAGGACTTCGACGGTATCGGCAAGGTCAAGTCGACCGACAATCGCGTCACTTTCGGCGTCGGTATGAAGTTCTAAGTCGTCCAAGCCACGACACGAAAAAGCCGGGCCTCGCGCCCGGCTTTTTTTGTGGCACCGGTTGGGGCCGCCCGCCCTCAAGCCGGGATGGCGGGCTTCAGCTCCGGGAATTTCTCGTCGAAGCGTGCCGCCCAGCGCGTCAGCCGGCCGCGGCCCTTTTCCCATTTTCCAGCGAAGCGCAGCGAGAGATAGCCGAGGCAGGCGCGCAATGCGATCTGGCCGAGGGTGATTTTCTTCGGCAGCTTCGGCGGGTTTGCGTTGAGCAGATCGAGCGCGTCCGAAATCTTCGTCCACTGGCGCTCGAGCCAAGGCTGGTAGACCATCTCTTCCGGCCGTGTGCGCCGCTCGTAGACCATCGACAGCGCGCAGTCGCAGATGCCGTCGGCCAATGCCTCCAGCACCTCCGCCTCGAGGCGCTTGTCGGGATTGCGCGGAAACAATGCGTTCTTCGACATCCGGTTGAGATGCTGGGTGATGGCGCGGCTGTCATGGACCGAGCGGCCGTCGTCGAGCACCAGCACCGGGATCTTGCCGAGCGGATTGGCGCCGATCAGCGCGGCCGGTCTTTCCTCGGTCTTTATCGGCACGAGATCGACGGCGATGCCGGCATGAAGTGCTGCCATGCGCACCTTGGAACTGTAGGGAGAAGTAGACGCGTAGAGCAGTCTGGGCATTGTCGATTCCTGTTTGCCGGCTACAGCTCCATATGCCCCATTGGACGCGCAAAGGATGCGGTAGCATTGTGACTTCGTGCATGACCCTCACCGAAAATCGATTCCGACAGGGGCTCGTGCATGGGCACCGTTGACCGATCATGCAGGGTTCATCAACGGCCAGAGGCGGAAAACCGCGCCGCCAGCGTACAACCATTGTCTCGCGTTCGGATGCGATGAATCGGAGGTGCGTCGGCAGACGCGAGCGCGTCGGACAATCCAGATCCGAGCAACTACCAACTAGGCCTTGCACCGAAGGTTTGGTTTTGGCAGCCACGAAAATCCCACCGGACTTCGCCGCACGGCGAAGTCCTGGGAGCTGCGAAAAGATGTCTTCCTCCCGCCTCTTTCTCGTCCTGCCCGACCGTCAGCCAGCAAGCGAGGCGCCTATTAGGCATCCCGCCATGGCTGTCTTGAGTACTGTCCCCGGCGATCGGAGAACGGCGACTACTTCTTGGCCTTCGCCTTTGCGGGCGCTGCCTTCGGCTTGGCCGCGGGCGCTGCTTTCTTCACTGCTGCGGAAGATTTCGCAGCGGCGGCCTTTGCCGGTGCTGCCTTCTTCGCAGCGGGCTTCGCCACGGCCTTTGCAGCCGGCTTCTTGGCCGGTGCAGCCTTGGCCTTGGCCGGTGCTGCTTTTGCCTTGGCAGGTGCTGCTTTCTTCACGGCCGGTTTTTCCGCGGCCTTGGCGGCCGGCTTTTTGGCCGGCGCTGCTTTTGCCTTAGGCGCAGCGGCCTTCGCTTTGGCCGCGGGTGCTGCTTTCTTCACAGCAGTTGCGGCCTTTGCCGCGGCTGCTTTTGCCGGTGCTTTCTTTGCCGGTGACTTTGCCGGTGCCTTGGATGCCGGCGCTTTGGATGACTGCTTAGCCATATCATGCCCCTTCCGTTGTGCCGACGGCCGTTATTGACCCGGCGCGCATTGCATATCTGACTCGCGGCTTGCTAGCCAGCGAAGCATTAGAATGATTTTTGCAGCTTAAGTTTCGGTTACGGCGAGCGCGCGACCATTTTACCCGCGCAAAAACCGGCTGCGAATCTTTGTGTCCCGCAGCGAAGTTCTGCGACAGAAATTCTGGTCGTTCTATCTCGACCGGTCTTCTCGTCAAGCTCAGGACCTTTTCGACCAGCTTTGCGCTTCAACGTCCGACGCTCAGCGCGAACATTGTCAAGAACGAAGGCGGTCGCCCGCCTCGTCTTGTTCGAAAAGATAAACTACAGGTAAGTAGGAAGCAACGCGACGAGCACGCCGCTGCACTATCTTGCACGACGCGATGAAAGTAAGCAGACAGCTCGCATTTCTGAAGGACAGGATATCGTTCGATAGATCCGGTCGAGGCGACCGCGTGATCGAAAGCGCTTGGCCGTTCAGGCGCCGAGCGGCTCACGGCTTATCTGCAGCCGGCGCGAAGGCTCGGCCCTGTGGAGATGGACGGCGAAGGTATCCCATGGCGGCATGACCGAAATCTGCGCCAGGATGCGCCCCGCTTCACCGCGATGATAGCCGCCGTGCAGTACGACGTGGGTCAGCATTTCCTGTCGCGACATCAATGCCTTATCCCCGTCGGTGAACACGAATGCGACGGGCTCGGACAGCTGCCGCGACGAGACGGTTTCGAGATAATCGAGATACCAGCGATCGGTCGCTGCGACTGCGGCGCGAAGTTCGTCGAACGCCGGCGTGTCCTCGGTGCTATCGGCGGAGTAGCCATGGCTTGCGTCAACCAGGTGTGACGAGAATATCCGCGACACCACATGGCTGTGATCGATGAGCCCTATCACGGCCTGCCGTTCCTTGCCGTGAACATGCGGGTCGAGACTCGCGAGCTTTTCCAGCAGTTCGTCGTTGGCCCAGGCCTGATAGGCAAACAGGCTGCGAAGCAGAGCGAGCGCATTCATGGTCGGTGTCCTTTTTCGGAAATGCGAGTATGTTGTTTATATTTTCAGGAGAATGGGCGAACGTGTCTACTCGCCTTGCAAAACCGCATCCGCGCATGCGCAAACAGCCGCGCCAGGCGCGTTCCAGGGCAACCGTCGAGGCGATCATCGAGGCGGCGGCTCATGTTCTGAGCGGGCTGGGGTGGGCCGGCTTCACCACCAACAAGGTTGCCGAGACAGCAGGTGTAAGCATCGGCACGCTCTACCAGTATTTTCCCGACAAGCTTTCCCTGCTCGCTGCCGTCCGGCGCCGTCACTTCGATCATGTGCTGTCGGTCATTCGCGATTCGGCGGAAGACCAAAAGCCGCTCAGGAAATTCGCGCAGGAGCTGGTGCGCGGCATGATCGCTGCGCACAGCATTCACCCGACACTACATCAGGTGCTGCTCGACGAGGCGCCGGGCGATCGCGGCTCCAGGGCCGCCCATGCTTCGTTCCAGGCACAATACCTCAATCACTATGCGACTGCTGTCGCCACTTATCGCAAGCCAAGGAAAGGCGCCGACACGGAGGCCGTGGCGCGCGTGCTGTCGTCAGCGATCGAAGGTGTGATCCATAACGCGGCACGCCGGAACATGCTCGCCGCGCCGGAGCTGCAAAAGCAACTCGTCGAACTGATCTGCGCCTACCTATCGGGAGCAGGCCGCATCGGTCGATAGCGCATGGCACGGCGGAAGTCGGGATTTCTGTGTGTCGTTCAAACCCGGCGTACGAGGTGCGGCAAGGACGATGCCAACAATGCCGCACCTGATGCGGCCAAGAGTGTGAGGACGATCGTTCGAAAAGTCGCCTCGCTAACGCCGATGTAGAGTCTCGCGCCAAGGAGTGTCGGTATCAACATCGCCGGCGCGACGAGGGCAAACATCGGCAGCATTTCGAGCTTGATCTTTCCGGCCGCAAGATAGGCAGCCATCGTCATGGAGAGGGTCACAAGGTTGAAATTCTGGATGACAATACGCTGCCTGTCCTTTTCCCATTGGCGCAGCACGCACCACAGCGTTGGAACCGGGCCGGTGAAGCCGCCAAGTCCACCCATGATGCCGCCGACCAGACCTATTGCACCGTCTGCAACAGGACCCCCGACCGTGATGGGAGGGAGGCGAGGCGCAAAGAGCATCAAGGGACACCAAACGACCAGCAGCGCTCCGAAGACCAACTTGAACAACTGCACATCCAGCAAAGGCAGGATGGCGACACCGACCGGAATCCCGATGATCCCCCCGATCAGGAATGGCAGCAGAAGCTTGAGCTCGAAGCCCCGGCGGACGGTGACGGCGGCGATGATCTGGCCGGTGAGCGCCCCAAAGACCGCCATGGCGGCAGCAAGCTGGGGCTCCACGGTCCAAACCCAAATGGACATGGCAACCAGGCTGAAAGCGAACCCGGAAAGCCCCTGGACGAAGCCTGCAACGACCGCGCCGAGAGTAACAGTATAAACAAGCGAATCCATGTGGTGCTGTTTCCCCCGCAAAATGATCGATGTGGTCGGTTGGCGTTGACATGCATGGAAGTCTCCGATTTTCGCAACCTCGTCCGACCTTGGACCCTCAACACCAGAGAGGTATGAATGTCCTCCTTGCCGAGCTTGGCATTTGTCACATGGTTTTCGGCTGATCCCAGATCAGCCGCGGCTTTCTACGCGAATTTTGGAATTGTCTTCAGGCAAGAGCAGCATGGCTCCGGTCCGATACATTTCGCGTTCCAAGGTGAAGGGCTTGCGATCGAACTCTACCCGGCAGAAGCAACGACGCCGGAAGGAGCGGGAACGATGATCGGCTTCGAAGTCGCCAACGCAGATGAAGCTGCTTCTGCCGCCAAGGCCAACGGCTTTGGAATCATTGCGGACGTCAAGGCGACGGCTATGGGCAGACGTGTGATCGTCCGTGATCCTGATGGCCGTCAGGTGTTCCTTTTCTCGACCACCTAAGTGACGCAACAATCCGTCGGGATCGGAAGGCGCTGGTCAGCGCAGGACGCGGCACCGGCCGTTGTAGACCATCCAGCGGTCGAAGCCCGAGACGCAGAATTCGACATTGTCGCCGATCGAGGCAAAGCCCTGGCCTTCCTCGATCAGGTACCAGATGGTGCGAGCGCCGCCGTCGGAGAGGCTGACGGTGGCGCCGCAATAACGGCGGCCGATCGGCCAGGTGTCGTCGGCCGGCAGATAGCGATGCTGGTGGATGCGCTGGAAGTCGACGATCTGCACATCCGGCAGATGCGGCACGTGATGCACCTGATAGGAGAAGCGGTCGGTGATCTTGTTCAGCACCCAGGCCTCGCCGCAGACGCCGCTATCCTCGTCGGTATAGATTGCAAGGTCGGCCGCCTGGACTGCCTGGGTGACGCCAAGAGGCGCGGCCAGCGGCGTGCAAAAGGCGAGCAGTGCGGCAAGGGCGGATTGGGCGAAGCGAGTCATGGCAGCCTCTCAAGGTCGACTGCGCGCACTGTGCGGATTCGCTGACGCGCGGTCAAGCGGTTGTAGCGACCGTGGTTGTGGTGACGATGGTTGCGCTGACGGAACGGCAGGGCCGCGCCCTCAAACTACTCTCCCGCCAGCCAGTCCAGCGTCCAATGCGACGGCTGCTCAAGTGCAAGCAGCCGGTGCAGCGCCGGCAGCAGCGTCCGTAACTCGCCTTCCAGCGTGAAGGGCGGATTGACCACCACCATGCCGCAGCCGTCGAGGCTCGGCTCGACGGCGTCCGGCCTGATCTCAAAACCGATGTCGAGCAGCTTCGAAATGCCCGTCTGCTTCAGCGCCTTGCGGAAGGCGGCGACCGCCCTGCGGTCCTTGAGCGGATACCACAGCGCGTAAATCCCTCCTGGCCAGCGCCGATGGGCTCTTTGCAGCCCGTCGACCAAGCGACCGAACTCGCCCTCTTCCTCGAAAGGCGGATCGATGAGCACGAGGCCGCGCTTTTCCTTTGGCGGCAGATGCGCGCCGAGGGCCAGCCAACCGTCGAGCTCGATCACCCGGGTCTGGAAGTCGCCGTCGAACAGCGCCTTCAGCCTGGCGGTATCCTTAGGGTGCAGTTCGACCGCCGACAGCCGGTCCTGCTTGCGCATCAGGTGCCGGGCGATCAACGGCGAACCCGGATATTTTTTCACGCCGCCGTCCGGATTGAGCGAGCGGACGGCTTCAAGATACGGCGCCAGCAGTGCTGCCGCCGGCGCATCGAGGGCCGCATCGACGAGCCGGCCGATGCCGCCTTGCCATTCGCCGGTCTTTTGCGCTTCGGTCGAGGACAGATCGTAACGGCCGATCCCGGCATGGGTGTCGATGACCCGAAACGCCTTGTCCTTCTGTTTCAGATATTCAATCAGCCGGCTGAGCACGACATGCTTGACGACGTCGGCGAAGTTCCCGGCATGGTAGGCATGGCGATAGTTCAATTGGAGCCCCTGCCCCAGCGCGGCGGTGGCGGCTGCGAGTTCGGATTTTCCGGCCGGCGGCCGCCGAAACGGAATGCCAGCACCAGCCCGACCAGGCCCGCCGCCATCAGGGAAAAACCAACCGGGCGCGCCCGGCGGTCGACCTCGCCGGCCCCCGAGCGCAGGACGAGATCGACGGCCCGCATCGGAATGCCTTCGGCGTCGCCCGGACCGACGGTGAAGATGTAGGAACCAGGGGTAACGGTCGGGATCAGGCCAGCCTCGTCGCGAAAGATCCTGTCCGGCAGTTGCGGGCTGACCTGGCGCGGATTGTCGGAATGGTTGAACTGCAGCGTCGAGGCGAGCACCGTCCTGCCGCCGGTGGCGGCAGTGAGGGTCAACACAGTGCGCTGCTGCGAGACGATGCGCTCGGCTCTTGCCGTAAGGTCGACCAGCAGGCGTAGCGGCCCGTCGCGTGCGCTCAGGGGCACGGTCACCGGCTTGAACCGGCCCTGGTCGTAAACTCGCCAGGTGCCGATCTCACGGCCGGAGAAATTGGTCATCGCCCAGGGATAGACGACGCCGATGCCGGTACCGATGAGCAGTATCAGGGCGAACAGGGAGCGCATGACATCAAGACCCGGTGTTCGGCGCGATGGTGCCGTCGCGGGCGCGCTCCATTTCGTCCAGGAGCATGTCAAGGCCGAGATCAAATGTCCGGTCGAATTCGGCGGTGCCGAAATAACGCCCGGCCGCAGCTACTTTTGGAAAATCCTGCGCCAGTTGCTCGTCGCTGACGATGGTCACGGCCGAAGGCCCCTTTGCATAGCCGGCAGTCTCGTCGAGGATGGCACCCATCAGATAATAGCCGGTGGTGCGGAACAGCCGCGCACCCAGTTGCGGTCCGAAGCCGCCGGCCTCGAACAGGCCAAGGATGCCGTTCAGCCAAGTGAGACAGGTCGGCGAATTCATCCGGTAGGTTACAAGGAACGTGGCAAAGGCCGGGTGCTCACGCGCGACGCGGCGGAAATCCTGCACGGCAATGCGTAACCTTTGTCGCCAAGGGAGGTCCGCGTCGGGCATTTCGAGGGAGCCGATCAGCCGATCCACCAAGGCTTCGAAGAGATACGCCACCGAAGGAAAGTGGTGATAGATGCTCATGGCTTCGCAGCCGAGTTCTGCCGCCAGCTTGCGCATCGAAAACCCGGCGAGGCCCTCGCTCTCGATCACCTTCAAAGCGGCATTCTCGATCATCTCGCGAGACAGCCGGCCGCGCGGTCGCTTTTTTTTGATCGATGTGTCCATGGTGCCGCTTGACAACTTACGATGTAAGGTTCATTTTCGACGTTACCTTACACCGTAAGGCCAACAAACGCCAGAGGAGAATGTCATGTCTGCCTATCGTACTCTTTCATCAACGCATTCTTCCATCCGCCGCGCCTGCCTGCTCGCCGCCACCTGTGTGCTGACCCTGGCTGCAGCTCCTTCTTATGCCGATGAGTATGACGCGACCGTCAAGGACATCCAGTCGACCATGGGCGGCGTACCGAGTTTCGTAATGCAGTTCCCGAAAGCCGGTCTGCCTGGTGCATGGGCCGAGGTCAAGGCCATCCAGCTCAGCGACAAGACGGCGCTGCCGCCGAAGGTCAAGTCGCTGATCTCGCTCGCGGTGGCGGCGCAAATCCCGTGCAACTACTGTATCTGGTCGGACACGCAGGACGCCAAGCGCGCCGGCGCCACCGACGAGGAGATCCAGGAGGCGGTCGCCGTTTCAGCGCTGACCCGCCATTGGAGCACCATCTTCAACGGCATGCAGGTCGATTTCGATACGTTCAGGAAGGAGATGGGCGGGCAGTGATGCTTTCGTTATTAGAGCGGGACGCGTTCAGACTGAATTAGCCTTCCCGTTTCGACTGTTTGTGTGATCCGCCAGCACCTCATCGATGACCCGCCACGATTTTTCCGCCTCGCGCTGGTTGCCGTCATGTCCCGAAGCGACGATCAGCGCCTTCCACAACGCCCAGCCCCGTGCGCGCGCCCAGCTGTGCTCGTCAAGGGCAATGGCGTCGCGGAACGCCTGACGGCTCTCGCCGTAAAATTCCGTCCACGCGATCACCAGATCACAGGCAGGATCGCCGATAGCCGAACTACCGAAATCGACGACCGCGTAGAGCTTGCCATCTTCGACGAGCAGATTGCCCGAGGCGACGTCGCCATGGACCCAGACCGGCGGGCCGAGCCCAACCCCGGCCACGGCCCGCCCCCACACCGCCCACGCGGGGGGCGGGTCGAAGGCGCCCCCCCCCCCCGCACCCGCCGCGCCGGGCTCCGGCG
>NZ_JAMYPW010000059.1:0-30530 GCF_040320565.1 Mesorhizobium sp. M0664
CCTTCGCTCAACTGCCTCTCCAAAGAATCCTTTCTCAGCCTAAACTCAACCCCAAAATCGCCATATGCGATTCCCCTGCCCTTGAGGGGAGGGTCGCGGAGCAAATTGCCGCATGGCGGCATTTTGTGACGCGGGGTGGGGTCGGTGCGACCTCGCCGACCCCACCCCGTCTCGCAGTCTCCGCTTCGCTTCGACTACTCGCCGACCCTCCCCTCGAGGGGGAGGGTTAGGAGCCGCCTCTCAAATCGCCCCGGTAACAATAATCTCGACCAGATATTCCGGTCCGGCAAGTTTCGCTTCGCCAGTGGCGCGGGCCGGCGTGTTGCCTTGCGGTACCCATTTGTCCCACTCCGCGTTCATCTCGGCAAAGGTGCTCATGTCGGCCAGCCAGATGATCGCCTGCAGGATCTTGGTTTTGTCGGTGCCGGCCTTGGCCAGCAATTCGTCGATAGCCGCCAGAATGTCCCTGGTCTGGGCGCCGACGTTTCCGCCCGGCTTGCCGACCTGACCGGCCAGATAGACGGTGTTGCCGTGGATGACGATCTGGCTCATGCGCGGGCCCACATCGATGCGACGAATGCTCATTGGATATTCCTTCTCTTGTCCGGCTTTCTCTTGTCGGCTGCGCCTGTTTAGGATCGGGATACGTTTCGGGCAAGGCCGCTCGAGCGGAACCGCTTGAGCCAAGCCAAAGCAGACAACATGACGGCCCGGCCGCAATTCCGCCCGATTGGCTTGTTGACTAATGTAATAACATCACATATCGAATCCGCCCCTGCAGCACCGATCGTCGCCCCATGGATCGTCACATGAGCCAAACCTGCCTGACCTTCCGCGACCTGACGCTGGGCTACAACAGCCATCCTGCGGTCCACCACCTCGATGGTACGATCCGCAAGGGGTCGTTGACGGCGGTCGTCGGCGCCAACGGCTCCGGCAAATCAACGCTGATGAAGGGCATCGTCGGCGTCCTGAAGCCGATGGCCGGCACGGTGATCCGGGCGCCCGGCGTACGCGCCGCCTATCTGCCGCAGCAATCGGAGCTCGACCGCTCCTTTCCGGCCCGGGTCGTCGACCTGGTTTCGCTTGGCCTGTGGCCGCGGCGCGGCATGCTCGGCCGCTATACAAGGGAAGACCGCGACTCGGTCAGCAAGGCGCTGATGGCCGTCGGCCTAGGCGGTTTCGAGAAGCGGCCGATCGACACATTGTCGGGCGGCCAGCTGCAGCGCACGCTGTTTGCCCGCGTGCTGTTGCAGGATGCCGAGCTCATCCTGCTCGACGAGCCGTTCAACGCCGTCGATGCCAAGACGGTCGGCGACCTGATCGCGCTGATCAAGCGCTGGCACGGCGAGGAACGCACGATCATGGTTGTGGTCCACGATCTCGATCTGGTGCGGCAGAATTTCCCCGAAACACTGCTCCTGGCGCGCCAGCCGATCGCCTGGGGCGAGACCAAAGAGACGCTGCGGCCTGAGAATCTGTTGCGCGCGCGCCGCTTCCACGAAGCCTGGGAGGACAACGCGCCATGGTGTGAGCCCGGCGAGCATGATCACGAGCACGGTGGCCACGAGCACAGCCATGACCACGAGCACTATCACGGCTCCGGGCCGAGGGCAGCATGATGGAGGTGCTTTACGGTCTGTTCGTCGCTCCTTTCGCCGACTACGCCTTCATGCAGCGGGCGCTTGCCGGTTCGATGATGCTGTCGCTCGGCGCCTGCCCGGTCGGCGTGTTCCTGATGCTGCGGCGCATGAGCCTGTCCGGCGATGCCATGGCGCATGCCATCCTGCCGGGTGCCGCCGCCGGCTTCCTGTTCTATGGCCTGGAGATCCTGCCGATGACGATCGGCGGACTGATCGCCGGCATCATCGTGGCGCTCGGCGCCGGCGCCGTCTCGCGCTTCACCATCCAGCGCGAGGACGCCTCGATGGCGGCCTTCTACCTGATTTCGCTGGCCATCGGCGTGCTCATGGTGTCGATCCGCGGCTCCAGCGTCGATCTCATGCATGTGCTGTTCGGCACCGTGCTGGCGCTCAACAACGAGGCGCTGACGCTGATCGGCGGCATCGTCGTGGTGACGCTGGTCAGCCTCGCCACCTTCTGGCGGGCGCTGGTCGCCGAATGCCTCGACCCTTTGTTCCTGCGCTCGGTCAGCCGGATGGGCAGCCCGGTGCATTTCATCTTTCTCGGCCTCGTCGTGCTCAACCTCGTCGGCGGCTTCCAGGCACTCGGCACCTTGCTGTCGGTCGGGCTGATGATGCTGCCGGCAGCGGCGGCCCGCTTCTGGACCTCGCGCGTCGAGCCGATGTGCGTGCTGGCCACAGTAATCGGCTTTGCCTCCTGCATTGCCGGGCTGCTGTTGTCCTACCATGCATCATTGCCCTCCGGCCCGGCCATCATCCTGTCCGCAGGGGTCGTCTATTTCGCCTCGATCCTGTTCGGCACGCGCGGCATCCTGCGCGCCCGCATCGTCCATCACCGCCACAGAACTGCCTGATCCCAACAAGGAGAAACTGTCCATGCTGAAATCGATCCGCGCCGCTTTGGCCGTGAGCGTTATAACATTAACCGCCTTTGGCGCATCTTCGGCCTTCGCTGAGCCTTTGAAGGTGGTCGCCAGCTTCACGATCATCGCCGATTTCGCCAAGAATGTCGGCGGCGACCGCATCGATCTGACCACCATCGTCGGGCCTGACGGCGACGCCCACGTCTACGAGCCGAGCCCCGCCGATGCTGTGGCGATGGCCAAGGCCGACATCGTGCTGGTCAACGGCCTGCATTTCGAAGGTTTTCTGCAGCGCCTGGTCGACGCCAGCGCCACCAAGGCTTCGATTGCCGTGCTGACCAAGGGGGTCACGCCGATCAATTTCAAACCCGAATTCGCCGAGGCCGACGCCGCCGAAGGCGCGGAAACCGATGGCGGCAAGACGGTCACCGATCCGCATGCCTTCCAGTCGATCGCCAATGCCAAGATCTATGTGAAGAACATCGCCGACGCCTTTTGCACGGCCGACGCTGCGGGTTGCGACAGCTACAAGGCCAATGCAGCCGCCTATACGCAAAAGCTCGAGGCGGTTGAGGACGAAGTGCAGGCGGCGATCCAGTCGATCCCGCAGGAGAAGCGCGTCGTCATCACCTCGCATGACGCCTTCGGCTATTTCGAGCAGGCCTACGGCTTGACGTTCCTGGCCCCGGAAGGCGTGTCGACCGAGTCGGAGCCCTCCGCCGCCGACGTCGCCAAGCTGGTCAGCCAGGTGAAGCAGGACAAGGCGGCGGCGATCTTCGTCGAGAACATCACCAACCCGCGGCTGATCGAGCAGATCGCCAGCGAGACCGGCATCAAGGTGGGCGGCACGCTCTATTCCGATGCGTTGTCGCAGCCCGACGGCCCGGCCGCGACCTATATCGACCTGATGCACAACAACATCGCCCAGATCAAAGGCGCGATCCTCGGCAGTTGAGCTGTCTAGTCACTCCATCCGGTCGGGCTGAAATCGCCCGGCCGGATTTCTATCTAATGGCGGTTGCCGACCGGGTCCGGGAGTGGCAAGACTGCCGCTAGCCAGATTGTGAGGACCCCAGCCATGGAATACCGCCAGATCAGCGAGGACTATTCGGTCTCCGGCCAGATCCAGCCCGAAGATGTCGCGACCATCAAGGCCGCCGGCTTCAAGAGCGTGATCTGCAACCGGCCCGACGACGAGCAGCCCGGCCAGCCATCGGCCGACACCGTCAAAGCGGCGGTCGAGGGCGCCGGGCTCGCCTTCCGCTACATCCCTGTCATCAGCGGCCAGATCACGGCCGAGGATGTCGAGGACCAGGCCGAGGCGCTTGACGAACTCGAAGGCCCGGTCTTCGCCTATTGCCGCTCCGGCGCCCGCTGCACCAATCTCTATGGGCTGATCAAGCAGTCGAAGGGGTGAACGGCCTCACGTTCCGAGCGGAAGAAGTCAAGTTCCGCACTGTGGCGATCCTTCACACCCCCCTCTGTCCTGCCGGACATCTCCCCCTCAAGTGGGGAGATTGGATGTCGCGTTGGCTTTCGCCAATTTTCAGCGTTGCGGAGTGGGCAGCGAGGTCAGAGCTGCCAATCTCCCCACTTGAGGGGGAGATGGCCGGCAGGCCAGAGGGGGGTGCTGTCCTGGGTGCTGTCCCTCCGCCATATCTAACGAAAAGCCGTCTGGGCTAAATCGGCAGCGCGCCGGTTTCCTTCAATGTCTCAAGCACGATCGCCGTCTTCACGTGCTGCACCGATTCGTGCGGCAGCAGCACGCCGTTGACGAACTCCGACAATGATTTGAGATCGGGCGTCACGACTTTCAATATGTAGTCCATCTCGCCGGTCAGCGCGTGCGCTTCCTGCACTTGCGGCAGCCGCGCCACCAATTCGCCGAAACGCCGCGCATTGTCGCGGTTGTGGGTGGCGAGCGTCACCGAAATGACGTTGACCAGGGAAAAACCGAGCTTGTCGCGGTCGAGCACCGCCCGGTAACCCTTGATATAGCCGTCCTCCTCCAGCCGCTGGCGACGACGCGAGCACTGCGACGCGGACAGGTTCACCCGTTCCGACAGATCGTTGTTGGTCAGCCGTGCATCGCCCTGCAATAGAGCCATTATCTTGCGGTCAAACTGGTCGATGCGCGCCTCATCCATGAATTTCGGGTCCGCAGTGCACAACTCGCGCATGATCAGACCATTTCAAGCGTTTGAATGCAAGCAATTTGCACTCGCTCCGCGCTATAATTGCGTCCAGATGGCCGACGCGGCCAGTTCCAGATTTCGGAGCAATGCCATGGGTCCCTTCCCGCACGACGCACCGCCCGCCAAGATCAGCAAAACCAATCCCGCCGGCACCGACGGCTTCGAGTTCGTCGAATTCGCGCATGCCGAGCCGGAAAAGCTCGCCGAACTGTTCACCCGCATGGGCTATGTGCCGGTGGCCAAGCACCGCGGCAAGGACATCACCGTCTGGCGGCAGGGCGACATCAACTATGTCGTCAATGCCGAACCCGGCTCGCATGCCATGAAATTCGTCGACAAGCACGGCCCTTGCGCCGCCTCGATGGCGTGGCGGGTGGTCGATGCAAGGCATGCCTTCGATCACGCGGTGGCCAAGGGCGCGACGCCCTATGAAGGCAACGACAAGACGCTCGACGTGCCGGCGATCGTCGGTATCGGCGGATCGCTGCTCTATTTCATCGAAACCTACGGCGAGAAGGGCTCGGCTTACGACGCCGAGTTCGACTGGCTGGGCGAGCGCGACCCCAGGCCGGAAGGCGTCGGCTTCTATTATCTCGACCACCTGACCCACAATGTCTATCGCGGCCAGATGGACAAATGGTGGGATTTCTACCGAGACCTGTTCGGCTTCAAGCAGATCCATTTCTTCGACATCGACGGCAAGATCACCGGCCTGGTCAGCCGCGCCATCACCTCGCCCTGCGGCAAGATCCGCATTCCGCTGAACGAGTCCAAGGACGAGACCAGCCAGATCGCCGAATATCTGAAGAAGTATAATGGCGAGGGCATCCAGCACATCGCCGTCGGCACCGACGACATCTACGGCGGCACCGACAGGCTCGCCGCCAACGGCCTGAAGTTCATGCCGGGCCCGCCGGAGACCTATTACGACATGTCTTATGCCCGCGTGAACGGCCATGAAGAGCCGATCGAGCGCATGAAGAAGCACGGTATCCTGATCGACGGCGAAGGCGTCGTCGACGGCGGCACGACCAAGATCCTGCTGCAGATCTTTTCCAGGACAGTGATCGGCCCGATCTTCTTCGAGTTCATCCAGAGGAAGGGCGACGAAGGCTTTGGCGAGGGCAATTTCCGCGCCTTGTTCGAATCGATCGAGCAGGACCAGATCAAGCGCGGCGTGCTGAAGGTGGACGGCAAGGCAGCGTAGCCAACTCGGCCGAGGTGCCTTGTGGTTTGATCAATTATGACCTAAATTCTGGTCATAAGAGGTCTGACCATGAATGTTTCAATTGCCGAAGCCAAGGCCAAATTGTCGGAACTCGTCAGCCGCGCGGAAGCCGGCGAGGAGATCGTGCTCACACGCCACGGCAAGGCGGCGGCGCGTATCGTACCTCCGGCAGTGGCCGAACCCCTGCCGCGTATAGGCGCGTTGAAGGGCAAGATCTGGATTGCGGACGATTTTGATGAACTCGGTCCCGAGTGGGATGAGTACGTGAAATGACGGTCGGCCCGTTTCTCGCCGACACACACATCATCCTCTGGTCGATTTCGGACGATCGACGTCTTAGCGAGCACCACCGCGTCATTCTGGCTTCGGAAGCGGTGGTGTTCGCGAGCGCGGCAAGCGTCTGGGAAATTGCCATCAAACGTTCGATCAGAAAACTTAATGCGCCGGACGATCTGCCAGCGCTGCTTCCAAGGATGCAATTTCAGCCGCTCGCCGTAACCTTCCAGCACGCGAACGCCGTCGGCGGCCTACCCCACCACCATGGTGATCCGTTCGACAGACTTCTGATTGCGCAGGCGCAAGTGGAGAACCTCACCATCCTGACATCCGACCCGCATTTCGCTCGTTACGATGTGGCTTTGGCATGATTATCCAAGCAGTTGGTCTCGCAAGCCCAACCGCTCAACCTCCGCTTTCCTGAGTTTCAGATCATAGCCGAGCAAGAACTCGTCGAGTTGCGGCGGTTTCACCGAGGTGCCGGATAGCATCGCGTGCACCTGGCCGCGATGATGGATGTCGTGGATGAAGAGATGGGCGAGCAGGTCGCCGATCCGTTCCGGTACCATGCCGTCCTCGCGCCGATCGGTGACGACGCGGCGCTCGAGATCGTCCGCCGACAGGCGGTCGCAAAAGGCGATCAGCCGCCGGTCGGCCTCCGCCTGTGCAACAAAAAGCGCCTTGGCATCATTGAACGGCACAAAATCGTCATGGGCGGCGGCGCCGACGCCGCCCTCTTCGAGAAAATCGAGATAGAGGTGATCGACCGCCAGGATGTGATTGAGCGTTGCCTTGATCGACGGAAAGAAGCTCGTCCGTTCGGCTTCGAATTCGCCGGGCTCAAACTGCAGCACGGCGCGGTAGAGCCGGTCGTTCGACCACAGATTGTTGGCTGCCATGCGCCGAAAATGGTTCAGCAGGTCCATGACTTCACGGCGCGACCCGGAATAGCGACACACCCGCCCATAGAAGCGCAAACCCAGCCAAAACAATCAGCAGCAGCCCGATCATGTGCCGCCGCATGGCTTGCGTTTCCTGGTCCAGCGCGACATTCGTGTTGGTGACGGTGTGAAACATCATCGCCTTGCGCGGAAAGCCGCTGCGGTTGGTCAGGCCTGGCGAGCGCGCCTCGATGCGATAGCTCAGGCGGATCGCCAGGATGAAGATCGCCAGCATGACAAGGGCCCAGACACCGCACAGCAGATAGAATGTCTCGCCCGTCATTCTCTTGCCCCCTCGTACTTCTCGACCCTCTGCTCGATGGCGCCGAAGATCGAATGCCCACCCCTGTCCTTCATCTCGATGCGCACGCTATCGCCAAAGCGCAGGAACGGCGTTTTCGGTTCGCCGGTTTCGATGGTCTCGATCATACGCAGCTCGGCGACGCAGGAATAGCCGGCGCCGCCCGCCGAGACAGGCTTGCCCGGCCCGCCGTCGAGCTTGTTGGAGACGGTGCCCGAACCGACGATGGTGCCGGTGGCCAGCGGCCGCGTTTTTGCGGCGTGAACAATCAGCGCCGGAAAGTCGAAGGTCATGTCGATGCCGGCGTTCGCCCGGCCGAACGGCTTGCCGTTGAGATCGACCAGCAGCGGCAGGCTGACCTTGCCGCCGTCCCAGGCATCGCCCAGCTCGTCCGGCGTCACCGCAACCGGCGAAAAGGCAGATGACGGTTTCGACTGGTAGAAGCCGAACCCCTTGGCGAGCTCGGGTCCGGTCAGGCCGCGCAGCGTTACATCGTTGACCAGCATGACCAGCCGGATCGCCGCCCGCGCCTCATCGAGGCTTGCGCCCATCGGCACATCGTCGACGATGACGGCGACCTCTCCTTCCATGTCGATGCCAAGGGTGTCGTCGACCATGCGGATCGGGTCGCGCGGTGCGAGGAAAGCGTCCGAGCCGCCCTGGTAGATCAGCGGATCGGTCCAGAAGCTTGCCGGCATCTCGGCACCGCGCGCCTTTCGCACCAGCTCGACATGGTTCACATAGGCCGAGCCGTCGGCCCATTGGTAGGCGCGCGGCAGCGGCGAATGGGCGTCGTGCTCGTGAAAGCGCGCGGACGGTACCGCATTGTTTTCCAACGATTCCGCCATGGCAGCGAGATGCGGGGCGATGCGATGCCAGTCGTCGAGCGCGGCCTGCAGCGTGCGCACCAGGAACGAAGCATCGGTAAACCGCGTCAGGTCGCGCGAGACGACGACGAGCTTTCCATCGCGCGTCCCGTCCTTCAATGTGGCAAGCTTCATGCGGTTTCCTCTCCTGGCGCAGCTTTGGCGCTGCTTAATTCCACAACAAGGCCGTCGCGGGCGATCGTCAAGTCGCCGGCCCATGTTTTCCTGACCGCGGCAATCCAGTCGGCCTCGCCGATCTCGGGATCGTCGGCGGGAATGAGGTGGTTGAGGACCAGTCTTTTGACGCCTGCCTCGCTGGCGATGCGGCCCGCTTCCTCGGCAAAGCTGTGGCTGGCAAGCAGGTGTTCCCTCAGCCTTGCGCCGTTGCCGGTCTTCGCGACCAGCCGCTCGATACCCTTTTCCAGCATGGCCTCGTGGACCAGGACGTCGGCGCCCTCGGCGAAATCCGCCAATGGCGGAAAGAAGGCCGTATCCGACGAAAAGACGACGCCTTGCCCCGCATGATCGAAGCGCAGCGCAAAGCAATCCGTCACCGGCGGGTGGTCGACGCGCAGCGCCGATATTTTGAGACCGCGCTCTTCGGCCACCTGGCCTTCACCAAATTCGACGATCGAAACCTGGTCGCGGAGATCCGGCCTGCCTTCATCGGCGATGCGGATCTCGATATCGAATTCCATTGCCTGGCAAAAGCGCTGCCAATAATGGCCGATGCCGGGCGGGCCGAACAAAGTGACGGGCGCCGCCAGGCCGGCGGTCTAGGCGGTGTGGATGAGAGGTCCGAGTTCCAGAACATGGTCGGAGTGCAAATGCGTGATGAAGATCAGGTCGAGCGCCTTCAGGCTGATGCCGGCATCGGTCAGCCCGCGCGTTACGCCCAGCCCGCAATCGACGACGATGGTGCGGCCGCCAATCTCCAGCAGCGACGAACTCGGCCACGGGCCGCCCGGCCGCAGCGCCGGGCCACCCTTCGAACCCAGAAGCACCAGACGATCCGTCATACGACGGCGCTCAAGACCAGTCGCCCTCTGGCGTGCCGTTGAAGCGCTTCTTCAGGCCGGCCCAGCAGTCGATGTAGTTGTCCTGCCGGGTTTCGAGCTCGGCGCCATAGCGGGTCACCATCTGCGGAAAGCGCGTCTCGAACATGAAGGCCATGGTGTTGTCGAGCTTGACCGGTTTCAGCTCCGCTCGCGAGGCTTTTTCGAAGCCAGACGCATCGGGTCCGTGAGCCAGCATCATGTTGTGCAGGCTGATGCCGCCGGGCACGAAGCCCTCTTCCTTGGCATCGTACTGACCATGAATCAGGCCCATGAACTCGCTCATGATGTTGCGGTGATACCAGGGCGGGCGGAAAGTGTTTTCCGCCACAAGCCAGCGCGGCGGGAAGATGACGAAATCGATATTGGCGGTGCCTTCCTCGCCGCTCGGCGCGGTCAGCACGGTGAAGATCGACGGATCGGGGTGGTCGAACAGGATCGCACCGACCGGCGAAAAGGTCGCAAGATCATATTTGTAGGGCGAATAATTGCCGTGCCACGCCACCACATCCAGCGGCGAATGGTCGATTTCGGTGACATGGAACTGGCCACACCATTTCGCGATCAGCCGACAGGGCGTGTCCTTGTCCTCGAACCAGGCGCAGGGCGTCTTGAAATCGCGCGGATTGGCCAGGCAATTGGCGCCGATCGGGCCGCGATCCGGCAGCGTCAGCTTGGCGCCGTAATTTTCGCAGACATAGCCGCGCACTTGCGGATCGACCAGTTCGACCTTGAACACCAGGCCGCGCGGCAGCACGGCAATCTCGCCCGGCCTGAGTTCGATAACACCCATCTCGGTGACGAAGCGCAAGGCTCCAACCTGGGGCACGACCAGCAACTCGCCGTCGGCGTTGAAGAAATGATCGTCGACCATCGAGCGATTGGCGACATAGACGTGTGCCGCCATGCCGGTCTGGCCGAGCACGTCGCCGGCGGTGGTGATCGAGCGCATGCCGGCGATGAAATCGGTCGGTTCCTTCGGCATCGGCACGGGGCTCCAGCGATACTGGCCGAGTGCGAGCTGATGGTCGCCGACGTTCGGCGCGCTTTTCCAAAGCGGATAATTCGCCGCTTTGAAGCGACCGGTGTGCCTGACGCTCGGCCTTATCCGATAAAGCCAGGAGCGCTCATTGGTGCCGCGCGGCGCGGTGAAAGGAGAGCCCGAAAGCTGCTCGGCATAGAGGCCGTAGGCCGGCCGCTGCGGCGAGTTTCGCCCTTGCGGCAGCGAGCCCGGCAGAGTCTCGGTCTCGAAGTCGTTGCCGAAACCCGGCATGTAGGAATAGGCCATGGAATCCTCCCGAATTCATGGTCTCGGAGCATCGTTTGCGCATCCGCAAAGATGCTCCGAGTTGACCATACCGGTTTCATTTGTAACCATTGAAAATGTAACCATCAACGGTGATTTCGGCATGAGCCGCCAGCATGCCCAGTCAGGGCCAACCATGGAAATTCTCGAGCTGGAATCCTTCCTGCCTTACCGGCTCTATCGGCTTGCCGATGCCGTCAGCCGCGAATTCTCAAGGATATACAAGGACCGCCACGGCCTGACCCGGCCCGAATGGCGCACGCTTGCGGGACTTGGACAGCACGGCACGATGACGGCGACGGCGCTCGGCGAGCAATCGGCCATGCACAAGACCAAGGTTTCGCGCGCGGTGGCCGAGCTTGAGCGGCGCCGCTGGCTGACCCGCACGCCAGACGAGAAAGACCGTCGCGTCGAGCATCTGACGCTGACCAAAGCGGGGCTTGCCGCCTATCGCGAAATGGTGCCGCTGGCGAAGGAGTTCGAGCGGGAGCTGCTGGAGAAACTGAGGAATAGCGACCGCGCGGCAATTGAGGCAGCATTAGCCGCTCTGGAGAGTCGTTTGGGACGAGCCGAGGTTGGGGTCGAATCGTCTTGAACGAAGGGGCTAGCCAGTGCTTGGCATTTATCGAGTAAGCAACCAATGTTCAGCAACAACTTCGATCGTGTCGTCGCGAAAATAAAACAGGAAACGCCGCGAGTTAGGTCCATCTTGCGCCAGAATTTCCCAATCGTTTTCGCTGATTGACCGGCTATCGCCGATCACCTCGTAGAACTCGCCCCATTTGGGAGCCTGCTTGCTGTAAAGGCCTTTACCTGAGAACCAGGCGTGATCATTTGTGGAGTCCCATCGCCAACGACTGCAACCGATGAAACGAAGGGTTCCTGTCTCTCCCTTGCTGGCCTCACAGTCCCATGAGTCCAACAGAAAGGTAAGCTGAACCGTTTTATCCTCAACGGTTAGTTCTACATTCGGAGCGTTGGGCTCAGCGTTCCAATCCAGGTTCAGGTGTCGGAAAGACAGTGGTGTCACCAGTCCATCACCACCTTGCCGGAATTGCCGCTCTTCATCGCTTCGAAGCCGGAAATATAGTCGTCGATGCCGATGCGGTGGGTGATCAGGCCGCTGACGTCGAGAGGACCCTGCACCAGCGCGATCATCTTGTACCAGGTCTCGAACATCTCGCGGCCGTAGATGCCTTTCAGATGCAGCATCTTGAAGATGACCTTGTTCCAGTCGATCTCGAAGCCGGTCGGCGCGATGCCGAGAATGGCGATCTTGCCGCCGTTGTTCATGGTGTCGATCATGTCGCGGAAGGCAGGTGCGGCACCCGACATTTCGAGGCCGACGTCAAAACCCTCGGTCATGCCGAGCGCCGGCATCACGTCGCGCAGCTTTTCCTTCGACGCATCGACGACATGCTGGACGCCGAGCTTTTTCGCCAGTGCCAGGCGCACCGGGTTGATGTCGGTGATGACCACTTTTCGCGCGCCAACGCACTGCGCCACCAGTGCACCCATGATGCCGATCGGCCCGGCGCCGGTGACCAGCACGTCCTCGCCGACGAGATCAAAGGACAATGCGGTGTGAACCGCATTGCCCAAAGGATCGAAAATTGCCGCGATCTCGTCCGGCACATCGTCGGGGATGGGCACGACATTGTGCTGCGGGATCGCAAGGTATTCGCCAAAGGCGCCCGGCCGGTTGACGCCGACGCCGAGCGTGTTGCGGCACAGATGCCCCCTGCCCGCCCGGCAGTTGCGGCAATGGCCGCAGACGATATGGCCCTCGCCCGAAACACGCTGACCGATCTTGTACTCGGTCACCGCCGCGCCGAAATCGGCGACGGTGCCGACAAACTCGTGACCGGTCACCATCGGCACCGGCACGGTCTTCTGCGCCCACTGGTCCCAATTATAAATGTGGACGTCGGTGCCGCAGATCGCGGTCTTCCTGATCTTGATCAGCACGTCGTTCGGGCCGATTTCCGGCACCGGCACTTCTTCCATCCAGATGCCCGGCTCGGCCTTGGCCTTGACCAGCGCCTTCATCATGTTTGACATTCTTTTGTCCCCAGAACCTTAGTCGCTTGAATCTCTTGATCCGGCCGCTCAGGAAATCACGCCGAGTTCGCGACCGACTGCGGCGAACGCCTCAACCGCGCGTTCGATGTCGGCGCCGGAATGGGCGGCCGACATCTGCGTGCGGATGCGCGCCTGGCCCTTCGGCACCACCGGGAACGAGAAGCCGATGACATAGATGCCGCGCTTCAGCATCCGCGCCGCCACTTCCTGCGCCAGCGTCGCGTCGCCCAGCATCACCGGGATGATCGGATGGTCGGCGCCGGCCAGAGTAAAACCGAGCTTGCCCATCTCGGAGCGAAACCGCGCCGCATTGGCATATAGGCGCTGGCGCAACGTATCGCCATTGCGGATCATCTCGAAAACCCGGATCGAAGCGCCAGCGATCGCCGGCATCAGCGTGTTGGAGAACAGATAGGGCCGCGAGCGCTGGCGCAGCCAGTCGACCACCTGCTTCCTGCCCGATGTGTAGCCGCCCGACGCGCCGCCCAATGCCTTGCCGAGCGTCCCGGTGATGATGTCCACCCTGCCCTCGACGCCGCAATGTTCGGCCGAGCCACGGCCGTTCCTGCCGACGAAGCCAACAGCATGGCTGTCGTCGACCATGACCATCGCATCGTATTTGTCGGCGAGGTCGCAGACGCCTTTCAGATTGGCGATGATGCCATCCATCGAGAACACGCCGTCGGTGGCGATCAGCCGGAACCGACAGTCGCGCGCCTCTTTCAATCGCGCTTCCAGATCGGCCATGTCGTTGTTGGCGTAGCGGAAGCGCTTTGCCTTCGACAGCCGTACCCCGTCGATGATCGAGGCGTGGTTCAGCGCATCGGAGATGACCGCATCCTCCTCGCCGAGCAGCGTCTCGAACAGGCCGCCATTGGCGTCGAAGCAGGAGCCGTAGAGGATGGTGTCCTCCATGCCGAGGAAGTCAGAAATGGTCGCCTCGAGCTGCTTGTGTTCTTCCTGCGTGCCGCAGATGAAGCGCACGGATGCCATGCCGTAGCCGTACCGGTCGAGCGCCTGCTTGGCCGCCTCGCGCAGTTCGGCGCTGTCGGCGAGGCCGAGATAATTGTTGGCGCAGAAATTCAGCACCTTCTCGCCGCCGACCTCGATCTCGGCCGATTGGGTCGAGGTTATCACCCGTTCGGATTTGTAAAGGCCGGCCGATTTCAGTCCTTCAAGCTCGCTGTCGATGTGGGAAAGGAATGCTTCGGTCATGATCAGGCCCTGTTGAGATCGATGAGGACTGTCGCGCCGCGCGGACGAAAAATCCATCGCAAAAGCGACCGCTTCGGTGGCGGCAATGGCACGGCAGAGGCTACGATGTTCAAATGCGGAGGCGCCGCGAAAGATTGCAATAACCACTTTGCGGGTTTCCCGCCACGGTCGCCGCCGCCGGCATGCTGACGTCCCAAACCTGTTAACACTTTGAAGCCAAAGGTTGTCGCACAAGAATTCGTTGGCGAGAGGGCCGCCTCAGAAAATGTCACAGCAGCCGGTGCACGCCGTTTCGGGCAGGCTCATACTCCTGATCAAATCCGGCTACTGGCTGGCTCTGCTGATCATCGCCGCCATGGTCGTGGCCTCCTTCATCCTGCTGCAGCAGATGATGGCGGCCCAGCAGCACAACCAGGCACTGCTCGATGTGGTCAGCACACAAAAAGCCCTATCGCAGCGCATCGTCTTCCTTGCCGGCGCGACCGGTACCGCCTCACGCGACCAGCAGCCGGCCCTGGTTAGCGCGCTCAAGCAAGCGACGGTGGAGTTCGAGGAGAACTACGATCTGCTGCTCGAACGGACCGCCGCCGATCCGGCGTCGCCGGCAAGGTTCGATCCGAGATCGATCGAGAGCGTACTTTTCGCCAAGCCGTACCATCTCGACTATTTCTCGGTCGGGCTTATCGCCAACGGCGAACGCCTGATCTCGTCATTCGAATCGCGGCTCAACATGGCCGGCAATGGTGGCTACAAAGGCGGAGAGGAGCGCGTCAACCTGAACGCTTCCGTTGCCAACGCAACATTGTCGGGCTATGCCGCACTTGGCCAGCGCATCAGTGCCTTTGCAGACCAGCGATCCGAAACACTTCTCGATCTTAACCGCACATTGTTCTACTCGACCATCGGCGTCATCGTGCTGGTGGCGCTTTTCATTTTCGGGCCAATGTCGAATGCCATCCTGCGCAGGACGCGCGAGCTGGTCGATGCGCGCAATTCCATGGCCTTTATCGCCGTGCATGACGGGCTGACCGGCCTGCACAACCGCACCTTTTTGACCGAGCATTTCGATACGCTGATCAATGCCGCGCGGCGACGGCGTGAACGGGTTGCCGTGGTGCAGTTCGATCTCGACCGGTTCAAGCAGATCAACGACACGTTCGGCCACGCCGCCGGCGATTATGGCTGGTGGCGGCTGCGCAGCGCATGCGTGATTCGTGCCGTACGTCGGATCTCAACGTGCGGCTCGGCGGCGATGAATTCGTCATGATTCTCAACGGTGCCGGCAGCACCGAGGACATCGATACCGTCGCCCGGCGCATCCTGACCAAGCTCAACAAGCCGATCGTCTTTCGAGGCACGACAATCCATCCGGGCGTAAGTGCCGGGATTGCGGTCTACCCTGTCGACGCCGACAATGCGCAGGATCTGCTCGTCCATGCCGATCTGGCGCTGTATTCCGCCAAGAAGCAGGGCGGCGGCAGCTTGTCGTTCTTCTCCGAGGAGCTGAGGCACGAACTCGATTATCGCAAGCAGCTCGAGCTCGATATCAGGACCGCTATCTCGGAGAAGGCGTTCGAAGTCTATTTCCAGCCGCAAGTCTCGCTGTCGGACGGCGCCATCAGCGGCATCGAGGCTCTGGTTCGCTGGAGACATGCCGAGCGCGGCATGATCGCGCCGGGCGAGTTCATTCCGATCGCGGAAAAATGCGGTCTCATGCCCGAGATCGGCCGCATCGTCATCGCCAAGGCGATCGACGAAGCAGCCGAATGGAACCGCGCAGGCATCGCCTTCGGACGGATCGCCGTCAATGTATCCGGCTCGGAGCTGCGCGAGACAGATTTCGAAGTCTTCCTGTTCGACATGCTGGAGAGGGCTGGCCTGCCAGCGCACAAACTGTCGCTGGAGATCGTCGAATCCGTCATCCTCGACGACGAGAAGACCGGTATCGCGGCAAAGCTGCGGCACATTCGCGCCGCCGGTATCCATCTCGAGCTCGATGATTTTGGCACCGGCTACGCATCGCTCAGCCATGTCAATCCAAACGAGATCGATCGGCTGAAGATCGACCGCCGGTTCGTCCAGAACATCAACGAGAACAGCGGCAACACCAAGATCGTGCGTGCCCTCACCGAGCTCGCCCGCGGTCTCGGCATCTCGATCGTTGCCGAGGGCGCCGAAACCGAAGCCGAGCTCGACTCGCTGATGGCGATCGGCTGCGACCAGGTGCAAGGCTATTCCATCGCTTTCCCGATGCCGCCGGACAGCGTGCGCGAATGGCTGGTGGCGCGAACGCCCAAGAAGGCCAGGCTGACGGTGCTGCAGGGCTGCCGGGCGTAGGAAAGTCGGAACTACTGCAATGGCGGCAGGTTTCTCAGCGGATTGAGCATCGGCACCCCAAGTGGTGCGAAATGACGCTCGTTATCCGTCAGTATCACCAGGCCGTGAACCTCGGCCGTAGCAGCAATCGCTATATCTTCAAATCCCGGCCGATGAGCCCTTGCGCGATCAAGAATAGAACCCGCGGCATGCGCGGCTCGCAAATCGAAGGGCAGAATCCTTGCCCCGTAAAGGTGCTCGACTGCCTGCCACCAGTCGCGTAGCAGCGCGGCCTTTGTGGTCGCGCCGTCGCGCTCCGCCTTCGCTATCCCCGCCGCGATTTCGGACGCAGTCACAACGGATAGGAACAGGTATTCGCTCGCCATATCGAGCCATGCCATCAGCGCCGCCCGATCAACCTTCCTGGCTGGAGCCATTGCCGAGATGATGTTGGTGTCCAGCAGAAACATCAGGGCTGGTCGCCGCGCTACAACGCAACCTTGCGAGCTGGCTTACGGGAACGAGGCGGAATGTCGTCCTTGTCCCCGGGAAAAGCCGCCAGCAGCCGCCCGAAGCTCGGCACCCGAGACAGCCGCTGATAATCTTCGAACGACAGGATGACGGCCTGCTTCCGACCGTGGCGTGTGATAATGGCAGGCTCTCCTGCAACTGCCTGATCGACGACTGCCGAAAGCGTCGCCTTGGCGTCTTTCAACTGAATTTCGCGCATGTTGCCACCCTCGCATATGACTACCATGGTCATATAACATTGCAGACGGCTTGGAACAAGGGTTGCGGTCCAATCGGTATCAACTGACATTGGCCCGCAACGCGGCCAGCACCTGTGCAAACTCTGCCAGCCTGTCGTCGGACAGTCCTTTCCGCAGCCGCTTGTCGAAGGCTAACGCGGCGGTGCGCAATTGCAGGAACAGCGCTTCTCCGGCTTGGGTCAGCTCCACCTGGTGAACCCGGCGGTTCTCCGGATCGCGGCGGCGCATCAGCAGGCCTTGCGTCTCCATGGCGTTGAGGTGGTGGGTCAGCGTTGCGCCCCGGATGCCGATCATGCCGGCGAGCTCGCGTTGATTGGCCAGCTCCCGCGACTTGACCGACAGCAACGTGACCCAGACCGGCAGCGTGCCGCCTGCCTCGACCAAGGCAGCGTCGAAAGCCTGCGCAACCAGCTTGGCGGTGCGCGCGAGATTCATCCCGATCGGCGGGCGGTCAAAGGGCGTCATGATCCGACACTAGAACAAGGGCAAAGCCTATGGAACCGGCTCGAGCTTATGCGTTGACATCTAATAATTTGATATCTATCGATATGCCTGGCGGTGGGCAAGAGAGGAAATGCGGTCATGCAATATGTCTACATCATCGTCCTCGGCCTTCACGTCATGGCGGGCGTGTTCTGGGCCGGCACCACCATCGCGGTCGCCCGCGAACCGGAGATCAGGGCGGAACGTTTCTTCCGGCCGCAAATGGGCGCAGCCGGCGTGGTTTTCCTCACCGGCTTGCTGCTGTGGTATTTCTTCCACAACGGCTCTTTCGGCTCGATGGAGAAGGTCTTGGCGCTCGGCATCTTGACGGCGTTAATCGCCGCCGGGGTTCAGGGCGCGCTGGTGGGTTCCGCCAGCAGGCAGTTGGCCGGCGCTGATGCGGCGAAGCAAACCCAGTTGCGCGCCAAGATGACAAAGGGCGAACGCATCGCCGGCGGCCTGCTGGTCATCACCGTGTTCTGCATGGCCACCGCCAGGATGTTTTGAACGTCCTGCCGCAATCGCAAGATCGTACGGTGCCCGGCGATGGCCGGCGGCGTGCGCGGCGCGCAGACCGGACCGACGTACCGTGGTGGCTCTCCGTACGGAGGTTCGGCTGCGCGCCACCAATCAATCCAAAATATTCCTCAGATTCGCAAGCCGAACCTGATGCCGTCATAGATCGCAGCGTGGATATTGCGTGAAGCTACCGCGTCGCCGATGCGAAAGACGACGAAACCGCCTTGCGGATTGCGCGCAGGAAAGATGTCGCCGCCATTGATCAGTTTTTCGTAATCGATCGCGCCGGCGTTCTTCGACAGCGGCTTCAGCGCCAGGTAGAGATCGTCGAGCGGCAGCGTGCCGTGCTCGACCACCACCTGGTCGACCCGCCGCTCGCCGCGCCAGCCATCGGCGAAGTCGGAGGCGAGCTCGGCGATCAGCTGGTTGCCTTCACGCCGCACAGAACGTAGCCGTGTGTTGATGGTCACCGTGACACCCTTTTCCTGGAAGGCGCGCATGTAGGGCACATGATTCATGCCGCCCATTTCCGGGGCGAAGAAGCGCTCTGGTGAAACCAGCTCCAGCCTGGCGCCGCTATTGGCGATCAGTTCGGCGGCACCCATGCCCTGATGGCCGCCATTGTCGTCATAGAGCAGCACGTTCTCGGCCGGCTTGACGCTGCCGGCCATGATGTCCCAGCTCGAGGTGACGAGATCGTCGCCCGCCGTCAGAGGCGGGTTCTGCGGCAGGCCGCCGGTGGCGACCACCACCACGTCCGGCGATAGCGCCAGCACGTCGTCCGTCTCCGCCCATTTGTCGTAGCGGATCTCGACGCCCAGCCGGTCGAGTTCGGCCAGGCGCCAGTCGATGATGCCGATCAATTCCTTGCGGCGCGGGTTTTGCGTTGCCAGCCGCACCTGGCCGCCGGCCTGGCTCGATGCTTCCAGCACCGTCACCTGGTGCCCGCGCTCGGCGGCGACGCGCGCCGCCTCCAGCCCGCCGGCGCCGGCACCGACGACGACCACCTTCCGCTTCGGTCCCTCGGTTTTCGGAATAATATGGGGGATATCAGCCTCGCGGCCCGTCGCCGCATTGTGGATGCACAGCGCCTCGCCGCCCTCATAGATGCGGTCGAGGCAATAGGTGGCGCCGACGCAAGGGCGGATCTCGTGCTCGCGGCCCTCCATCACTTTTTTGACGATATGCGGGTCGGCAATGTGGGCGCGCGTCATGCCGACCATGTCCAGCTTGCCGGTGGCGATGGCGTGACGCGCGGTGGCGACGTCGGAAATCCGCGCCGCATGGAAGGTCGGGAATTTCGTCGCTGCCCTGATCTCGCCGGCAAAGTCGAGATGCGGCGACGACCGCATGCCGGTCACCGGGATGACCTTGGTCAGCGCCGCATCGGTCTCGATCGAGCCACGGATGATGTTGAGGAAATCGACCTTGCCGGAGCCGGCCAGCCGCCTGGCGATTTCGACGCCCTCCTGTTTCGACAGGCCTTTCTCGAAATCCTCGTCGGCGACCATGCGGATGCCGACGACGAACTTTTCGCCGACCGCGGCACGCACCGCGTCGAGCACCATTCCGGTGAAGCGCAGCCGGTTGTCGAGCGAGCCGCCGAAATCGTCGTCGCGCTGGTTGGTGGCCGGCGACCAGAAACCGTCCATCAGATGGCCGTAGGCTTCGAACTCGATGCCGTCGAGGCCGGCAGCCTGGCAGCGCTGCGCGGCCGCCGCATAGTCGGCTACGATGCGCTCGATATCCCAGTCCTCGATAGTCTTGGGAAAGGCGCGATGGGCCGGTTCGCGCACCGGCGAAGCCGACAGCACGGGCAGCCAGTCGGCCTTGTTCCAACCGGTGCGGCGGCCGAGATGGGTGATCTGTATCATCACCTTGCAATCGTGCTCGTGGCAGGCATCGGTAAGCTCGGCGAGCCACGGCACGATGCGGTCGTCATAGACATGCAGATTGCCAAAAGCGGCCGGGCTGTCGCGCGAGACGATCGCCGAACCGGCGGTCATGGTCAGCGCCATGCCGCCCTTGGCCTTTTCGGCATGGTAGAGCCGGTAGCGTTCCTTCGGCATGCCGTCCTCGGAATAGGCCGGCTCATGGCTGGTCGACATCACCCGGTTCTTCAGCATCAGATGCTTGAGCTGATAGGGCTGGAGGAGCGGGTCATTGCTGGTCATCGTCTTCCTGCTGTTTCAAATTGTGCTAATGAGCGGCAAATTTTGTTTTTACGCATGTCGCTGTCCCAAAATCGCTGCGCAGTTTTGGGCGACATGCAGCAAGGAACCTGCTCATGACCGATACGAAAAACCTCACCCAGCTCGGCACCAACGTCGAGGCGCCACAGAGCCCTGAAGCGGCAGTCCTGGAAACCGTGCCGTTTTCGCGCGGCGACGGCCCGCCGGCCATCGTTCGCTTCACCTGCCCGGAATTCACTTCGCTCTGCCCGGTCACCGGCCAGCCGGACTTCGCCCATATCGTCATCGACTACGCACCCGATGCGCTGCTGGTGGAATCGAAGTCGCTCAAGCTGTTCATGACCTCGTTTCGCAACCATGGCGCCTTCCACGAAGAATGCACCGTCATGATCGGCCGCCGCATCATCGCCGCGACCAAGCCATTGTGGTTGCGCATCGGCGGCTACTGGTATCCGCGCGGTGGCATTCCGATCGACGTGTTCTGGCAAACCGGCGCGCCGCCGGAAGGTGTGTGGCTGCCCGACACCGGCGTCGCCCCCTATCGCGGGCGCGGCTGATCGGACGGAGCGGCTCACCTGATCCCGGTCCGGCACAGGTTGGTCTCCAGGAAAGGCATCACCGCGTCGCGGTACCGCTGTTGGTCATAGCGATAGAGATCAACATGCCGCGCGCCGTCGAACCAGACCAGCTTTGCGTCAGCGCCTGCCGCATCTTTCAACGCCAGTGTCTGGCTGCGAGCGACAAACGGATCCGAATTGCCTGCTAGCAGCAATATCGGCCGATCAATCGCGCCGATGCGATCGACCGGCCTGACATCATCTACCCCGAAGCCAAGGCGGAGCTGCATCTGCGCCAAGAGGATGGTCGCCTGTACGTCGCGCAACATAGGCAAGGGCGCTCGCAACGCCGTGGTTTCCAGCAAAGTCGCGTAGAGCTGCTCCAGGACATAGGCGTCGGCATGCTCCTGCTGAGCGCCAAATACAAAAGCAGCCGCACCGAGCGACGAGCCGATGGCCGCCACCTTGCGACCGGCGAAGCGTTGCCGGGCAAAGGCGAGGATGCGGCTGGCGTCCTGCCGTTCGATGTAACCAAAGCCTCTGATATCGCCGCCGCTTTCGCCATGTCCCGACAGATCGAACAGCACGATCGAGTAGCCGCTTTCGAAAAGCAGCTTCGCTCTTGGAACCATGGCCAGCTTGTTTGAACCACGTCCGTGTAACAGCACGATTGTTCCGCAACTGTCCTGCCGATCCGCCACCCAACCGGCAAGGTCGGGCGCGCCCTCCCGCTTCAGAACGATGCGCTCCACCGGTAACCCCACAGGCAGCGTGAAGCTTTGCTGAGGCACGCGGGCCACCGCGTGGCTTCCTGCCTCCCAGGTGACAGCGCAGGCCAGGACGCAAACCGCCGCGAATAAAGCAACCACGACAGGACCTCTTCTCATCGATCGGTCACGTGCACTTCGCATCAGTTGAGCGGCAGCCGCCGGTAGCGGCTGGGGCTGTTCGGGTCGCTGAAATGGTGCATCGGCCCGTGTTCGGTAAAGTGCGCTGACCAGCGTTTCATTGCCGCCGGATCGAGTTCGACGCCCAGCCCGTCACCCTCCGGCACGCGCACCGTATTGCCCGTCTGGCGGAAAGGACCGTCCTTGATGACATCGCCGATCTGCCAGCGAAACAGGGATTGCGACGCCTCGGTGATCCACGGTGTCGCCGCCACGACGTGCAGATAAGCCGATGTCATGATGCCGAGATCGTTCGAATAGCACCAGAACCCCTTGCCCATCGCCTCACAGGCGGCGATGAATTTCAGAGTTTTCGACAATCCGCCGAGTGCTGCGAAATTGCAGACGAAGTAATCCGGCGCACCGAGCGCGACTGCCCGTCTGAGATCCGGGATGTGCGTCGAGAACGGAATGCGCGAATGCTGGCGCAGCGCAGCCATCTCCTCGAAGGTCGCGACCGGATCCTCGTAGTTGCGGATGTTGAACGGCTCGATCTCGCGCAGCACCCAGCGCGCTGTGGTCAGCGACCACTGCATGTTGGAATCGAGTTTGATCTGCGCTTTATCGCCAAGCGCCTCGCGCAGCATGCGCACTGTCCTGATCTCGAGCTCGGGATCGCCCATGATCAGCTTGCCCTCGAAAATCGTCGAGCCGTGCTGTTCTCGCATGCCGAGACAGTAGTCGACGATCGCTTCGGCGGTCATCTCGCCGCCGGCTCCGCCGTGAGCGGGGCGAAAGGCGAAATATTCCGAAAACGGAATGTCCTTGCGCACCGCGCCGCCGAGCAGGTTGTAGAGCGGCATGCCGAAGACCTTGCCTCTTATATCCCACAGCGCCAGTTCGACGGCGCCGAACGCCACCGTGGCTGCATTCTCGCCGGTGTTGGCGGTAATCTGCCAGGGCGGCACGCAGCGCGCCTCGCAGTCGGCGATGTCGAGGGGATCGGCGCCAATCAGCGCCGGCGCGATCTCGGCCTTGATCACCTCGCCGAAATGCCACCATGGCGCCTCGCCCAGTCCGACCACGCCTTCGTCCGTCTCGACCTCGATGATCGATTTCGAGGCGCCGCCGTAGAGACCAGCCGTCCACCAGAACGGAGCATCGAGCGGGACGTTGACGTGGGTGACGCGGACGTTGGTGATCTTCATCGGTTCCGTTCTCACTCGCACTGGTATTGGCTTAGCGCCCATTCGCCGGTCACCGAGAGCAGGTCCGATATCTTCCAGTCGCCATCGATCTTTTTGAACTTCCATTCCAGCCGGTGCGGATTGCCGGAGACGACAAAAGCGACGACGACCTTGGCCTCGTCGCCCTTGATCGCTTCGATGGTCTTCAGGCTTTTGTCGATCTCCGCCTTTTCGTATTCGGAATTGTCGAGCGCCATGTTGGGATCGAGGCACTCGCCCTGCCCCGACTTCCGCAGCGCGTCGCTCTTGTCCAGCACCGACTTTGCCGGGTCGGTGAAATGGCCCCGCTGAGCCGGATCGACCTCGAGCCCGGCATGCTCGTAGAACGGCTTCACTACCGCGGTCGGCGAGCCCGGCTGCTCGGCTGCGGCCGGCGCGTTTTCTGCCGGCGGCAAAACTGCCGGCGGAGGTGCCGCACTGTCGGCCGGCGCGTTTGCGGGTGGCGCGCCGAACAGGCCTTGAGCGGCGGCGCTGCTCAATCCGGCCAGCAGGCACGCAGTCGCCAAAATCCAGGGACGGCAGCGAAGCACGGCATCACTCCGGCGACTGTCCGGCCAGGCATTCGAGCGCACTCAGGGTCCAGCCGCTGGTCTTCGAGGTAATGTCGGCGACCTTCCACTGGCCGTCGATCTTCTTCAACGACCAGACCATTTCGCGTTTGGAACCATCGCCTTCCGGAAAAAGGTTGAACGTCGCCGTCACCTCGGCGCTGTCGCCGTCCAGCGTTTCGGCCAGCGTCAGCGTCTTGGCCACGGTCTTCTCGTCATAGTCCTGCGCATCGAGACCAGGGGCGAAGTCGATGCAGGGAACTTCATCCGGATGGTTCTTTGCCGCATTGTCGTTCAATTCGAACAGTTTCGTCACCGGCGCGGTGAAGCGGTCGCGATATTGCGCATCGGCCTCGAACTTGACCGACGGGACATAAAAGAACTTCACGGCGTTGGCAGCAGGGCCGGCAAACGCGGCCGCCGGCACGGCCATCGAAAGCGCGGCAACAAAAAGTGGCAGTTTCATGGGTGTCCCCGATTGTTCACTGACGGAAGCTATCAGTACCACGCATCTTGCCCGTCGGCCTTCTTGCGGTCCATGAAATCCTGCAACGCGTCCTCTGCTGGCAACTCAGGCGTTCAGCCAGACGTTCTGGAGATCCATCTCGAAGGTTTGGTGGACACCGTAGTTCTTCACCTTCTCGTTCATGTGGCTGAACAGCTTCTGCCAAAACGGCTGAATGATGACGCCCGAATCTTGCAGGATCTGCTCGATGTCCTTCATGACCTCGCGGCGCTTTTCCACGTCGATGAGCGAAAGAGCCTGCTTGAGCTTGGCGTCGAAATCAGGGTTCGAGTAGCCGGTTTCGTTCCAGGCCTCGCCGGTGCGATAGCCGAGCGCCAGCACCTGTACGCCAAGCGGGCGCATGTACCAGATGGTCATCGAATAGGGGTATTTCGTCCAGTCGTTCCAGAATGTCGATCCCGGCAGCACGGTGCGCTTCACCTTGATCCCGGCATCGCGCAACTGGCCGGCAATAGCGTCGCCGGTGTTCTTTTGCCAATCGTCCTCGACGGTGATCAGTTCATGCTCGAAGTCGTCCTGCCCGGCATCGGCCATAAGCTTCCTGGCGCCCGCGGCGTCGCGTGTCTTCTTGGGCAGCGCGTAGTATTCCGGATGAATCGGACTGACGTGGTGGTTTTCACCAACAGTGCCTCGCCCGGCGTAGCCAAGTTCGAGCACCGCTTTGTTGTCGACGGCCATCTGGAGGGCGTTGCGAACCCGCTTGTCGTCATAGGGCTTGTTCGTGATGTTGGTCCGGGCGACGAGCGTGGTCGCTGTCGCAACCTCCGATTTGACCAGCCCCATCTTGTCGAGAATGTCTATGAAGTCGGCCGGCGTCTCGAAATTGAGGTCGATTTCGCCGGAGTCGAATGCATTTATCGAGGCGTTGAAATCGGTTCCGTAGTCGATGAATTCGACGCCGTCGAGAAGCGCTTCACCGCCCCACCATTTGCCATTCTCACGACGCTTGACGACCGCTTTCTGGCCGACCGCATAAGACACCAGTTCGAACGGCCCGGTGCCAATCGGCTTCTCGATCGGATTGGCGCCGTCGGCGTCGAAGTTGCGATGGACCACCAGCGCCGGATAGTCGGTGAAGTTCGGGATCAGCGAGACGTCCGGCTCGTTCAGCTTCAGCTTCACCGTGTTGTCGTCGACCTTGGTGATCGCCCCTTCCCTGGCCTTGCCGGTCTTTGCATCGATCAGCGCACCGACGCGCGCGGCCATCGAATTGCCGGCGGCAGCCTTCTCGCACCAGCGCGTCAGATTGTAGGCCACGTCATCGGCGTTGAAAGCATCGCCGTTGTTCCAGGCGATGCCCTTGCGCACATGCAGCACGTATTCGGTGGCGTCGTCGTTGACCTCCCAGCTTTCGAGCAGAACCGGCTCGAATGTGAACTGGCGGGTGTAGCGTACGAGCGGCTCGAGCCAGCAGCGTGAAATGTTCGCAAGTTCCACCCAGTCGTAGGTGCGCGGGTCCTTTTGCGCCTTCACCGACATCGAAACGTGCAGCGTTCCGCCTTTCTTCGGCTCTTCAGCCAAAGCCCGCTCCGGCACGGCAAGTCCAATCATGCCGTAGGCAAGGGCCGTCGATGCGCCGAAAGCGCTTGCCAGGGCCAGAAACTCCCGCCGGTCGACGCGACCGGCGCGCGCCTCGCTGGCCATTGCTTCGATGGCGCTCGATACGCGATCGCCGTTGCTTCTGAAGAGTGTCATTTTTTCCTCCCTTATGGTTCGCATCGGGTCTTCGCCCGTGATCAACTAACGCTGTCCGGCAGTTTCTCCTCGCGCCGCGCAATCAAATCTTTGAGACCATCGGCGATGCCCTCATCGAGCTTCGGCTCCTCATAATCGGCGAGCATGTTGCGCGCTTTCTCGCGGCCGCGGGTGTCGTGGTCCTTTGCTCCTTCCGCCTTCCACTGTTCGAATGAATTGAAGTCCATGATGCTCGGTATGAAGAAGGCGGACTCGAAATGTTCAAGCGTGTGCTGGGTGCCGAGGAAATGGCCCTGCGGTCCGACCTCGCGGATAGCCGCCATAGCCTCCTTGAAATCGTCGAATGGCAGCCCGCCAGCATATTTATACCAGCCGACAAGCTGCTCGCAGTCGGTGGCAAATTTCGAATAGCCGCAGGTCAGGCCGGCTTCGAGCCAACCGGCGGAGTGCCAGATGTAGTTGGCGCCGGCAAGGATGGCGGCATGCATCAGCATGTTCGCCTCGTAGCCCGCCTGGGCGTCGTTCAGCTTCGAGCCGACATGGAAACCGG
Organism: Mesorhizobium sp. M0664; assembly: GCF_040320565.1. Classification (NCBI taxonomy): domain Bacteria; kingdom Pseudomonadati; phylum Pseudomonadota; class Alphaproteobacteria; order Hyphomicrobiales; family Phyllobacteriaceae; genus Mesorhizobium; species Mesorhizobium sp. M0664. The sequence continues at coordinate 26,262 of NZ_JAMYPW010000059.1, forward strand.
ACGTGCGCCACGGCAGACGATACTTCCGCGCCAGCGCGCCCATGAGATACATCATCTGGGCCGCCTCCGGCGTGCCGCCCATGGGAGCGCCGGTCTTCATGTCGACCGTCACCATGAACTGTCCGTAGATCTGCGGCGAACCCGGACGCAGGAGCTGTGTGAACGCGACGCCCGCCAGCGCTTCGGCATTGACCTGCGCGACCGCACCGACGGCAGAGGCCGAAGTCGAGGCGCCGCAAAGGGCGAAGGGGGCGAGGATCAGCGGCTGGTTGTGGCGCGCATAGACTTTCATCGCGTCCAGCATGGTGGCGTCCCACACCAGCGGCGAATTGCAGTTGGTGATCGACACCAGAACCGGGTTGTCGCGGACAAAATCCTCGCCGAACACGATGCCTGCCATCGCCATCGTGTCTTCGGCTCGATCCCTGGAGGTCACGATGCCCATGAACGGCTTGTCCGAGTGCTTCAGCGCCGAATGGATGATGTGGAGGTGACGTTTCGGCACCGCGATTTCCATCGGCTCGCAGATGATCGAGCTCGACGAATGCAGCGCCGGCGCCATGTAGGCGAGCTTGTGGAAATTGTTGAGGTCGGCGAGTGTGCCGTAGCGCCGGTTGTTGTCGAGGTCGCGCACGTAAGGCGCTCCGTACATCGGCACGAAGATGGAGTTGTTTCCACCCACACGTACGGAACGCTGGGGATTCCTCGCATTGAGCGTGAACTCCGACGGGACCTTCGAGATGAGCTCCATCAGCAGGGCGCGGTCGATCCGGACCCTTGTCTCCGAGACATCGGCGCCCGCCGCCTTCCACATTGCGATCGCCTCGTCGTCGCGGAACTCGCATCCGACTTCTTCGAGGATGGAGAGTGACTCCTGGTGGATCAGCTCAACCGCCTCGTCCGGGACCATCTGATAGACGGGAATCTGACGGACCAGGGTTGGAAACGACGCTACGGGTGCGCCCCGCAACGCCTTGCGCCCCAGGCGGCCGCCGCTGCGGCGGTTGGTGTGTTCGCTCACTTCAACGGCCGGTGCGTTCATGAAGGCTCCATATTCCAGTCTCGACCAATCTAGCCAGACAAAATGCGGCTGTGACGCTGGAAAATCCTGATCTCTTGTATAAGCTCAGCTTATGCGAAGCTTGCGCCACCTGCTGCCGTCTGCCGGCAGCCTGATCGTTTTCGAGGCCGCCGGGCGGCTGTCGAGCTTTACCGCCGCCGGGCGGGAGCTCGGCATGACGCAGGCTGCCGTCTCCTATGCGATCCGTGGGCTCGAAGAGCAGCTCGGCGCCAAACTCTTCCAGCGCCGCCACCGGCAAGTCAGCCTGACCGAGGCCGGCGACCGCTTCCATGCCGACGTCTCGCTCGGCCTGTCGCACATTCGCAAGTCGGCGGAGGATCTGCGCCAGATCGCCGTCGGCGCGCATGTGACACTCGCCGCCTCGACCGCCTTTGCCTCGTTCTGGATGATGCCGCGCCTGCAGCAGTTTCGCGACGAATTGCCGGGCATCGACCTGCGCATCCAGACCGCCGACCGCGATCTCGACATCATCGCCGAAGACATCCCGCTCGGCGTCCGCGGCGGCGAGCCCAGGGAATGGCCGGATTATCATTCGCTGCCGCTGGCCGATGAGGTGATATTCCCCGTTGCCGGTGTTAGTTATGTGGCACGGTTCGGGCTGCCGGACCGTGTCGCGGATCTTCAATCGCACCGCCTTATCCATCTTGAAGAGCCGTTTCGCGAGGCTGCGAGCTGGGACGAATGGTTCGCCTCGGCCGGTGTCGACATCGCCGATGCCGGACGCGGCTTGCGCATCAACGACTATGCGCTGGTGATCCAGGCCGTCATGGAAGGGCAAGGCATCGCGCTCGGCTGGGGTCACCTCGCCGAGCGGCTGCTGGCATCAGGGCTGCTGGTGCGCGTCACCGGCCACACGATGACGACCGGCAAGGGCTTTCATGTCATCTGGTCGAAGAACCGCGAACTCAGCGACAACGCCCGCAAGGTGCGGGACTGGCTGGCGGCGCAGGCGTGAGGCCGATAAATGCCCGGTCAAACGGTCACGACGATCTTGCCGAATTGCTCGTTCGATTCGAGATAGCGGTGCGCCTCGACGATCTGGTCGAACGGAAAGGTTCTGGCGATTGCCGGCTTCAGCGAACCCGAGCTCAGTCCGTCAAGGATGAACGCCTTGGCGGCCTGCAGCCGGACCGGATCGCGCACGATCTCATGGACGAGATAACCGCGCATCGTCAGTGTCTTTGCCAGCACTGCAGGTAGTGGAAAGGGTGTCGGGTCGAGGCTCAAGCCGCCATACTCGATGAGAATGCCGCCCGGTGCCATCGCCGCCGTCAGAGGCTTGAAAATCGGGCCGCCGACGGCATCGAACACCACGCGCACGCCGTCCGGGCCGGCGATTCGCTTCAGCCTGGCTTCCAGGTCCTCCTCTGCCGAGGCGATGACGTGGGCCGCGCCGAACTCAAGCAAAGCCCGCTTCTTGGCAGATGTCCGTGTGACCGCGATCGGGGTCGCGCCAACCATGTTGGCGATCTGGATCGCGGCAAGTCCGACGCTGCTCGAGGCCGCGGTAATGACAATAAAGTCCTCGTTTTGGAGGTTGGCAATGTCGATCAGCGCACCGTAGGCGGTGAGATATTGCATCCACGCTGCGGCGGCTTCTTCCCAACTCAGCGATGGTGGATGCTTGACGACGAGCTCGGCGGGATATGTGGCAATCTCACCATAGGCAGGCCAGCGGGCCATCGACAATGGCGGCACGATGCTGACGGCATCGCCAGGCGCAAACCCGTCCACGCCTTCGCCGACCATCTCGACGATACCCGCCGCCTCGAGCCCAAGACCGGAAGGCAACGGCGCGGTCTGGATGTAGGTCCCCGAACGCAGCAGCGCCTCGGCGCGGTTTATACCCAACGCCTTGACGCGGATCTGAATCTCACCGCTCGCGGGCGCAGGCGTGTCAACATTCTCGATGCGCAGGACCTCGGGACCACCGAGCTCATGAAAGCGAACGACACGTGCCATCGGTCAAACTCCAAAATATTTGAACTGAATCAGCTATGCCAGCGCTCATCAGGCGGATAAATAGCCGCTTGAGTAGATCAGCAGAAACTGCAGGTTTTGAATATGGATCGCCTTACGAGCATGGCCGTGTTCGTCAAAGCCGTCGACCTGGGCTCGTTCGCAGCCGCGGCGGCGGCTCTCGATCTGTCCGGGCCGATGGTCGGCAAGCATGTCCGGTTTCTCGAGGAGCGCCTGAGCGTGCGCCTCATCAACCGGACCACGCGCCGCCAAAGCCTGACCGATTTCGGGCGCGCCTATTATGAACGCTGCCGGCTGGTGCTTGCCGAAGCGGAGGCCGCTGATGCACTCGCCGCCGACCAGCTTGCCGAACCGCGCGGAAAGCTGCGTGTCCTGATGCCGGTGCATTTCGGCCGGCGCTGCGTTGCCCCGATCCTGTTCGGGTTTGCGCAGCAATATCCGGCGCTGGAACTTGACCTGTCGTTCAGCGATGCCATCGCCGACCTCGCCGAGGACGGCTGCGATCTTGCCATTAGAACGGGCGACCTGGAGGACCAGGCCGGGGTGATGGCGCGTCGCATCGCGCGCCAGCACATGGTCGTCTGCGCATCGCGGTCCTATCTCGACCGGCACGGCCAGCCGCAGGAAATAGATGACCTCGGCCGCCATCACGCGATCATCTACCGCCGTTCCGGGCGTGCCGTTCAGCCGTGGCTGTTTCCGCGCAATGGCCACCCCGCGATTGAGGTCAGGCCAGTCAGCAGATTGCGGCTCGACGACCTCGATGCCATCGCCGATGCCGCGGCCGCCGGCATGGGGCTCGCCTGGCTGCCATACTGGCTGGTTCGCCAGCGCATCCAGGCGGGCGCACTTGTCCCGCTGTTGTCGGAACAATCCTGGTTTCTCTACGACGTTCATGCCCTGTGGTTGCAGACGCCTCATCTGCCGATGAAAGTCCGCCTTGCCGTCGATGCACTGTCGGCAGCGCTGCCCAAGCTCATGACTTGAATGCACGGTCGCGGTTATCTGCGTGGATTTCCTCGAGAACGACTCGACGCAACCACAAGCCGTTCGAGGCGAGGCTTCGTCGATCGGCTCGGCAGCGCCGCTATCGATCCGCTCGCGCCTCGCATTGGGCGACAGTAGTTGTGTGCGTCAAGTTCTGCAAAATGGCGTGGCATCGCGGTGACGTCGGCGTGTCCGCCGCGCAGCCCCCGTGTTTAGCGGAG
>NZ_JAMYPW010000060.1:0-29548 GCF_040320565.1 Mesorhizobium sp. M0664
GTTCCCATCAGCCATCGCATCAAGAAATGCGCCTGGAACGACGACTATCTCATCAATGCCATCACTCATATGCGATAGCCCTGCCTTCAAGGGGGAGATCGGCAGCTTCAATAGCCGCGCCCTTCTTGCAGCGTCGGAGATTAGCGAAGGCCGCGATGAGGGCCAATCTCCCTCCTTGAGGGGGAGATGGCCGGCAGGCCAGAGGGGGGCGCTGTCCCGCCAGCGATCAAAACTACCCTTCCCGCTCGCTCATATCCCGGAGCCATCCACCAGCGGCACATCTTCGCCCTCCCAGGGGCTAGGCATCGATCCCTTGCTGAGATTGGCCGACGGCAGCGGCATCCAGCACTTCAGTTCGGGTTCGGCATATTCGACGATGCGTCCTGGAGACGAGTCGGAGGCGCGCCAGCCTTCGCTGCCGAACTGATCGGCGCGGGCCCAGTAAGCCATGTCGACCTCGGCCGGACCCTGTTCGGACGGCCGAACCGTGACAAGGATTCTGCTGCCGTCCCTTGGCGCGCTCGACATGTGGCGCCACTGACCGGGCTCGTCCATTGCATTTCCTCCTGCGATCTTCGCCTCGAACGGATAGTCGCTTCGCGTTCGGAAGCGGTCAACCCGAACTTTTTTGCCTGAGACAAAACCCCTGTCCCGTCGTCGCGGAACAAGTCATGGCACGCCGGGTTTGGGCAAGTTGTTGAAGGAAGCAAAATGAGACCAGCGCCGCGACCGATCCTTACCATTATTGCATGGCAGGCCGCGTCTTTCGTTCGCAACCCGGTCCCGTCGCAATGAGGCAGGCCGGTTCCGATCATTCCATCCCACCGAAGGAGGGCAAAGGCGGCATAGGACGAGCGCTCGGCCTCGGACTGATAACAGGGGCGGCCGACGACGATTGTTCCGCAATAGGCACCTATGCCAGTGCCGGCGCCCGTTTCGGACCCGACCTGCTCTGGACGGCTCCGGTGACGTTGCCGATGATGTACGCGGTCGTCTACCTGTCGTCGAAGCTCGGCCAGGTGTCGGGGCGCGGATTGTTCCACGTCATCAAGGACTTCTACCCGCGGTGGCTGCTCTGGTCGGTGCTGTTGGGTGTGCTCGTCGGCAACACCATCGAGGCAGCGGCCGATCTTGGTGGAATGGCGGCGGCGATCAACATATTCGTGCCGCTTCCCATTCCGCTGATCGTGCTGTTCGTCGCCGCCCTCATCTTCGCCCTCCAGGTCTTCGGCTCCTATACTTTGATCCGCAACATCTTTCGCTGGCTGGCGTTGGCGCTGCTCGCCTATGTCGGTGCCGCCATTCTGGCCAAACCGGACGCCGCGGCGGTGCTGCGCGGAACGCTGCTTCCAAGGATCGAATTCAACCGCGAGTTCCTGTCGATCCTGGTCGCCATCATCGGCACCACGCTGTCCGCCTATCTCTACACGTGGCAGTCCAATGAGGAGGTCGAGGAGGAGATTGCCCAGGGGCGAACGACGCTCAGGCAAAGGAAGGGCGCCACCGCCGGCGAACTCCGCCGCTCGCGCCGGGACATCCTCATAGGCATGACGTTTTCAAATCTCATCATGTATTTCATCATCCTGTCGACGGGTGCTACGCTCTACAAGGCGGGCCACCACGATATCGACACGGCAGCGCAAGCGGCGGAGGCGCTGCGCCCGCTAGCCGGCCAAGCCGCAAGCGTCCTGTTCGCCGCAGGCGTGATCGGCGTCGGTTTCCTCGCGGTTCCTGTCATGACCGCCGGCGCTGCCTATGACGTGGCGCAAGCCATCGGCTGGAAAAACAGCCTGCACGCCCGGGCTCGAGAGGCACCCAAATTTTATCTCGCCATCGGATTTTTTACGGCGATCGCCGCCGGCCTCAACTTCCTTGGCTTCAATCCGATGAAGGCGCTGGTCTGGTCCGGCATCGTTCAGGGCTTCTCGACGCCGCCCTTGTTGCTGCTCATCATGCTGATGACGAACAGCCGCAGGATCATGGGGGAGCAGGTGAACAGCCGCAGCACCAACATACTCGGTTGGGCAACGACCGCCGCCATCTTCTCGGCGACGATCGGCCTGGTGGCCACCTGGTTCATGTAAATCCGGCAGGACAAGGGACGCCGCTAGTTGGATTACCCGTTCCCGCTTGCGGATTGCCCCAGCTTTGCCGGCCTTGGAAACTCCACAACATCTCCCACCGGCCGCTTGTATTGCGCTGCGACAATTGCATCGATCAGGAGATCCAGAGCCGCACGAGCCGTGCGGCTCGTCTCGTCCTCGCCGCTCAAATAGTGGCAGGCTCGTTCAAGGTGCAGGTGTGCGGCGGCAAAGTCGCTTGTCATAGGCATCTCCCTGTTGCCCGCCCGCCGGCAAGATGACCGCCTCGATTTAGCCAAAAGCAAATATCCACAGCCGGATTTGAATCAAATTGACCTGACTCACTGCATGCCGCGGAGCCGCTCCAGCGCCGTGGCCTGTGCCTCGCTTGCATCCTCCCCGAGGACCGCTAGGCCGTCGAGGATTGTGGTATCGGGACATAGTTCCTCGACGTCGCGCCGAGAGCGTCCGAGGGCGACTTGCCTTATATGTCCGGCCGGCTTCATGCGCTCTGTCCGACGCGCTGCGCCATCGCGGCTGAAGGCGCTGTGGCGGGTTTTCAGCGCGCTGCGGCGCATTGAATGAACCAATTGCAGGCGATGTGCCGCAAACTCCGTTCGCCCAATGCGCTACTTTTGAAATTTTCTCACTCTCTTAATTCTACAAACTCTCTAGATTTAACATAGATCGCTAGACCCAAGATCCTAAAATAGAGCGCTTGAGAGGGAGCCAGGAATGTCGAAAAAGCTCGTGGTGGGGCTGTCGGGCAACTTGACCCGGCCATCGAAGACCAAGGCGTTCGTCAGCCACATTGTCGAGCAGGCCGCCGAAAGCATCGGCGCGGCCTCGGCCGTCTTCGACATCGAGGATCTCGGCGCGTCCCTGCCGCAGGCAAGGCGCCTCGGCGACCTCGACCCCGCGGCGCGCAACATCGTCGAACGGCTGCTGGGCGCCGACATCCTGGTGGCCGGCTCGCCGACTTTCAAAGGCAGCTATACCGGGCTTTTTAAGCACTTCTTCGACCTGCTCGATCCGTCATCGCTGAGGGGCAAGCCCGTCATCCTCGCCGCGACCGGCGGCGGCGAGCGCCATTCGCTGATCGTCGAGCACCAGCTGCGGCCGCTGTTCGGCTTCTTCGAGGCGCTGACCGTACCGACCGCGATCTACGCCTCCGACAAGGACTTTGCCAATGGTGTTCTGGTGTCCGAAGCCATCCACGCCCGCGCCCGGCAGGCGGTCGCCGAGGCATGCCGGGTAACCGGGGTGCCCTACGGCGTCGGCCTTGCCGCCTGAACGCACCACTGACCCGAGATCCCCTTTCCGATCCGTCCAGGAGCACGCCGCGATGACCAGATCCACCAAATCCAGGCAAATCAAACTGGGCGCTTTCCTGCCCGGCGGCGGACAACATATCGCCGCCTGGCGCCACCCCGAGGCGCCGGCCGACGGCGCCACCAATTTCGAGTTCCACAAGCAGCTCGCCCTGATCGCCGAGCGCGGCCTGTTCGATGCCTATTTCCTCGCCGACAATCTGACGGTCGGGCTCGGCGCCCGCGAAGGCGGCAACGCCAAGATCGCTGGCTTCGAGCCAGTGACGCTGTTTGCTGCGCTGGCGCCGCTCACTACGCATCTCGGCTTCATCGCTACCGCCTCGACCACCTACGAGGAGCCCTACACGCTCGCCCGCAAATTCGCCTCGCTCGATCATCTGTCGAATGGCCGCGCCGGCTGGAACGTCGTCACCTCGGCCGGCGACGAAACAGCGCGCAACTTCAATCGCGAGACGCAGCCTGCCCACGCCGAGCGCTATGCCCGCGCGCATGAGCATGTCGAGACGGTCAAGGCGCTGTGGGACAGCTGGGAGGACGATGCCTTCATCCGCGACAAGAAATCGGGGCGCTTCTACGACAAGGACAAGCTCCACGACATCGACCACAAGGGCGCGCATTTCAGCGTGAAAGGGCCGCTCAACGTGCCGCGCCCGGTGCAGGGGCACCCGGTCGTGGTGCAGGCGGGGCAATCGGAAGACGGTCGCAAGCTCGCCGCCCACTCGGCGGAAGTCATCTTCACCGCCCATCAGAACCTGGCGTCGGGGCAGGAATTCTATCGCGATATCAAGGCGCGCGTGACGGCCGTCGGCCGCGATCCCGAGCAGGTGCTGATCATGCCGGGCGTGGCACCCTTCGTCGGCCGCACCGAAGAAGAAGCGCGCGCCAAGTACCAGCAACTGAACGATCTCATCCTGCCCGAAGACGGCGTCGCCCTGCTCAACGGGCTGGCCGGCCAGACGCTCGACATCACCGGCTATCCGCTCGATGGACCGCTGCCGCCGAGCAAGGAGACCGAAGGCATGAAGAGCCGCCAGGCGCTGATCCGCCAGATTGCCGACGAGCACAACTTCACCATCCGACAGCTCTACCAATGGGTGGCAACGGCCCGCGGCCATTATACCGTCATCGGCAGCGCCACGCAGGTCGCCGATCAGCTGGAGGAATGGTTCGGCAACGAAGCCGCCGACGGCTTCAACATCCTGCCGCCCTGGCTGCCCGGCGGGCTCGACGACTTCGTCGAGCTGGTGATTCCCGAGCTGCAGCGCCGCGGCCTGTTCCGCACCGCCTATGAAGGCAGGACGTTGCGCGAGAACCTCGGCCTCAGGCGGCCGGAAAACCCCTGGACCGCCGCCCGCTCGGCGGTGCTGGCCGCCGAATAATCCCGAGAAGCCCGATATTTTCCAAGCAGGAGGCAACACGATGACCTTGCAGCACATCGAACAGGCCGCCAGCCTCGGCACGCCTGACAGCACGACAAGCCTCGGCACGGACTTCCTGCGCCTCGGTGGCCGGGCGGGCATCCGCTTCCTGTCGCGCTACGGCGTCCTCATCGCTTTCCTCGCAATCTGGCAAGTGTCGAGCAGCGCGGGCTGGGTCAACGCGGCCGTGCTGCCGCCGATCGACATGATTGTCGCGGCACTTTGGAAGGGGCTGGTCGGCGGCACTCTGCTCAGCGACATCGCCATCAGCCTGCAGCGCGCCGGTCTCGCTTTCGCGGCCGCCGTGCTGGTCGCCATCCCGCTTGGCCTGTTCATGGGTCAGGTGCGCACGGTCGAGACCGCGCTCGATCCCATCCTGCAGGTCTTCCGCCAGACCTCGGCGCTGGCGCTCTATCCCGTCTTTATCCTGCTGCTTGGGCTCGGCGAAGCGTCCAAGGTATTCGTCATCTTCTGGGCGACGCTGTTCCCGCTGCTGCTCAACACCATCGGCGGCGTCAAGCAAGTCGATCCGAAACTGCTGGAGATGGCCCGCGTCTATGGTGCCAGGCAGCTCACCGTCTTCCGTCGCGTCGTGCTGCCCGGCGCCGTGCCGTCGATCTTCGTTGGGCTTAGGCTCAGCGCCACCACGGCGCTGCTGCTGTTGATCGCTTCCGAAATGATCGGCGCCAACAAGGGCATCGGCTTCCAGGTGATGAACGCGCAATACAATTTCCAGATCCCGCTGATGTTTGCGGCAATCGTCATCCTCGCCGGCCTCGGCCTGATCGCCAACCAGGCGCTGGTCAGCCTGCAGCGCCGGCTCTGCCGCTGGAGCAATGCCGTCGACTGACCACCCGCGCTTACCAATCTCAACCAGGCCAGAACTCAAATCAGGAAAGACCCGGACCATGAAAATCTCCCGCCGTTCCCTGCTTGCCGGCGCGCCCTTCGCCGCCGGCCTTCTCACCGCCGGCCTGCCGCGCTTCGCCTTTGCCGAAGCGGCACCCGTCAAGTTCCGCTCCCTCGCCAGCCGTGGCAGCATCTCTCCGCATGAGTTGGCCGCCGAGCTCGGCTATTTCAAAGGCCTCGGTATCGAGGTCGAGAATGTCGGCTATTCCGGCGGCGGCCCGGAATCATTGTTTGCGCTCGCCTCCGGCAGCGTCGATATCGGCTCGGCTGCAACCGCCGCCGTGATCAACTCGATCTCCGGCGGCAACGACTTCGTCGCCGTCTATCCGAGCAACGGCATCAACAGCAAGGTGCGCAGCGTCTTCTACGTGCTCGACGACAGCCCGATCAAATCGATCGCTGACATTGCCGGCAAGACCATCGCCGTCAACACGCTCGGCGCCCATCTCGACTATACCGTGCGCGAGGCGCTGCACAGCGTCGGCCTGTCGCCGGATGCCGCCAATCTCGTCGTCGTGCCCGGACCGCAGCTCGAGCAGACCTTGCGCTCCCGCCAGGTCGACATCGCGGCGCTGGGCTACTGGCAGGCGACGTTTGCCGGGGCGCTGGTCGACAATGGCGGTGTGCGTGGCGTGTTCAACGACACCGACGTGCTGGGCGAGCTGGCCGGCGGCTTCGTCGTGCTCAGGCGCGACTTCATCGCCGCGCATCCCGACGCCGCCCGCAACTTCGTCGAACAATCGGCGCGCGCCTCCGACTGGTCGCTGCAGAACCCCGACGAAGCGCGCAAGGTGCTGGCAAACATCCTCGACAAGCGCGGCGAAAACGGCGAGCTGGCGCGTTATTGGACCGGCTTCGGCCTGCGCCAGGGCGCCAAGGCGACGGACCGCGACATCGACTTCTGGGTCAGCGTGCTCGAGCGCGACGGCCGCCTGCCAAAGGGCAAGCTGAAGGCAACAGACATCCTCTACCGGCCGGGCGAAACCAAGACCAACTGACAAAAGCAACCGACCAACCAGTTGGGAGACGAGCGCGATGAGCAGCACAAGCGGCGGTCAGGTCAGCATACGCGACCTGTCCAAATCGTTCAGCATCAGTGGGCGCTCGCTCGCCGTGTTGAGGACCCTCAACCTCGACATCCGCTCGGGTGAATGCCTTGTTATCGTCGGCGCCAGCGGATCGGGCAAGACCACGCTGCTGCGCATCCTAGCCGGGCTGGAGGCCGCCGACAGCGGCGGCGTCGCCATCGACGGCAAGCCGGTGCACGGCGTCGGCGCCGAGCGTGCGGTGATTTTCCAGGAACCGCGCCTGCTGCCCTGGCTGACGGTGCTCGGCAATGTCGCCTTCGGTCTCGAAGTGCGCGGCGTGCCCAAGGCGGAGGCCGAGGAAAGGGCGCGCTTCTATATCGCGCTCGTCGGCCTCGCCGAATTCAGCGATGCGTTTCCGCGGCAGCTGTCGGGCGGCATGGCGCAGCGCGTCGGCATCGCCCGCGCGCTGACCGTGCAGCCCGAAATCCTGCTGCTCGACGAGCCGCTGGGCGCGCTCGACGCGATGACCAAGATCGGCATGCAGGAGGAACTGGCGCGCATCTGGAGCGAGGAGAACGTCACCATGGTGATGGTGACGCACGACCTCGAGGAAGCGATCTACCTCGCCGACCGGGTGCTGATCCTGCCCAAGGAGGAAGGCGGCGCGGCGCGGCTGATCGACATCGACCTGCCCCGCCCGCGCGAGCGCAGCGAAAGCCGCTTCGTACGCTACCGCGAGGAACTGCTGCGCGAATTCGGCCTGCACTGAAAGCCGCCTAAGGGGCCTTGGGTCCTCGCCCCGCAAAGCGGGAGAGGTGTCTCGGCGTAGTCGAGACGGAGAGAGGGGTCCTCCTTTAGTGCCCTGCCCCCACCCTCTTCCTGGAACCGGATTCCCCACCCCCGCATTTCCTTAACCGGGAGGCGAAGGAGCGCGGCATGAAAGCCTTGTTCGCAATCTTTGGCGGCTTCGTGCTGACGCTTGCCGTATTCGCCAGCGGCCTCGCCTTCGCCACCTGGCTTCTGATAGCCAAGCCGGTACGGCCGGCCGCCCCGGTCTCCAGCGTCGCCGAACTGTGGACCAGGGACCCGCGACCGGTGAACCCGGCCGCGCAGCGCCTCGAGCGCCTTCCGGCCCGCCCGGTCCCCGTTCGCACCTCGGAAGTTGATCGCAGCTCGAAACCCGCCGATGCCGCAGCGTCGACAACCGACATCACCGCGACCGGCTCTATCCAGCCGCCAGCGGAAAAGCAGCAGACGCTACCCGCCGCCCACGTGGAATGGTGCGCAAGCCGCTACCGCTCCTACAGGCCGGACGACAACCACTACACATCCTACAGCGGACAACAGCGCCCCTGCATCTCGCCCTATCTCGGCGCCGCCGATGACGGCAGCTATTTCGAGGCGAGCGATACGTCGTCGGTGGCGGGCTACGCGCCATCGGATGAACCCGGCGCCGCCGAGCTCTCATTCGACCACGTGCAATACTGCTTCAGCCGCTACCGGTCATATCGACCGGAGGACAACAGCTATCAGCCGTATTCGGGCGGGCCGCGCCGGCAGTGCGAGTAGGCAGGCCGTGGGGTGGCTGGCGGCCGCAGTGCATGGCGCCTTGTGCGACCCCACCCAACGATCACGCAGATTTCTTGGATCGTTCGGGTTGGCGCGGCGTTCATCCGATACCCAAAGGAGAAATCAACATGGGCGACGACCGGGAAGACAAGATTCGTGAGCGCGCATACCAGATCTGGGAACGCGAAGGCGGGATCATGGCGATCCCGAGCGGCACTGGCACCGGGCCGAGGCCGAGATCGACAGGGAGGCAGCCCTGCCGCTGACGGCAGGCGATGCCCTGCCGGAAACCCGCGAGGTCGCGAGCTCCGACGTCTTGACGGTGGAGGCCCTGGCGGTGCGCACCGGCATATCGGGCGAACAGGCGCAGGAGCTGATCGACAGGCTGGGCAACGACAGGGCGGCTATCGAACAAGCCGCGCGCAACCTCAAGGGGAAGCAGCGCCTCGGGGAGTGACAGATGATCAGAAAACTCAAAGACGGAAAATACCGCCTCTATTCGCGCAAGAAGGACGAAAAGACCGGCAAGCGCCGCAATCTCGGCACCTTCGATACCCGCGAGGCCGCCGAAAAGCACGAACGTGAGGTGCAGTATTTCAAGAGGCATTGAGGCGGCGTGCTGTCGCTTCGATGCCTCCATTAGTTTCTGTTGAGACAGAACAAAACGGGAACAAAAATGTCAAGAGCGAATTGACTCTGCGAGGAATGCCTTCCTATTTGTCAGTAAGCGGGGCGGTTGCTCACAAATCGAGGAGAGCCGCGATGGGCAGACGAAAAAGCCGGTTTGACAGGCTGTCGGCGAGGGATGCGGAGGCGATCATCAGGGACGCTTTGAGCCTGCGCAAGACGGTGCTGTCGTCGCAGCTGCATCTGCAGGCGCATGGCGAGCTGTTCTGGCAGCTTTGCGGGCTTGTCGAGAAATTGCACGAGGTGCTGGCCAGCGTCGCGGAGAAGGAGCCCGATTATCGGATGGCGGAGCTTGGCCTGCTTCCGCTGCCCGAGGATTACTCGACCCGGAAATGAGCCATGGCCGGGCCGATGGACAGCGTTGGGCGTGCCGCCAAGGCCAACATGCTGCTTATCGTGGAGTGCGGCCATTGCTACCATGTCGGACGCTTCAGGGCGAATGACGTGGCCCAGGTGGTGGGCTGGAACAAGCCGCTGGAAGCGATCAGGTTCAGGTGCAAACGATGCAGCCGCAAGGACACGACGGTGAAGACGCAGTTCATCGACCAGGACCATCCACCCAAGGGCTACATCTGGGTGCTGCAGAAATTCAAGCGCTAAAACAACGAGCCTTGCGCCGGCGCCTGCTGCGGAAACTTGATCTGTGTCGCCGGTTTTTCGACGATCACCAGCGCGTCATCGGGCGCCGTGCGCTGCAGGTGCCTTGCCTCCGACCATGGCGCGGTGAGCCAGGCCTCGGTTTCTTCCGGCGTGGTCAGGATCACCGGCATCGCCTTCTCGTGGATCGGCGAGATCAGCGCGTTGGGCTGGGTCGTCATGAAGCCATAGACCTGGTGATCGGCGGGGCCGTCCTTGACCTTGCGAAGGCCATGCCAGCGCGTCCACAGGCCGGCAAAGAAGAATAGCGGGCGGTCCTCGCCGAGTGCAAACCAGTAGTTGCGCTGAATGCCGGTCTCGGGGTCCTTGTCGCCGGGCGTCGGGCTGGGCTCGGCGAAGCTGGTGACGGGCACCACGCAGCGGTTCTCGATGCCGAGATATTGCTGCCAGTGGCCGTATTGCGGATTGCGGATATTGGTGGTGCCATAGTCGGCCTTGCCCTTGACCCGCTCCAGTGGCGTCGGCATGCCCCACAGCAGATTGGCCAATTCGCGTTCGCCGTCCGGCGTGTTGCGCACCACAGGGCCGGGCTGGTTGGGATAGATGTCGATGGAGGGTTCGAGATTGCCGAGGATGTCGCGCAAGGCGCGGGTCCACTGGCGGATGGCCTCCTGGCTGGTCGTGATGTTGTAGAGATTGCACATTTCAGGCCGTTCCCGGATGCTCAGGCATCTTGTTGGAAACGGCCTGGAATTTCCAGCGCTGTGCGTCGGGTTGCTGACACGGCAGGCCGTGTCAGCAATGGTTTGTGAGACTTACCGCGCCGATTGTCTCATAGCTTGTGCGGCGACTGCGGCGAGAAAAGCCCTCGCCGCGGCATCGCAGGCCGCTCGAGACGGGCCTTTGGCGAAAAGAAGAAGCTCGGCGGCTCGAATGTTGAGCCCGTGCTTCCTTGCGAATGTGGCTAGATCGTAAGGCTTGTTGTCGTAAGGTTCGTCGGCGTAGTCGATCGTCAGATCGTAGTTTTCTTTCATTTTCTTCCTCCCTTTAGCGATCTCCCCCTCCTGTCGCTAACGCAAAATTAACGTCGATGGCGGCGGGCGAGTCCACCAATCAGAGATTGTGTAAAAAACGTACGAGCTCGCATGCTCGCCCTCGCAACGGGCCTGCGAGCAATCGCTGCGGACCGGACCGGTCGAAAGAGCCGATTATGATGGCAATGTTGGAAAGGCTGCCACGGCCTGGTGCTACGGGGTGTCCGAGACGCCTAGCGTGCCTAAATGGCCGGCATTTTCATCTTCCAGGCCCCGGTCCGCAGCCGGCCCCGTTGGGTCCGGCTAAAGGATAAATCCGGCTAATAACACCGTGAGGAGCAGCGACAGCGGAACGGCCGCAAGACACCAGATCTCCAACGTGTTGTTTTGCAGCGGGTCCATCGTCAGCCTCACTTTTTGGTTTGTCATTGTGACACTAACGGTTGGTCGGAGGTAGCGGTTCCAAGCGACGCCGTTCATAGAGCGCTGCCTGTGCTGCATATTAGCAACAGCTTGACGACCGCTGCGTACCGCTTGGACAACTTCACTGGCGCTGGTGGATGCGTATTCCGCAGGACTGCAAGCGCCCTCGGCATCAGTCGTGCGGGGACAGATCGCCGCCCATGATCAGCGCCGAGCCGGTCATGCTCCGGGACCCGATGGCTGCATCTATCTCCGGCCGAAGTTTCGCTACCACCGAGCCGATCCGATGTTCACTCCAGCCAGCGATGCGCGTTTACAGGGACCTAAGTCTGACCTGCCTGCGCAATGGTCTTGTGTACGGCCGGCGTCGGGAACAACTGCGCCCGTCTTCAGTTGAAGGCGTCACCTCCTCGAGGAGACATCGGCGCAGAATCAGTCCCTTCATGCGCTGATTAGGGTCCGCCTGCCATTGCTGGATTTGGCAGGCGGACCCTTGGTTCTGT
This sequence comes from Mesorhizobium sp. M0664, assembly GCF_040320565.1. Classification (NCBI taxonomy): domain Bacteria; kingdom Pseudomonadati; phylum Pseudomonadota; class Alphaproteobacteria; order Hyphomicrobiales; family Phyllobacteriaceae; genus Mesorhizobium; species Mesorhizobium sp. M0664. Next base: position 11,581 of record NZ_JAMYPW010000060.1, read on the forward strand.
ACGCTCCAGATGAAAAGCGGGTAAGCTCGGGATCACTCATCATCCCAGAAACCCCGTAGAGACGTATGGCGGAGGTCTTCCTCGCCCCTGAGATGCTTGACCCGGCTTGACATCCGAGACGACCTCCCAGCGCGCGCACGCAGCGGGTCGCCCTCAGCCTTCCAGCGCCTCGTGCTGGTAAAGCTCGTCCATGCTGAGCGTCGCAAGCGCGGCGAACGGCGCCTGCTTTTTCACACGGCCGTGGCTCAGGATCACGACGTCGTCGCAGAACGAGATGGTGCTGCGATGATGGCTGATGACGATGGTAGTGCGGCGGCCGGCCCGCGACTTGAGCGTCTCGACGATTGCCGCTTCCGACAGGCCGTCCACCGCATTGGTGGCTTCGTCCAGGATCAGGATATCGGGATCGCGCACCAGCGCTCTGGCCAGCGCGATCCGCTGTCGCTGTCCCGCCGAGAGATTGACGCCGCGGTAGCCGACGACCGTCCAGTAACCCTGCGGCAGTTGCTCGATGAAGCCATGCGCTTCGGCCAGTTTTGCCGCGCGCTCGGCGTCATCGGCCGAGGCCGCGTCCTGGCCGTAGATGATGTTGTCGAAAATCGTGCCGTCGACCAGCTCCAGCTCCTGGCTGGCAAGCGCGATGTGCTTTCGCCACTGGCCGGGGTCTATGCGGTCCAGCGGCGATCCATCGACGAGGATCCTGCCGCTATCCGGTTCGACGAAGCGGCACAAAAGGTTGACGATCGTCGTCTTGCCGGCGCCCGACCGGCCGATCAGCGCGGTCGAGCGGCCGCTACGGATATCGAAACTCGCCGCATGCAGCACCACCGCGCGCTGCTCCGAGCCGGAATAGGTAAAGGTGACGTCCTCGAACTTGATGCCTTGGCTGAGCCCGGGGAACGCTGCGCTGCCTTGCGGCGGCGCTGGCTTGTCGGATGGGTCCAGCATCCACGTCACCTCTTCCAGCGATCCGCTGAGGCCCTGCAGCTGGCTCCAGGCCATTTGCAACGATCGCATGTAGGGCTGCAGCCTGTAGAGCAGGATGACGAAGGCGACGATCAGCGGGAAGGAAACATTGGCGAACCAGGCGCCGATCACCACCGCCAGGAACAGCATGGCGTGCAGAACCTCGGTCAGCGGCGGCAAAGCTCCCTGGCGGGTTAAAAGCACGAACGCCGCCCGGCGCACCGCATCCGATGCCTGGTCGAATGCCGCCTTCTCGCGTTGCTCCTGGCCAAAAATGCGGATCAGCCGCCCGGCATGCACCAGATGCAGCATCTGCGATGCGAGCTGGCTGTTGCGGGAGGCGACGCTGCGGCTCGGCGCCTTCAGATTGGCCGACAGCACGGCGTGCGCGACCTGGACCAGCGCCAGGCCCAGCGTCACCAGCAGCGTCATCTGCCACGACAGGAGCAGCAGGAAGGCCAATAGGATGATTGCGGCCGATGCATTGACGATTGCCCCCAACGTGATCTGGATGGCATCCGAGGCCCGCCAGGATTCGTTGGAGATGATGTTGAGCAGCCGTCCCGGGCTTTGCTGCAGGAAGAATGGGTAGCCCACCCGCAGCAGCCGCTCCGACAGCGCGCTGCGGATCGAATGGCTTGCCTTGCCATAGATAAAGGTGGTCAGCAGCGTGTTGGCGAAAGCGAACAGGTTCTTCAGCACGATCGAGCCGAGGATGGCGACCGATATGACGATCAGCCGGTCGCGCTCGCTCAAGCTCGATCCGACATGCTGGAAGACGGCGGAAAAGCCAGCCATGCCGGTCTGCCCCTGTTGCCCCATGATTATGTTCAGCAACGGGATGATCAGGCCGATGCCGAAGCCTTCAAGCGCGGCGCTGAGCAGCCCGAGCACCACCACGGCCGGAAGCAGACGCAACTGTTTTTGCCCGAGCGCGCGGCGCAGCATCGGTAGGCTGGGCGGCATCAGTCGCATGATGGCGGATCACCTTGCCTCGGCATTTGCCTGTTGCTCCTGTCGCATTTCCGTCGTTTCGGGGGATTTCGCCAGCAAAAGCACCGCGAACTTGGCCGCGCCCAGCAAGTTCATGCCGATGATCGGCCAGTGCGACAGCTGGAGTTCACGGTCGAACAGCGGGCCTTTCCCCAATTCGCGCAAGGCCGCCCTCATCGACCAGTAGAAATGCCGAAGCAGCCACGGCGCGTTGCGGATATGCTTCAGGCAAAGCCCGCCATTGCCCATGCTGTAGTCGCGATGCAGCTTTTCGATGGCCTTGCGGTCGCGCCGGCCGTGATGGTGATAGATGGTCATGTCGGGCACGTATTCGACCGGAATCCCAAGCAGCACCGCCCGCACCAGATAGTCCGTATCCTCCGCCGATCGCAGCGGGCCGCCGGCGCCGAACCGTTCGTCGAACCGCCCGATACGGGCGGCGACATCGCGATGCATCGTCATGTTGCAGCCAAGCACGAAGCCGCCGGGATGGACATCCGGCGTAAGCCGCGCGCGCACCGGCGACCGCTTGATGGTGAACGGCAGGTCGCGGGGGTCGCCGATCTCGACGCGGCCGCCGCGGATGACCCGTTCGCCGGCCGCATAGTGCCGCTGCAGATCGCGCAAATAATCCTTGTGGACAGCGCAATCATCGTCGACGAAGACCAGCACGCGGCCCCGCGCCCGCTCCAGCCCGGCGTTGCGCGCGGCCGCTAATCCGGGTCGCGGCTCGCAAATGGCGGTGAACGGGATGTCCGACAGTTCGGCGATGCTGGCCAGCCGTTTGGCCGTGCTGTCGGTCGAGCCGTTGTCGACAACCACCAGCTCGGCGGCAAAGTCGGCATGGGCACGACACGCGGCCTGGATCGAGCTGATGCAGGGCTCGAGTACGGCGACACGGTCGCGTGTGCAGACAATGAAGCTGACCGCCGGCGCCGGTCCTTGCTGCGGCCGCGGCGACATGGCCGCCGGCACCGTCGAGCGGCCGCGCTGCTGGAGCTGGTGCGATTTGACGAACATGCGTTGCTAGCTCAACTGGTTCGAAGGCAAAACCGCCGCGGCCGGCACGGACTGCAGATACCGCGACAGGGCATCCACCTGCCTGGTGACCGACATCGAGGCGAGACTGAAGCGCGGCGCGAAGGCACCGGTCCGAAACACGTACTGCTCGCGCCGCCGGATGAGGTTCCATTTCGCCGTCCGCGTCAGGAATTCGTGCATCAGCAGCGGCTGCCTTTCCCCCGATATCAGCTGGTAGTGGAAATAGAACAGGTTCAGCGTGCCGGCCTGGTAACTCGGCCTCGTCTCGGCTGGCAGTGCCGAAATCCTTTCTTCCAGCGCAAGGATCCATTCGGCGGCACGGCGAACCGTGTCCATCGACAGGACCTCACCGATGTCGCGCAGGCCTTGCGTCTCTTGTGCGAGCCCTTCGCGCTCGAGGTTCTCGGCGACGATCTTCAAATGGGTCCTGCGCATTTCGCGCTTGTGCCTGTTGGTCACGCTGTCGTCATGGATACGATAGGCGATCAGGCTTTCGGGGATCATGGCCGCCGGGTAGCGGTCGGTCAGCCGCCTGAACAGGTCGAAATCCTCGGCATGCTTGTAGCTTTCGTCATAAAATAGAACGCTCTCTTCGATGACCTTCCTGTTGTAGACGACCGTGGAATGCATGAAGATCGTGAAGAACATCGACAGTATTCGCAGGATATTGTCCTGGAATATCGGATCGGGCGAACCCCGGACGATGCGGTTGCCGAGCAAGGTATCGAAACCCGCGCCGCATAGAGCCAGGTCAGGCTGCTGGTTGAACAGCGCGACCTGCCGCGACAGGCGCTGGGGATAGGCGATGTCGTCGGCGTCCATCCTGGCGACCAGATCGCCGCGCGCCACGGCCAGGCCTTCGTTCAAAGTTGCGATCAGGCCACGGTTTTCGCGTGAGATGATCGAGATGCGATTGTCGGCCTGGCGGTATTTCTGCAGGATCTGCAGCGAGTTGTCGGTCGAGCCGTCATCGATGGCGATGACCTCCAGACGCTCGTAATCCTGGCGCAGGACGCTGCCCAGCGCAGCGGCGAGATAAGGTCCCGCATTGTAGATCGGCAGCAGAACGGAAACCAAGGGAGCAGCAGCCATGATCAGCTCCGATCGGTTCGGTGCAGCTTGCGCGGCAAGGGTGACGTGCCACCATCAAGCGGCCTGCCCGGATATGCTCCGGCCGCGAGCCATCCGGCATTGCCCACGTCCATGCCTGCCGAGATGGCGCCTCGGCCTTTTCCAGCAACATAGGGGAAGTGGCGCTTGAGGCTGTTGAGCGGCTTTTCGAAAAGCAGCCACGAAACCGAAGCCAGCATGAGCGTCGCAGTTCCCGCGACCAGGAACCGCCCCGGCCCTTGCTCCGAGACGTTGAGCGGGATCCAGGGCTGCGACTTGACAACCAGAGCCAGCACTATGGGATGGTAGAGATAGACGCCGTAGCTTATGCGGCCAAGGCCAAGCAGCGGCGGCAGTTCGAGAAGTTTTCCGACGCGACCGCCAATGCCCGTTGAACAGCTTGCAACGATGACCACCAGAGGCGCGACAGGCAGGATCTGCAACAGCAGCCAGAGACCCCATTCCTGCACCGGATTTGCCGGCGCCGGCGCAAACCACTGCAGAACGAAAAACGCCGCGGCGAGCCCCGGCCAGCCAGCTCGAAGCCATTGCGGCAAGCCGGCTGTTCTTGACCGGTAGGCGGCGAGCAGCGCGCCTGACGCCAATGCATCCATCGACGCCGGCGGCAGCAGGTCGCGCGCCAAACCGGGCGTTCCCGCGATCGGCCAATAAAACCGGTAGGCCAGCGACAGCATGATCACGCCGATGCAGATCGCTTCGAGGCGCTGGCGCGGTGCCAGCAGGACGATCAGTGGCCAGGCGATATAGAACTGCTCCTCGATGCTCAGGCTCCAGAAATGGCAGAGCAGCCAGGGCGTCCATTCATTCTGCGCCGCGTACCAGAAATTCGACAGATAGAGGGCATGCCAGGCCAGCGATCCTCTGGACTGCTCCAGGTCCACCAGCCAGACGAAACCCAGCACGGCGAAATAGGGCGGGAATATTCGCAGCGCCCGCCTGATATAGAAGGATTTCAGCGCCGGTCCGGTTTCGAATTCGGCGGCCGCTCTGGCTTCCAGCAGCAGTCGCGTGATCAGAAAGCCGCTCAGCACGAAGAACAGGCGCACGCCGATATGGCCCCAGAACGAGGACCCTCCGGCCGCGAAGAAATGGGAGTACAGCACCATCGTCACGGCGATGGCCCTCAGCGCGTCCAATTGGGTGTCGCGCGCATTTCCCATTAGCGGCATACGCCGGAGGGACGGCGAAACTGCCAATCGGTCAATATAGCGGCGTCGTTCACGGCGCATTCCAATCGGAAGCGCCCCCCTTGCGCAGAATAGGACCACCATTGTGCAACGCAACACAAAAAGTTGACACATTTGAAACAGGAACGTGAGGCGCGACTAATAAAAGCCAAAAAACAGCAGGAAACAGCCTGAATTGTCCATTCTTGACGATTTTTTCGCACTGCCTTGGCCCGCCGATATCGGCGAGAGGGTGCTGCGATGCAGCATGTTCGCCGCCATCACGGGCGCAAGATCTGGGTCTGGACACAGATGCCCCGCCACAGGACCGGCCGGCAACCGACGCTCGGCGACCTTTTTGCTGCGCTGGCGCGGCTGCTGTTAGCGCGACAACAGTGGGAGCAAGCGCAAGCTTCCCGCCTTCGAGTTACGCCTCCTTGCTGGCATTCGCGAGCGCCACTGCGCGACGCTCCGGGAGCCCCAATCCGACGAGCGCGCCGGCGAGCGAGAGCAGAGCGGAGACGTCGATTGCCGAGGTGAAGCCATCGCTGAACGCGTCGGTGGACGAGAAGCTTCCAGTGCCGGCGAACACCGCACCGGCGATCGCGATCCCGGATACGCCGCCGAGAAAGCGGAATGTGTTGAACGTGCCGGCAGCCTTGCCGACCTCCGGCCGGGCGACCGCATTGAGAACCGCGTTCTGCGCGGCAGGCATGGCCATCGACACGCCGGCACCGGTAATGATCAGCGGGGCGACTAGCTGAACGTAGGGCAGATCAGGTGCGGCGATCTGCGCCAGCCAGGCCATGCCAGCCGCTTGCAGGATCAGTCCGGCCACCACAAGCCAGCGCTCGCCGACTCGGTTGATCAGGCTGCCGGCGATCGGTGCGACCACGAAAAGCGTGGCGGTCCAAGGCAGCAATCCCATGCCGGCGCCGAACGGCCCACGGCTCTGGGCAAACTGCAGAAACTGCGGCAACAGGAATACGAGGCCGTACATGGCGGCGCAAAGCAGGAAGTTCGCCCCTACGCCCGAGGAGAATGCGCGCGCCTGAAAGAACCGCAAAGGCAGCATGGGCTCACGGGCACGCAGCTGCCAAAGGACGAACGCGATGGCGAGAAGCAGCCCGGCCGTCAGCGCCGTCAGCACTTCAGAGCTGCTCCAGCCCACGATGTTGCCGCGCATCAGGCCCCAGACCACTCCGAATGCCGCCGCAGTTACCAGCACGACGCCGAGGACATCGATAACCGTGCCCGGCCCGTGACTCTCCGGAATCCGACGCAGCACCAGCGGGATGAGAACGATGCCGACCGGGACATTGAGCCAGAAGATCCAGTGCCAGGAGAGGCCTTCGGAAATCGCACCGCCCGCTATCGGGCCGATGATCAGGGCCAGGCCGGTGATGCTGCTGAAGATACCCAGCGCCTTGCCTCGTTCCTCCGGAGGAAAAGCGACGCTCAGCAGCGCCATGGCCAGCGGCATGACCATCGCGGCACCTGCGCCCTGGACCGCACGGGCCGCAATCAGCAATCCGGCATTGCCAGCGAGCGCGCACGCAACCGACGCTGCGACGAACAACGCCAATCCGGCAACGAGCGTACGGCGGCGGCCGAACCGGTCACCGAGCGCAGCCCCGGTCATGAGCAGGACGGCAAAACTCAAATTATAGGCGTTCATCGTCCATTGCAGCGTCTCCAGCGAGGCGTCGAGCTCGACGCGCATCGTGCTCAATGCCGTCGCCACGACCATCGCATCGAGAACGACCATCAAGGAGCCTATCGACGTGAGGGCGAGAACCCAGACCTTCGTTGATCCCGCACTTTGCTTGCTCATGATTATGGCGCCTCCGGCTTGAACAAAGGGCCCGCCAGGTTGACGGGCCCGTGATCCAGAGACGCGTAGGAACCATCAAAGGATTCCAGCCAAACAAAGTTTTTTCGACCGAATCCTTTTGCCATCGTCGAGCGTCTATAAGACGCTGCGCCTGATGACCCGCGCCTTGCCTGGGAGATACGCATGAAATTGATCCTTGTGCGATGACCGGATCCGCAACCGGCACGCTAGAAGGACGGGAGCCATTTGACCGGCTGCTCGGCGAATTGCGGCCGAAACTGCACCGCTATTGTGCCCGCATGACCGGTTCGGTGATCGATGCCGAGGATGTCGTCCAGGAAGCTACGGTCAAGGCGCTCGAGGCGTTCCCCGGGACCGGGCCGATAGCCAATGTCGAGGGCTGGCTGTTTCGCATCGCGCACAATGCCGCGCTCGACCACCTACGCCGTCGTGCCAGGTTGGATGCCGCGCATGTCGTTGAGGATATCGATATGATCCCTGACCCCGGTATGTCGGCCGAGGGTCGACACACTGCAGCCGCAAGCCTGCAGACCTTCATGCGCCTGCCCGCGGCGCAGCGTAGCAGCGTCATCCTCATGGATGTGCTCGGCTATACGATCGAAGAGATCGGCAACATTATCGACAGCAGCGTTCCGGCGGTGAAAGCCGCACTGCATCGCGGCCGTCTGCACCTGCGCCAGGTCGCCGGCGAGCCTGACGATCGGCCTGTGCCGGTGTTGGCCGAGCCCGAGCAGGCGCGTCTGGCAGCCTATGTAGAGCGGTTCAACGCCCGCGACTTCGATGCGATCCGCGACATGCTGGCCGAGGACGTCCGGCTTGACCTCGTCAACCGGCTCCGGGCGAGTGGCCGCACGAAAGTGGGCCGGTACTTCCACAATTACGCGGGTATCCACGATTGGCGGCTGCTTCCAGGCCTGGTGGATCGGCAGCCAGCCATTCTGGTGATCGATCCGGACGACTCGGCCGGAGGGCTAAAATACTTTATCCTGCTGGAATGGGCCGGCGACAGATTGGCGAGAATTCGCGATTTCCGCTATGCGCGCTACACGCTTGACGGCGCCGAGGTGGTGCCTCTGCTTGCATAGCAATTCGCGTTTCATAATGCCGAACAAACACTGCCAGCTATTTTTGGATCGCGGCCGCTTGCCATCCAAGCGGCCGCCCTTTTCCACCGATCCTGCTTTAAGCCGGTTGCAACTCCCTGCGCGGCAGCGGCGGGAAGGCGATCGCAATCGCCATCGCGCCAAGCCCGACAAGGGCCGAGCCGATGAACAGCCAGGAATAGCTGGCATAGGCATCGAACACCATGCCGCCGGCGAGCGGGCCGAAAGCCATGCCGAGGCTGGACAGCATGGTTACTGCACCGAACACCGTACCGAGGATGCGCTGGCCGAAATATTCGCGCGCCAGCACCGCATAGAGCGGCATGACGCCGCCATAGGTGGCGCCGAAGATGACGGCGAGCGTGTAGAATTGACCAAGCTCGCTGACCGCCAGATAGGCTGCGATGACCACGGCCTGTATGGCCAGCCCGGTGATCAGCACCGGCTTGACGCCCAACCGATCGGCAAGCACGCCGTAAAGCAGCCGGCCACCCAGCCCTGCCAGGCCCTCGATGCTGTAGATGCTGACCGCCGCCATCGGCGCTATGCCGCACAGCATGGCATAGCTCACCATGTGGAAGATCGGCCCGGAATGCGCCGCGCAGCAGGCAAAGAAGGTCAGTCCCAACACGATGAATTGCGGCGAGCGCAGCGCCTGCGGAACCGTCATGCCGGCACCCTCGGCGGCAACGCTTGGGGCAGCGCCGTCGGCAGCGGGCTTGGGCGGCTGGCGCACCAGAAGCGCGGCCGGCAGTAGCAGCACCCACGCGGTTATGCCGATGTCGAACATTGCGGTGCGCCAGTCGTAGGCCGAAATCAGCCAGCGGGCGAAGGGCGAGATGGTCATTGGCGCCACGCCCATGCCGGCCGAGACCAGCGAGACGGCGAGGCTGCGGTTCGTGTCGAACCAGGCGGAGGTCAGCGCAATCATCGGCGCGAAGAAGGCGCTTGCCGCGAGGCCGACGAGCACGCCGTAGGCCAACTGGAAAACGAGCAGCGAACCGGTGCGGCTGGCCAGGACCAGCGCCAGGCCGAGCAGCACGGCGCCGGTCATGACGACGATGCGGGCGCCAAAGCGGTCGTAAATGGCGCCCCAGGCGAAGCCGCCGAGGCCCATTACCAGGAAGTTCAGCGTCATCGCACTCGATATGCCGGCGCGCGACCATTGTGTGTCGAGCGCCATCGGTTCGAGAAAGATCGCCAGCGAGAACATCGCCCCGAGGGCGACACAGGTCATCAGCGCGCCAGCCGTGACGACAACCCAACGATAGGGAAGGCTCATTTCACTTTTCTCCCATGCCGGAAGCGTTGATACGGCACGACCTTTTCGAGCTCCGCCGAGCCGCTTGCGTCCGAAGGACGTTGGACATGTCTTGAATCCGACAATCCGGTTGCATTTTTATCCAGTCGGCGCGACGGCGCCATTCCACGGCTTTCTGGATTGACCGCGCACCATTCGAAGCTAGATTTCCAACCGGCGATCAGGAGCTGTCAAGCATGGCAAATCAGGAACTTCATCGCGGCCGTCTCATCGACCACCTCCAGCTGGTGGTCAGGGATCTTGCGGCCAGCCGTCGTTTCTACGAGGCGGTTCTCAACGTGCTCGGCATACCGATCGGTGGCGCCGGCAATAATTATTTCTGGGCCGACGAGCTGTTCATTTCCAGCCCCGACAGCCCGGCGGCCCTGGGAAAGCTGACCGGCCGCCACCACCTGGCCTTCCAGGCAAATGACCGCGCCATGGTCGACGCATTCTACAGGGCCGGCCTCGACGGCGGCGGCACCGACAATGGCGCGCCCGGCGAACGATCCTACCATCCCGGCTATTACGCCGCCTTCCTGCTCGACCCCGACGGCAACAACATCGAGGCCGTCCACCACGGCGCGGCCAACCGCAGCGCCGATTCAGTGAAGATCACGTTCTAGCTTCGGGTAAGGGTGGTTCGCGCCGGCCGGCACGGTTGGTCTCTGCCAAAAGCTGGGTGCTTGCGTCAGACCGCGTCTGCCCTATCGCGTCAGTGCCGCCATTTGGCCCACCAGGAAGTCGACGAACAGCCGCGCCCGGACCGGCAGCTGCCGCCCGTAGGCATGGACGATGTGCACCGGCATGGTTGGCATCGCCACGTCGGGCAGGATGCGGACCAGGCGACCCGTGTCGAGATCGTTCTGCACGGCAAACCGCATCAGATGCGCGATGCCGGTGCCGGCAAGTGCGGCATTGCGGATGGCGCCGCCGTCATCGGTATCGAGCCGCCCATCCGGCACGATCATCGTACCGTCGGCAAATGTGACCGGATAAGGCCGGCCAGCCATCTGGTGGCGGACGAATTCATGGTCCCGTAAATCCTCGACCGATGCCGGACGGCCGCGCCGCTCGACATAGGCCGGTGAGGCCACCAGCATGATCGGCAGATTGGCGATCTTGCGCGCGACGAGCCCGGTGTCTGAGAGCGGCCCCATGCGCACCGCAACGTCATAGCCTTCGCGGATCAGATCGGCGTGACGGTCGGTGACGCTGAGCTCCAGTTTGACTGCGCCGTGCTGCGCAAGGAACGCTTGCGCCCATGCCGCGATCAGGCCACGCCCAAGCTCGACCGGCGCTGTAACGCGCAGCAGGCCGCGCGCCGTATCGGCCATCTGAACGATGTCTTCGGCATCGTCCAGCGCCCTGAGCAGCGGCGCCACGCGCTCGTAATAGGCGATGCCTTCGCTGGTCAGCCCGAGCCGGCGCGTCGAGCGCTGGATCAGCCTGACGCCGAGCCGACGCTCGAGCCGCGCCACGCTTTTCGACACTGCCGACGGGCTGGAGCCGACCAGCCGGCTGGCGGCATCGAACGAGCCGGCATCGACCGTGCGGACGAAGGCGACGAGACCGGCGGTCTTTTCGAGGATGGTGGTCATTCCGGAATTCCAGGCACGAAAGATCGGATTGCGGGCACCATAATACGCGTTTCGATCATGATTAAATACGCTCATCGTCAACAAAGGAGAGATTTGATGAGCAAGCTGAACGGCAAGGTCGCCATCGTCACCGGCGCCTCCAAGGGTATCGGCGCCGCCATCGCCAAGAGTCTTGCCACGGCCGGCGCCGCAGTGGTCGTCAACTACGCCTCGTCACGGGAAGGCGCTGACCGCGTTGTCGCCGAGATCGACGACCGTGGCGGCCGCGCCGTCGCCGTCCAGGGCGACGTGTCGCAAGCGGCTGATGTGCGCCGCCTGTTCGAGGCGGCGAAATTGGAGTTTGGCGGGCTCGACATACTGGTCAACAATGCCGGAGTCTTCGCATTCGAGCCGCTGGAAGCGGTTACCGAGGCCGAGTTTCACCGCGAGTTCGACATCAATGTGTTGGGCATCATTCTGACCACGCAAGCAGCAGTGAAGCATTTTGGCGCGGGCGGCGGCAGCATCATCAACATAAGCTCGGTCGCCAGCCGCAATCCGCAGCCGAACTCGCTCGTCTACGCCGCGACCAAAGGTGCGGTGGACACGATCACGCTGTCGATGTCGCGGGAGCTCGGCGCACGCAACATCCGCGTCAACGCCATCGCGCCCGGCGGCATCGATACCGAGGGCCTCGCGCGCATCGGCATCGTCGGCAGCGAATTCGAGAACCAGATTATAGCCATGACGCCGCTCGGTCGCTTCGGCCTGCCCGACGACGTCGCCCGCGTCGCGGTGTTCCTCGCCTCCGACGAAGCGTCCTGGCTGACCGGCGAGCGCATCACCGCCTCCGGTGGCTGGCGATAGGCATGGAGGGCGCGAACCTGCCGGCTCGCTGACCGTGCTACCCGCGGCGCGACGCACTGCAATCGATGACGAGAGCGATCTAAGCCCTATGTAGCAGCGAGGAAGGAGCGCCGTGCGCCATCGATGACGGCGAGATGCCAGGGAGGTAACGGATGACGGGCGACGAAAAAGCAATCCGAAAGCTGGTCGAGACGTGGATGGATGCGAGCAAGCGTGGAGACATCGCGACCGTCCTCAGCTTAATGACGGACGACGCGATCTTCATGGTTCCCGGCCGGGAACCCTTCGACAAGGAGATCTTCGCGGCAGCCGCGCGGGAGACGGCCGGCGTTCATATCGACGGCACGAGCGATATCGTGGAACTACAGCTTCTCGGCACTTGGGCCTTCATCCGCAGCCGCATCAATATGACCGCGACCCCGCCGAATGGCGAGCCGGTCCATCGATCGGGATATGCGCTGACGCTCCTGCGCAAGGAGGCGGATGGTGAGTGGCGGCTCGCACGCGACGCAAACCTGCTGACCCAGCAAGGCTAGAGCCGGTCTCCGGCATCGCTGCACCTGAAGGCGCGCCAGGGGGGAGCGATTAGATGGCGAAGATGCGATGCAGGTCGCCCTGAACAGCGTTCCCCTCCTCTACCCGATCACACCGGCAAAAGGGCGTTCGGCTTGACATCGGCGATGGAGGCGAACGTGTGCGTTTCGCGCACGCCGGGCAGCGGCAGGATGATCCGCTGCAGGAAATCCTGGAACACCGCCATATCGGCGATCCGCGCCTTGACCAGATAATCGAAACCGCCAACCACCATATGGCACTCCAGAACCTCCGGAGCTTTCGCCACGGCTTCGGCGAAGCGGTCAAAGACATGAGGCGCCGTGTGGTCAAGCCGGACCTCGATGAACACCAGCGTTCCCCGGCCGACCTTGCGCGGATCGAGCATGGCCCTGACCGCGGTGATGAACCCGTCGCGGAACAGGCGCTTAACCCGCTGGCTGGTTCCGGTCGGAGACAGCCCGACACGCCCGGCAAGATCAAGCGTCGTCCGGCGTCCGTCTTCCTGCAGCAACCGGAGCAGGCTGCGGTCTATCTGGTCGAGGTCGCTCATTTCACAATCCACGCTATCTAAGGGATTTGCGTGTTGATTTCACGCAGAGACACCGAAATCAACGTATTTCACAACATAAAACCTCGCAATAGCCTGCGCTTCCCTCACCGCTGAAAGCAAACGTGGTGAGCCGATTTCGAACACAGGAGTGCAGGATGACCAAGGAAGCGTTCAGCCCAGCCGGCAGGAGTGCGGCGGAAATCAGCAAGGGAGCGACCGAGATCCTGGTGCTGAGCGAAGCCGACGTGATGGCATGCATCGACCTCAGCCAGCTTCTCGATGTTCTGGAAGACGGCTTCAAGGTGCTGTCACAAGGCAAGGTCGTCAATCCACCCCGACCACAGCTCGACATCCCCGAGGCCGGCTACAGCCTCGCCATGCCGGCCTGGATGGAGGGCATGAACCTGACCGTCAAGATCGTCAACGTCTTCGAAGGCAACCTGGCCAAGAACCTGCCCAGCCACCTTGCCACCATCAGCCTGTTCGATCCGCTGTCGGGCCTGCCGGTCTGCATCATGGACGGCACCTTCATAACCGCGGTGCGAACCTCCGGCTCCGCCGTGCTGTCGGTGCGCGCGCTTGCGCGCCGGGATGCCAGGATAGCGACCGTGGTCGGCGCCGGCGTGCAGGCCAACCAGCACCTGCATCTGTTGCCGCTGGTGCGCGACTTTGCCGAAATCCGTGTCGCTTCGAAGAGCTTCGACGATGCGGCAGCGCTTGCCCGGCTGCATCCGTCGGTGGTGGCGGTCGCCGATCTCGAGACGGCAGTGCGCAGTTCCGACGTGGTGTGCCTGGCGACCCACTCCTACCAGCCGGTGATCGACGCAGGCTGGGTCCAGCCGGGCACGCATGTCTCCTCGGTCGGGGTGGCGCCGCCCGGCGGTGAAATGCCGATCGAGCTCATCGGCAGATCCAGTCTTTTTGTCGAAACCAAGGATGCATTCAGACCGACCCCGGTCGGATCTTGCGAGCTTGCCGGCTTCGACCCGGATTTCGGCACCGAGCTTGGCGCCATGCTGCTCGACCGCGCGCCGGGCCGCGTTTCGGATCAACAGATCACCACCTACAAGGCGATGGGCATTGCGATGGAAGACATGGTCGCTGCCGACCTCGTCTATCGTTGCGCCCGGCGTCTGCGCAAGGGAAAGCTCGTCGTGCTGTAGGCGCGCGCCGCACGCCGGGCGGGATCGACGGTGCTGACAATGGCGCTTTCGCGCAAGCGGCCGGGCTAGGCCGGCCCCTCAGGCCGGCTCGCGCTTCAGCGCCTGCGCCATGCAGTGGATGCCGCCGCCGGTCTTCGAGATCTCGCTCATGTCGATGGCCGCCACCTCGAAGCCGCGCGCCTTGAGCTGGCCGATCAGTGTCTGGCTCGAGGTCGGGGCGATTACCCTGTCCTTGCCCAGCGACATGAAGTTGCAGCCGAGCGCCATAGTATCCTGGAACGGCACGTCGATGATCTCGTGGCCCTTGCCCTTCAGCCAGTCGACGATGCCGGGCTCTGTACAGGCAAGGCAGACGGCGGTCAGCTTTTCGGCGATCGGCACCACCATCAGGTCGATATGGACGTAATACTCGTCGATGAAGGCGATGCGGGTCTCCCAGCCCTCCTTGTCGAACCAGGCCTGGACCTGGCGCGCGCCCTCCTCCTGCGTGCGGGCGCCACCGCAGCCGATCAGCACGACGCCGTCCTCGATGACGTTGAAGTCGCCGCCCTCGAACGTGCCCGCGGTGACCATGTCGTAGATCGGGATGCCGAGCTTCTTATAGGTGCGGATCGCCGCGTAGTTCTCGCCGCGCCGCCACCATTGCGACATGGCGGTGATGATGGCGCCGTACGGCGTCATGACGCTGGAATCGCGCGAGTAGACCTGCATCGGCAACTCCGGCGTCGGCTCGTGCCAGTGGATGTTGACACCGAAATGCTCATAGGCGGCGACCAAGTCCTTGTGCTGCGCCTGCGCGATCTGGACGTTGCATGGCGCTTCGCGCAGATGCTTGCGCGACAGCGAGCTGGTCGAGAGATGGCGCAGGAAATTCGGCGAGCCGAGCAGCACGTCGGTCAGCACGTCGGTCTCGTTGGCGAAGCCCCAGGCGGTCAGCGGCTTGGTTCCGCCGGCCGGGTTGCGGTGCTGCAGCGAAAACGCCTCGGCGACGATGCGGTCATGGACGGTCATGGGGTTTCTCCTCGTGAAGGGCGGCTTGGTTGATCATGCGGCTTGGTTGCCTGGTATCCACCAATCCCGTCCGCGCGGGGTGGTGATGTATTCCGGCCAGCGAAATCCGATGGGCGGATCGTAGTCGCAGAGCGGCGCGATCCAGTTCGAGCCGCCGATGCCGCCGCCGGTGCGGGCGACGAATTCATCCATCGCCGCGTTGCGCGCGGCATCGTCTTCCAACAGGCGAAGTGCTGCCAGCGCGACCGTCTTTGCGGCGCAGATGACCATCGGGTCGATGGTGGCAGAAATGCCGCCCAGCGCATTCATAGCCCAGGACGGAAACGCGTGGCCGTTCTCGGATCGCAGCGCCGGCCGGGCGACGTAGAATCGTGCCGTCGGTGTATGCCACGACATGTCGGTGTAATCGTCAGAGGTCGAATTGAGCTGCCAAGGCGGCAGGTCGCGGCGCAGGAGCGCCTCGGCCGCCTGTGGTGCAATCAGCCGCTCCAGTTCGTCGATGAATGGTTCCTCGGTCGCCTCGCCCCCGGCATTGAGCTGGACTTCGCGGGCGATCGCCTTGGCCGTCTCGTCCCAGCACGGCGGCCCGACCGCCGCCAGCGCGTCGAAGGCAATACCGGCCATGACGTGATTGGCCAGCCCCGGCCGCGACTTCGACACCCAGTGCCGCTCATGGCGGCAGCCGCTCATCCTGGCTGCGGCTTCCGCATTGCGGTCGAGCACGGCGGTGACCTGCTCGGCCATCGCCAGCGTCGGCACGCGGATCATGTACTGGATCTCGGCCAGCCCGGCCGGCAGATTGTCGGCGGTCGCCTGGCCCGCCGTCAGGATCGCCTCGCTGATCGACCAGCCGCCCTGATGCGGCAGCATGGAATCGCGCAGCGCCTTGGACGCCATATACATCATCATCAGCGCGTCGTTGGCGCCGGGCGCCCTGACTGCCGAATGCGCCTGCGGGATGGGTGCTGCGCCGCCTGCCGCCCTCGCCCAATGTTCCGGCTCGTCGCACACAAAGCGGTAGATCATCGCATAGGCCGCACCGCAATGCGTATCCCAGCGCGCGGTATTGCAGAGCGGCAGCATATAAAAAGGATGGAAGGAGACCATGCCCGCTAGCCCATCGTAATAGCCCTTCGCGGCATGGATCGGCTTCGACCCGCGCACCTTCTCCGCCGGCTCGCCGGTGAAGCGCAGCGTGCCTGATATGCCGTGGCGCTGCATCGCCGCCTTGGTCGCCAGCAGCCCGCCGAGGCTGGCAATGCCGAGGCCGGAATGCGGATCGGTGTGGCCGCCAGCCTGTTCGCCGAGGCCCGGGCGCGGTCGCTTCACCGTCGCAGCATCCTGGCAATTGCCGGGCACTGCATCATACTCGGCATACAGGCCGATGGTCGGCCCCGCGCCGTTGGTCCAGTGGGCGCAGAAGGCGGTCGGCATGCCGCCAGAACCTTCCTCGACGGAAAAGCCTTCGTGCTTCAGATGCTCGACATACCAGGCGGCCGACTGGTATTCGCGCCAGGCGGTCTCGCCGAAGTCGAAGATTGTCCGCGTCCACGCCGACAGCGACGGCTGGATGTCGTCCAGACAGGCAAGTGCGGTCGCTTGCGCGGAGGTCACCGGTTTCTCCATGGTGGAAAGAAAGCAGTGAAGCGCCCCGCCAAAAAGTGATATGTTTTCCCGGCTCATGCAAATTCGGTTCACCTCTTGAGAATTCCCTCGACGCAGGCGCTGCGCGCCCTCGACAGTTTTGCCCGCCACGGCAGCGTCTGGCGCGCCGCCGACGAACTGCATCTGACCCGCAGCGCAGTCAGCCATCAGCTTCGCCTGCTCGAACGCGATCTCGGCTTCGACCTGCTCGAGCGCATTGGCAAGGGCGTGGCGCTGACGCCGCGCGGCCAGCGCTATGCCAGCGACGTGCGCAAGGCGCTGACGGTGCTGGGCGACGCGGTGACACGCCATGCCGGCACCGGCATCGGCGGCTCGTTCAGCGTCAGTTGTACGCCGGGTTTCGCCTCGCTGTTCCTGTGCACCCATATCGGCGAGTTCCGGCAGATGTACCCCGATGTCGCGCTGCGCATCCTGACGCCGCGCCGTCTCGACGACGTGAGCAATGCCGAGGCCGATGCCTTCATCACCTTCGGCGTCGGCAATTGGCCGAACCGCGCGGTCGAGCTGTTGTGCGGGATCTCCTTTACGCCGCTGTGCAGCCCGACGCTGCTCAACAAGATCGGCGGCTTCTCCAAGCCGGCCGACGTGCTGCGCGCCAATCTCCTGCATCTCGGCGATACCGAGGACTGGGCGCGCTGGCTGGCGCTGTCCAAGGTCGAGAACCCCGACCCGGAAGGCGGCATCTTCTTTTCCGACATGAACCTGGTCTTTTCGGCGGCGATCGCCGGCCAGGGCATCGCCATGGGCGACGAGCTGACCAGCGGCCGGGCACTGAGCGAAGGCCGGCTGGTCCGCCCCTTCGACATAGCGATCAATTCACCGCGCTCGTATTTTCTGGTTTCCGAGCACGCCAAGGCGGCGCATCCGGTGCTGGAGGCGTTTGGGCGGTGGCTGCGGTCGAAGCTGTCGGAGAACCAGCGTTAATCTCCCCCCTCGAGGCAGGGGAATCGCATATGGCGATTTTGGGGTTGAGTTTGGGCTGAGAAAGGATTCTTTGGAGAGGCAGTTGAGCGAAGGAGCGA